>NZ_JBHLUU010000089.1:0-15407 GCF_042433785.1 Robertmurraya beringensis | reverse complement strand
CACAGGTCTAATTGTAAATAAATTTCCAAATGGATGGAGCCACCTTTGTTGGGTATTTACTTTTTTGGCTCTAAATAGAGAATATAATTAAACTGAAAATTACGAAATTATTTATGCAACACTAGTGAAATTAGATCGATTTAATTTTTTCTAACTATATCCTAAAAGTTAGATGAAGAAGGTAAGAGAGGGGGAGATTCAGCTGAAATGAGATTTAATTAAATCGATCTCATTAATGAAAACGCATTCTAAATGGCTAAACTATCTAAATTTTTCACACAAACAAAGAGGGGTCTGAGTTACTTCATTACATTTTTGAAAGCGTTATCTTTTTAAGTGGGTTCAAGATATGTTAATGTTCAGTTTCTAAAACTATCAATAAGGAGTGAATGAGAAATGAAAAGAGCTCTATCTTTATTATTAGTCTTATGTTTAATGATTCTAGGTGCGTGTTCACAACAATCTACAAATAATGAGAAAAATGAGGAACCAAACGACTCAAATGCTAATACCAGTGAAAAATTAATGAAATTAGCAGTTGTAACATCAGAAGATCGATCGCTTACAAAAGGGTTAGTAAAGTTTGGGGAATTAGTAGAAAGTAAAACAAATGGATCCATAAAAGTAGAAGTATATCCAAATGGTCAACTAGGTGGCGATCGTGAGGTATTTGAATCGTTACAATTTGGTTCCATTCAAGGAACTACCATGTCAACTGGACCAATCGCTCAGTTTGTTCCTAAGTTTAATGTATTTGACTTACCGTTCTTATTTCCAAATTCTGAAGTTGCCTATGAAGTATTAGATGGAAAGATTGGGTCTGATTTATTAGCAGAGTTGGAGAGTCAGAATGTAATAGGGTTAAACTATTGGGAGAATGGTTTTAGACATTTAACAAATGGTGTTAAGGAAGTAAAAACACCAGAGGATGTAAAAGGTTTGAAGATTAGAACTCTTGAAAATGATCTCCATATGGATATTTGGTCTGAATTAGGTGCTAACCCAACTCCAATGGCGTTCACAGAATTATTTGCAGGATTACAGCAAGGGGTAGTCGATGGCCAAGAAAATCCAGTAGGAAATGTTACAGCTAATAAATTTTATGAAGTACAAAAATACTTATCAAAGACCGGCCATGTATATAATGCTAGCCCATTCTTAATTAGTAAAGATTTCTGGAATACATTAAGTGATGAGGAAAAGAAGGCAGTACAAGAAGCCGCTGATGAAGCTCGAGATCATCAAAGAGAGTTGAACCAAAAAGAAGATGAAGATGGATATAAATTCCTAACTGAAAATGGTATGACGGTTACTGATATTACAGACGAAGAAAAGGAAGCGTTCCTTGAAAAGGTTAAACCAGTTTATGAAAAGTATTCTGCTAGTATTGGAGAGGAATTTGTAGACGAATTATTAGCAGAAATAAATAACTTGAAAAAATAAGCTACACCGAGCTTAAGGGGGGAAATCCCCTTAAGCTCTAATCTTATCTCTCGTAATACATAATAAATGAAATCACTTAAAGATTATTCTACCTTTAGAAAGAGGTGAATGGATGATGAAATTGTTGCATTGGCTTGACGAGCATTTTGAAGAGTTATTTATAGGCATTTTTTCTTTTGTTATGGTAGTTGTTATTGCTGTTCAGGTATTTATGAGATATGTCCTAGAGAATTCATTACCTTGGTCAGAGGAACTAGCTAGGTACTGCTTTATTTGGTTAGTGTACTTAGGTATCAGCTATGGAGTGAAAAAACAAAAACATATGAGTGTAGATGTACTTTATTTAGCCCTAAAAGGAAAATCACAAGCGACCTTGAGGATAGTAGGGAATTTATTGTTTTTGGTATTTGCCCTTTTTGGCCTGATTTATGGATACCAAATTACAATGAAGCTTCTTACATGGGGGCAATTGTCACCTGCCCTTAGTTTGCCAGTTGGTTTTGTTTACTTAGCTGGACCAATTGGAATGGGATTAACAGCTATTCGTTTGATTCAGCAAATTATCCAACAGGTAAAAATTCTTATTGGGAAAGAAGCTCCACAGCAATAACTGCTCTGTTGTTATTTTTAAAATGTAATGAAACGGAGGGGAAAACGATGACAGCACTTGTCTTATTTGGCAGTCTTGCACTTTTTTTAATACTTACCGTGCCAATTGGAATTTCAATTGGATTATCAACATTAGTGACCATTTTATACACGGGCTCTATGCCATTAGAATATTTAGCACAGGGTTTAATCACTTCAATTGATTCATTCCCTCTATTGGCAGTTCCCTTTTTTATTTTAGCTGGGGAGATTATGGGGAAGGGCGGGCTATCTGATAGATTATTTAAAGTTGCTAATACGATTGTTGGAGACAAAACAGGTGGTATTGCCATTGCAGCAATTATTACTTGTATGTTTTTTGCAGCCATTTCAGGGTCAGGTCCTGCTACTGTAGCTGCTGTTGGAGGAATCATGATACCCGCAATGATTAAACAAGGATACGATAAGAAATTTGCAACAGCAGTTGTCTGTGCGGCGGGTTCTATAGGCGTAATCATTCCTCCAAGTATCCCAATGGTTATGTACGGAGTAGTTGGAAGTCAATCTATAGGGAAGTTGTTCATCTCTGGAATCCTACCAGGAATATTAGTAGGTATCGCTTTAATGATTTGGACGTATATATATTCCCGAAAACAAGGGTACAAAGGAATTGGAAAAAGCACTTTTAAAGATTTCTTGAAAGCCACTTGGGATGCAAAATGGGCACTTTTAGTCCCAATTATTATATTAGGGGGAATATATGGAGGGGTATTTACTCCTACCGAAGCAGCTGGAGTTGCCGTGGTATACGGGTTTATCGCTGGTGTATTCTTATATCGAGAACTTAAAATTAAAGATATTCCTCGAATGCTGGTCGATAGTGGTATTACTACAGCAACGATTATGCTTATTGTTGGAACAGCAACTGCATTCGGCCGAATACTTACGGTCGAACAAATTCCGAGTCAAATTACAGAAGGATTACTTTCTATTTCTAGTAACCCGATTATTATTCTTCTGTTAATTAATATTTTACTTTTAATTGTAGGATGTTTTATGGACACGGTTGCTGCTATTATTATTTTAACTCCACTTTTATTACCTGTAGCAATGAATATTGGAGTAGACCCTATTCACTTTGGTTTAATAATGGTTGTTAATTTGGCTATAGGCTTTATTACTCCCCCGCTAGGAGTAAATTTATTTGTGGGGTCTGGTGTTTCAGGGATTTCAATTGAATCACTTGCGAAAGCGGTTATGCCATTTTTCGTTGCAATGGTTATTACACTTCTTATTTTAACTTATATACCACAAGTGTCTTTATTTTTAGTTGAGTTTATGGAATAACAAAGTTGACACTGATACTTATATACTACATAGTAATAGTATATTAATATTTAATTGTAGTATTTAAGTTACAGAATAGAGACTAAATTATTTTTGGTGAGCTGGTGATTATTGATGACGCATAAAAAAAGAGTAACTCTGCAAGATGTAGCAAATCATGCTGGCGTTTCCCGAGCGACTGCATCATTAATTGTTCGTGGCAGTTCTAAAATTGCAGAAAAGACCAAACAGAAGGTATTGAATTCAATGCATGAGTTAGGCTACGTGTATGACAGAGTTGCTGCCAATATGCGTTCACAGTCTTCTTCGACAGTTGGATTAATAATAACCGATATCGCGAATCCATTTTACGCAGAACTCCTTAGAGGTGTTCATCATTCATTAGAGGAAGCGGGTTATACTGTATTTCTTGGTACTACTTTTGACTCGGATATGAAACAGGAACAGCTTATTTCTAGAATGCTCGAACATCGGGTTGGAGGAATCATTCTATGTCCTGTTTCAGAAAGCTCAGGAAATAGTATAGAACGGGTGAAGGCGATCGACATCCCACTTGTTTTAGCCGTACGAGAAATTGAAAACGTTTCCTGTGATTATGTAGGAATTGACTACGCAGTGGGAGCTCAAATGGCTGTAAATCACTTAATTCATAGAGGTCATAGAAGGATTGCATTTCTTGGTGGAACTTCCCATTCAACCGCTTGGAAGGAAAGGCGAAGTGGTTATTGTAGTGCGTTAAAACAAGCAGGTTTAGACATCGATGAGACACTTATTGTAGAAAGTCCTGTTACGAGAGAAGGCGGAATGGGAGCAATTCGTAAAGTGTTATTCCAGGCAAATCCACCTACGGCTGTCTTCTGTTTTAATGACTTAGTCGCACATGGTGTCATGCTTGGTTTAAATGATGCCGGATTAAAACCAGGGCAAGATCTTGCTGTTGTTGGTTTCGATAATAATAATGAGGCACCATTATATAACCCACCATTAACTACCGTTTCATCATATGCTAGACTTATAGGCTCCCAGGCGGCGATTCTGCTTCACCAAAGAATTGTCAATCAAGAACGTGATACCCAGCGAATTATCTTGCAGCCTGAACTGGTAGTAAGAAAGTCCTCGTAACTGATGTTGTAATATGAAAGGGAGCCTTTACGCTCCCTGTTTGATATGTAAGTTTAATTGTAATTGTAGGTGATAAGTATTATTTTTTTAGATCGATCTACCGAAGATGTATCAAGCTAAAACACTTCATCAACACCCAATTCACTTTAAATTATTGGGAAAATTCAGTAAAAGTGTTTTCAAACAATCGGAAATCATGTATTATTATGGTAACGCTTTCTTTATTGATATTACTATGGTTAAAAGGTGGGGATCTAACTTAACATATTTTTTTAATATTTTATTAGATCGATATAATAACTTATTTACAGATTATGTACGGTAATAACTATTAGGCAAAGGAGTGAATGTATGAACAATCCAACAGTATTCGCGCTACCTTCAAGGGCGTATATTTGCGAAGTTGCTCCTCGTGACGGATTCCAAGCGATAAATGATCAATGGATTCCTACAGAAGATAAAGTATCAATCATTCGGTCGTTAGCAGAAACAGGAGTAACTACAATTGAGATTACGTCGTTTGTTCATCCAAAGGCAATACCTCAATTAAAGGATGCGACAGAGGTTGTTAGATCATGTAATGCCTTGAAAAATATTAAATTTAGAGCATTGGTACCAAACGTTAAAGGAGCAGAAAGGGCCATTGAGGCAGGCATAAAAAAGATAAAGCTCATGTTATCTGCCACTGACTCACATAGTATCTCTAATGCCAATTGTATAACGGAAGAAGCGCAGAATGGCTTTTATCCAATCATTGAATTAGCACAGAAGAAGGGTATAGAAGTGGGAGGATCTATATCTGTAGCCTTTGGATGCCCGTTTGAGGGGAAAGTTCCTCAAGAAAGAATAAATCAGATTGTATATAAATACGAATCTATGGGTGTGAAAGAAATTTCATTGGCGGATTCGACTGGTACTGCAAATCCAAAGCAAGTATATGAAATGCTTGGCCATTTACGTAATGCTTTTCCTGATATTTTATTTACTTTGCACCTTCATAATACAAGAGGTCTCGCCATTGCAAATGCGGTTAGTGCGTTGCAACAGGGAATTGTTCATTTTGATAGTTCGATAGCCGGACTAGGAGGTTGTCCATATTTACCTGGAGCAACAGGAAACGTCGCGACCGAAGATCTGGTTTATGCTTTTCATGAAATGGGAGTTGAAACAGGGATGGATCTTAGTAAGGTTATCCACACTGCAAAAGACGTAAAACAGAAGCTAGGTTGCAGAAGTGAGAGTTATATGTTGAAAGCGGGTCCATCAGCTCTTTTACACACAAAGGTAACAAGTCAACAAAAATTAGAAAAATAATTGAGTAAATAAGATTAGTCTTGTATGTTGGGGAGGGAAATGATGACCAGACCATTTTCAATTGCGCATCTTACTGCACTTAATTGCACTCCAGCGGAAATGATTTATATTGCTTCAAGAACGGGTTATGATTTTGTGAGTCTTCGGCCTATTAATATGGGATTACCCGGAGAGCCCAATTATGACCTTGCAAATAATAAACAAATGATGAGAGATACAAAGGCTGCATTTGCAGACACAGGATTAAGGTTACTAGATATTGAGTTAGCTAGAATTTTTGATGGAATGGATCCATTAAACTACTTGCCAGCTTTTGAAGTTGCTGCAGAGTTAGGTGGACGCCATGTTCTAAGCAGTATTTGGACAGATAACCGAAATTATGCGATTGAGAAATTTGGCGAGGTATGTGATCTTGCTAAGCAATTTGATCTAACAGTTGAACTTGAATTTGTACCCATAGCAAGTGTCAGGAGTCTTGCAGATACGCTAAATATTCTTCATTCTGCAAATCGATCGAACGCGGGAATTATGATCGATACGCACCATTTTCACCGTTCAGGAGATCAACTGGAGGACCTTCAAAAAATTCCTAGTTCTTACTTTCGTTACTTCCATCTATGCGATGCTCCTTCTCAAGCACCAACATCAGTGGATGAAATGAAGCGGATCCTTAGGGAGGAACGTCTCTATGTTGGCGAAGGGGGAGTCGATATTGCTGGTATCGTAAACAGTATACCAGTGAATACACCATGCTCGATTGAAATGCCAAATATTAAACGAGTAAAAGAGCTAGGCTATGAAGAGTACGCGCGACGCTGCTTGGAAACTGCAAAAGACTTTCTTTCTATTCATGCAACCGAGGAGAAATCGTTACGCAAAAAAATCGGACTTTAATTTTCTGATTAATTTATATTTTCAGTTATAAAGTTAAAATTTGATTGCTATTCATTGTAACAAACGGTACTATTATGTTAACGCTTTCTTTATTTTGGATCGATCTAAAAGATTTTTTTGGGTGGTGGTTATTTTATGTGGGGATTACATTTGAAAAACCCCGGGGAACTAGAACTAAAAGAATTTCCAGTTGAATCCCCTCTTAAAGAAAACGAAGTTAGAATTAAACTCATTTATGGTGGAATCTGTGGTTCTGATATTGGTGTTTATAAGGGAAAGATTGGTCACGCAAAATACCCGGTTCGACCTGGTCACGAGTTAGTCGGGAGAGTTATTGAGGTCGGTGAAAAGGTCGATCTTAAAACTGGAACAAAGGTTGTTGTTACACCTAATACTTTTTGTGGCGAATGTGAGAATTGTCAAAGAGGGTATCGAAATATTTGTTCTTTTAAGGAATCTCTTGGGGTCAATGTGGATGGGATTTTTTCAGAAGAGATTACCATTTCATCAAAGTATGTCCTTCCAATTCCTGAGGAATTACAAGATGAAAAAGCAGTATTAATTGAACCGTTTGCCGTAATAACTCATGCTTTTGAAAAAGCTTTTATTACAAAAGGTACAACGGTAGGAGTCATTGGGTGCGGGACGGAGGGAATGCTCTCAATCGCTTTAGCCAACTTTCTTGGTGCGAAGGTTACTGCGATAGATATTTACCAGTCAAAGCTAGAAAAAGTAAAAGCCGCTTTTGGGGTTCATACTGTTTTAGCACATGAAGTGAAGGACGAAAAGTTTGATGTTGTAATTGAAGCAGCTGGAGTAAAACAGGCTGTTGAACAAGCGGTAGGAGTGGTTAAACAAGGAGGATCCGTTATTTTGATAGGTTTAACTCCAGAAGCAACTCTGCCAATTGTACAGATTGTAAGAAATGAAATTACGATACATGGATCTATTATTTATAATTTTCCGGAAGATTTTTCCAAGTGTGTAGACTATCTGCTTAATGATGATTTTGATGTAAAGCCAATTATTTCTAATATTTTCCCTCTTAAAGAGTTTAAAAAGGCATATATATACGCCATCTCAGGTCAGTGCGGCAAAATATTATTAGATTTCAAAGGAGGCCATATATGAAACAGTTAATATCTTATCAATTGGTAAATTATCTAGAAGAAAGAGGCATTGAACATATTTTTGGACTTTGTGGTCACACAAATATTGCCGTACTTTCTGCTTTGGAGAATAGCAAAATTAAGTTTGTGAATGTGAGACATGAGCAAATTGCCGCGCATATGGCTGATGGCTATGCGAGGGTAAAGAAAAAAGCAGCCGTTCTTTTAAGCCACTTAGGTCCAGGACTTACAAACGCGGCAACGGGAGTGGCGAATGCTGCTTTGGATTCAATACCAATGGTTGTTATTGCTGGCGATGTGCCAACTCATTACTACGGCAAGCATCCACATCAAGAAGTAAATTTACATGGGGATGCCACTCAATATGAAATCTATCGTCCTTTTGTTAAAAGAGCATGGAGAGTCGATAGTGCACATCTCTTTCCAGAGATTTTAGAAAAAGCCTTTCAACTAGCTGAAAGCGGAAATCCAGGTCCAGTCTTAATCTCCGTTCCAATGGATATTTTTTCAAAAGAGTTAGAAACCTCTTACTTTGAAAAACAGAAGCTGAATGCAAAGAATCTTCATAAGCCGTCAATTGACAACGAAACAGCAAAGAAAATCATCCAAACGCTAGCTGAAGCGAAAAATCCGATCTTTTACGTAGGTGGAGGGATCTTATTAGCAGATGCAGCAGATCAGCTTAGAGAATTAGTAGATCGATTGAATATGCCAGTAGCCCATTCCTTAATGGGGAAAGGTGCCGTTTCTGATGATCATCCATTGACTCTAGGTATGACAGGTTTTTGGGGAACTAAATTTATTAATGACAAATGCAAGGCCGCAGATTACGTCTTAGGTTTAGGTACTCGCTTTGCCGAGGCAGATAGTAGTTCATGGGAACCAGAATACACGTTCAACTTCCCTCCAACGAAATTAATACAAATAGATATTGATCCGAGCGAAATTGGAAGGAACTACCCAGTTGAAATTGGTGTAGTCGCTGATCTAAAACAGGCCTTAACCGTATTAAATAAAGTGGCGGAAGAAATGTTCCCGTATGGGGTACAACGTGATTCTCTTGATACATTAAAAGAAGAAATTTTGAAAAATCGAAAAGAATTTAAAGAAAGCAATCGAAAGTTTATTGAAGATGAATCATTTCCAATGATGCCACAACGGATTGTTGATGAAGTACGTCAAGTCCTCCCGAAAGATGCTCTTATTACAACGGATGTTGGGTGGAATAAAAATGGAGTAGGACAGCAGTTTCCTATTTATGAGGCTGGGTCCATTCTTACACCTGGAGGGTATGCTACGATGGGATTTGGAGCACCAGCAGCACTCGGTGCAAAAATTGCGGCACCTAATCGAGTCGTTGTTTCATTAGTGGGTGACGGTGGTTTTGGTCAAAATCCAGCAGTATTAGCAACAGCAGCAGAGGAAAACATCCCGGTTGTTTGGGTCATTATGAATAATTTTGCATTTGGCACGATCGCAGGTCTGCAAAAAGCACATTTTGGTACGACCTTAGGGACTGTCTTCCAAAAGGATGGAGAACCTTACTCTCCAGATTATGCAGCAATTGCTAGAGCTTACGGGGTGGAAGGGATTAAGGTTCAGTCTGCAGGAGAATTCAAACCAGCCTTAGAAAAAGCCATCAAAGCGAATAAGCCAGTCGTTATTGATGTAGCGATGCTGAATAACCCAGTACCTACCGATGGACATTGGAACATCATGGATATCTATTCTCCTGGGAAAAGTGTCCACCACGTTTCTGTTTAATAAAAGTAAGGGTTCTATGATTCTATTTAACATTAATAAGATCGATCTACTAAGCTATCAAATTTGTAGGAGGTAATGTTATTGTCTACCAATGCAGTCAAAAAACAAACCGAACTCACGGAAGACCAACAAAAGGAATTAGATCTCGCGTTTGAAAAAGCAAGAAAGGCAATGGAGATCATTGAGTCTTATAGTCAGGAAAAGCTGGATCGCTTATGCCAGGCAGTCGCATGGGCAGTATCCAATAAAAAAACTTTTTCTGAATTAGTTGATATGGGAATTGAGGAAAGTAAGCTAGGTGACCGTGTAAGTCGAATGGGGAAACGAATGAAAATTCGAGGGATTTTGCGAGATGCCCTCCGCCAAAAAAGCGTGGGTGCTATTGAGGAAATACCTGAAAAAGGAATTGTGAAATATGCGAAGCCCGTAGGTATTATCGGTTCGATTGTGCCAACAACGAATCCTGATCTAACTCCAGCAGGTACCGCTATTTATGCCATAAAGGCACGAGATGCGGTTATCTTTTCACCGCATCCTCGTTCGAAAAAAACGACTTTTGAAACGGTTAGGCTCATGAGGGAAGCGCTTGAAAGGGAAGGGGCACCAGCTGATCTTCTACAGTGTTTAACATTAGTTAATATCCCAATGACAAAAGCACTTATGTCAAGGTCAGATCTAGTCCTTGCTACGGGTGGGAAAGATATGGTCAAAAGTGCGTATAGTTCAGGGACACCGGCCTACGGTGTAGGAGCCGGTAATTCTACCATGATCATTGATGATACAGCTGATGTGAAAGAAGCGGCATTAAACACTATGCTCAGCAAAACATCAGACTTTGGTTCTGGTTGTTCTGCAGATGGAAATTTAATTATTAGTGACAAGGTATATGAAGCGGTGCTAGAAGAATTGGTGAAAGTTGGAGGATATTTAGCGAATGATGACGAAAAAGCTAGCCTTCGTTCGGTTATGTGGGATGCAGAGGGGCATCGTCTTCCTAACACGGTCGCAGTTGCTCCGCAACTCCTAGCTAAGGAAGCGGGTTTTTCGATTCCTGAAGATCGAAAATTCATCATTGTAAAGGGCGATAAAATCGGAAAAGAATACCCTTACTCGGGTGAAAAATTAACCACATTGTTAGCGGTGTATAAATATGAAGGTGAGTTTGAACATGCACTTGATATGATGAGAGCCATTTATGAAGTGGGAGGAAAAGGTCATTCATGTGGTATTTACTCGTTTAACGATGATCATATTCACCGTCTTGGGCTAGCGGCACCAGTGAGTCGGATTATGGTTCGCCAACCCCAGTCAAAAGCTAACGCTGGTTCATTTACGAATGGTATGCCAATGACGTCAAGTCTTGGTTGTGGAACTTGGGGAGGAAACATCATCTCAGAGAATGTGAATCTTAAACATTATATGAACTATACATGGGTGTCGAAACCAATTCCAGAAGATAAACCTACCGATGCGGAGTTATTTGGTGAATTTTTTGATCCAGAGCTAGAAAAATAAAATAGTTAGATAGATAAAGAGGCAGACTCGTAGAAACAATAAATTGTGACTTTTGAGTAGCCTCTTTATTTTCATCTATAAATGCACCGTAATTCCTACAACCATGTCTACTAAAGTAAAGTCAATCAGAATTAATGGCAAAAAAGTAGATTACCGTTCAGCTAATAAGGTTTCTGTTGAAGACGGCACCGTTATTAAAATTGACATCGTAGCACCTGACAAAGTAACAACAAGTACCTATACCTTCACGGTAGAAAAATATTAACTGAGTTCGTAGGAACCATGTAGTAAAGGTATGGTTCCTACGAGACTCATATGTTAGGAGTGAAATAGGATGAATGGTAAAAAAATCATGTTTTTGATGGTGATTTCACTAATGCTACTAAGCCTTGTCATGCCAGTTTCAGCTGCATCAATAAATAATAAAAATGCTTTTAAACTAGAAGCAACTTCCTTAGATGGAATGGAAAAACCAGCTATTGATATTACATTAGGTAACAAGTTGCCATTAAACGGGTATTTTACTCGAAATGTTACTGTGGGGGATGAGACGCGTACGGTAAAAATCTATGTAGCGCCAGAAACGACTGTCCGAGATTATTTTACGGTCATAGCGGCTCCGGATGGTATGACGACTGAAGAGTTCCTTCACAAAAGCGGATGGCTGGATATTGCGGATAAGAAATCAGAAGGATTATTCATACTAGAGCCTGGTGTGAATGGTTGGGGAAGTGCGGAAGAAGAACTTGCCTATATTAATGAAGCTGTAAAAGTATTAAAAGATACGAAGTATTACAATACTTTTGGTGTCTTTTATTTAGCCGGATATGGTGACGGTGGAACAGCTCTACAAGCCTGGGCGATGCAAAATCCGCTCTTTGTCATTAGCTCTGTTTTTGTAGAAACAGAAGATCTTGATGCAGAATTTATTCAGAAGACAGGAGAAAAAACTTTTGCTGAAAATAGAGAGATTTCTTACTCTGAGGTTCCTGTTCCTACTTGGTTGGTAAATGATAACCCAAGTGCCGTAGAAAACTTAGTCGAATACTGGAAAGGTGCTAATGACACAGTTGCATCGGGAGAGAAAGGATCAACAGAGGGATTGATGGGAAGTACCGTTTATATACAGAAAGAAGATTCTGATCGTATTGTCACTTCTTATAGCGATGTACGCTCTAAAGTGGCTGTTCTTGATCAAGGCGGAAACGGAGTATATAAAACGGGTTTCACGAAGAAAATTTATAATTTCCTTTCTTACTATACGCGCTATGACAATACAACCGTTAACGGAAATGTTCTAGGTGTAAGACCTGATTACGAAAAAATGGGTGTTGAGATCAAGGAAATGCAATTAGATGGATATACTCGCGAGTATTTAGTTTATGTCCCGGATTCTGCACCTGAGGAAAACATTCCGGTAGTTTTCGTACTTGCAGGAAACACGCAAACGGCACGAGTATTCTTTGACGCCAGCCATTGGTGGGAGGTAGCGGACAAACACGGATTTATGCTTGTTATGCCTAGTGAACAATACAATTCATCAACAGATGTAACATGGAATGTTAACTACGCACCTAATAAGCAAAATGATTTTGTTTTCCTAGAGGAAATAGTTAAGCAAATTGACAAAGATTACAACATTGATCCTGGGAAGCGATATTTAACTGGTCAATCTCTTGGCTCCATGTTCACGAACTATGCGAGTGCCGTCATGCCCGAATACTTTACTGCTTTTGGTTCTACTTCGGGTCCGCTTTTAAGACCTGTTGAAGGGAAAAATGATAAAGTACCGTTTTATCTGCTCTTTGGTGAATATGATATTTGGAGCTGGGACCACACGATAAAAGGACAAACAAATACGACTGTGAAATTGGATAGAAACGAACTTGGTGAGCTGAGTGATGCTATTGTTACCACAAAAGACAGATATACGACATACACTTGGTACGATAACAATGAAACACCGATGTACAAATATACTCAGACAAAAGATAGAGCCCATAACTTCATTGTGTCAGAAGTATGGGAACTATGGGAAAACTGGTTCTCTCATTGGGAAATGGATGAAGAAGGAAACCGTCATTATACGGAGTAAGTCCAGAACAATTATTTACCATATAGAGGGAGCTGTGTTATACTAATTTTACTAACTAGAAAGGGATGATGGGTGAACGATGAAGAACTAATCTTATTTTAAAACGATTGAAATTTCATATTTCAAATCACAAAAAATAGGATTAGTCTGCCCATTATCTATACGGTTCTTAGCTTTTTTACGGAAAAGCTTTATTTGACTATGGTATGAAACGACTAATCCTTCCTATCCAACAGGGAGGATTTTTTGTTCTCCCTGCAAACCGAGGGGCTGAAATCATGAGAGAACTTTTTAAATGTAAAGATGTTAGCTATGAAATAAATGACGAAACCCTTTTTAAAGATGTAAATGTTCATGTTCATGAAGGAGATGTCATAGGAATTATAGGAAAAAATGGAGCTGGGAAATCAACCTTACTTCATGTTATATACAACCAGTTAGTTCCCACTAAAGGAAATATTCAGTGGGTTGAAAAAAATGTGAAAATGTCGTTAGTCGAACAGGATACGGAAGTCTTTTCTGTGGAGGAAGAGTCACCGGTGTTTTATAAAAAATGGATATTGCCAACACACATTGATTTTTCCAATTTAAGTGGAGGAGAAAGGCTAAAACTTCGATTAGCACATGGCTTTTCAGAGCAATCTGATCTCTTGTTATTGGATGAACCTACCAATCATTTAGATGAACAAGGCTCACAACTATTGATTGAACAAATAAAAGCTTATAAAGGATCGATTATTCTTGTTTCCCATGATCGGTATTTTTTAGATAAAGTAGTAACAAAAATTTGGTCTATTGAAGGGACTAAAATTTTTGAACATAATGGAAATTACTCGAGTTATATGTTAGCTCGTGAACAGAAAAGACATTCCCAGCAGCGAGAATATGAGAAGCAACAACAAATGGTCGAACGTATTGAAGCTCAAATAAATGAGCTCACTTCTTGGTCTCAGAAAGGTCACGCTCAATCAACCAAAAAAGAAGGAAT
Organism: Robertmurraya beringensis; assembly: GCF_042433785.1. Lineage (NCBI taxonomy): Bacteria > Bacillati > Bacillota > Bacilli > Caryophanales > Bacillaceae > Robertmurraya > Robertmurraya beringensis. The sequence goes on along the minus strand of NZ_JBHLUU010000089.1, from coordinate 1,207 downwards.
GAAGGAATACTGGCGTGTAAAAGCAAAACGCATGGATGCTCAAGTTCAGTCTAAACGAAAGCGTCTTGAAAAAGAGTTAGAAAAAGCGAAAGTCGAGCGGGTTGAAGCAGAGTATGATGTTCGTTTTACGATTGAAAATCATAACAAGGTGGGGAAACGATTTCTAGAAGTGAAGGATTTGTCAAAGAATTTTGATGGTCGAGTGCTATTTAATAACGTTAATTTTACCATTCTCCACGGTGAGAAGGTCGCTATTACTGGTTCGAATGGAAGTGGTAAAACAACATTGATAAAAATCATACTTGGTCAGGAACCGTCAGATGGAGATGTATGGATTTCTCCAACAGCAACCATTGGTTATTTGACACAAGAAGTATTTGATTTACCATTGGAAAAAACACCGGGGGACCTTTTTCACAAAGAAACCTTTAAGGCAAGAGGGAAAGTTCAAAATCTTATGAAGCATTTAGGTTTTACAGCTTCTCAATGGAAGGAACCGCTTCAAAATATGAGCATGGGTGAACGAGTAAAGTGTAAACTGATGAGATATATTTTAGAAGAAAAAGATGTGCTCATATTGGATGAACCTACCAATCATCTTGACTTACCTTCCCGAGAGCAGTTAGAAAGGACTTTGGCAGAGTATAATGGCACGTTAATCATTGTTTCTCATGACCGATATTTTTTGGATAAGACGACAAATACAAAACTTGTTCTTGATAATAGGACTATCCAAAAACAACTAAGTGAGGTTACACAAAAATCAAGTGATTTAGAAGAATTGCAGTTAAAGCTTGAAACAGAGAGACAAGAAGTTCTAGGGAAACTCAGCTTTATGACTCCAAAAGATCAATCATATAAAGAACTTGATTGTAGATTTAAGGAACTGACAAGAAAATTAAAAGAGCTTAAATAGTGGTGAAGCCGGAGAGCCTTTTGTGTAAGGCTCTTTCCGGTGCCTTCATACTTGTAATTGATATAGTGTAAATATTACAATACATATGAAGTTATTCAATAATCCTGATTTAAATAACAAATGACCCAAGCCTAAAAAATAAGTTTCTGAAAAGTTGAAAAATGTCACTAGTGTTGTATAAATAATGTCATAATTTTCAGTTTAATCATCTTTCTTGATTAGAGCCAAAAAGGTAAATACCCTATTAAAGGTGGCTCCATCCATTTGGATTTTATTTACAATTAGACCTGT
>NZ_JBHLUU010000088.1:0-11742 GCF_042433785.1 Robertmurraya beringensis | reverse complement strand
TAGGTTGGTGTTTGGTGTGGTAACCTCACTATTTCCTAAAATTCAGGGGGTGGCAATTTTTTTGCTCAAAAAGCCCTCTATCAAGGTATTTTATAGCCTATTTAATATAAAAGTTTTGACAATACGGGAGGCCTTGGGGGAGAGGAAAAATGAAAAAGATATTTTACCTAATGAGACATGGACAAACATTATTTAATAAAAGAAGAAAAATTCAAGGTTGGTGCGATTCACCACTTACAGAATTAGGGATAAAGCAAGCGGAGACTGCAGCTAAGTATTTTAAAGCGAACCATATTGTCTTTGACCATGCCTATTGTTCCACATCCGAAAGAGCAAGTGACACATTAGAAATTGTGACGAATCTACCTTATATAAGATTAAAAGGATTAAAGGAATGGAATTTCGGAAGTTTTGAAGGTGAAAGTGAAGATTTAAATCCATCACTTCCTTACGTTGATTTCTTTGCTAATTATGGTGGAGAAAAAGAAAAAGAATTTCAAAAAAGAGTGGCTGACACTTGTCAAAAAATCATGGAAGAAGATAATGAAGTGGTTTTAGCTGTATCTCATGGAGCCGCTTGTAGAAAATTTATGCAGTATTGGGAACATACCAGTTCTATTAGACAAAAAGAAAGAATCGGCAACTGTTGCATTTTAAAATTTGAATATGAGAACGAAGAATTTAAATTAGTAGAAATTATTAATCATGATTTTAGTAATCTAAGCGAAGCAATTCCAGTTTGATAGTATTGTGGAAAAATGTAATTGAACAAAAGGGGCAATTCTTCACGATTGAAGGATTGCTTTTTTTTATTTGACTAAAGGGAGGTTTGTTGAACATTCAATTGGTATTCTAATGTCTCATTCGAACATGCGTAACAGATCGGAGATACAGGTGGGTTATTTAGGAATAATATTAATTGAAAATACGGAATCTAACTGTAAAAAATTTCGGAGTGAGTATCGTGAAGAAAATAATTGCTCTCTTTACAATTTTATTAATGTTTGACACGGATAACATGGTTAGTGCTAAATCTTTAGAACCAAAGGAAATTAAACCGTATGCAGAAGACTGGTATGTTACACCAGAAGATATTATTCGAGATATTATATTTCCAGCTATTGATAAAAGGGTAATAAAAGAGTATGGAGGTAAAGAAACATCTGGTTTTGGCTGGCAGCAACGGAGGATTGTTAATATTGATTATAACAACAATCATTCTTATGATATTTCCTTAACAATTCAAGTTCCTGATAGTACTAATAAACCATTTGAATATGCAGAAGACTTGGTTAAGGTAAGAGTATCTCCATCTTGTGATAGTCCTAAGATTGGATGTAGTCATGGCTTTAAGGTAGAAGTATTAGATTACGAACATAAGGAACAGGAATAGGTGTTGCCCTTAATTGTAGCACCTTATTTGAATCGATCTTTTTAACTTACAGGGGCATTAATTCTAGAAAGATAGATGCTTTTTATTATGGAATCTCTTATTGAAGAAAAGAAGCAGGATACTGAAGGAATGGTTTTAAAAAAAATAGAAAGTCTTATGCTTAATTGGGTAAACAACAGGACTAAATAAGCGGAGACTTTCCGGTTAAATACAAAATGAAGCTCGTTTCAGGGCATATAAGGGGAGGTTTTCCGGTTACGCAAAGCATAATCGCGTATTTTCGCGTTTTTCGAGGCAATAGGCGGAATCTCTCCGTCTATTTGAGCTATTTATGGAGAATTTTTGAAGATAGGGGAAATTTCTCCGCTTATTTATCAGCTCGTCGCAGATTCCCACATTTATTGAACGAACGGGTGCTATTGTATAAATAAAGGGTTTCTGCAGCAGGCTTCTTTTTTTCATAATAATGACAGTTTATATTTTAAATGTTCCTGCATTTTTTTATCCTTGCTGAAAATAATAAGATCGGGGTGATAAAATGGCAACTGCTAAAATCGGGGACAATATATTATTTAAGCGTGAAGGGCAGAGCTATAAAGGAAATGTTACGGTTGTAAGAGAAAATTCTGTTATTGTTGAGTACGGATACAATAAAGAAAAAAACCAACCACTTACAACCATAGTCAATCATAAAAATTATAAAATTACTAAAGAAGCTTTGTGAAAACCCTTTTTGGTTATCAATTACACGCCACGCATCTGGAGTGCTTGGCATTAATAGTGTTGAATGTGTAAACTCAAAAAATATTTCCGACTTTGGAACATGTATGAGTCAATACAGTTTTCGCAATAGTCATGGGTAGTTCCTTGTTGGATCTGCCTTTTTCCATTGAAATCTTTATAACCGGGTATTACACTAAGCGGAGATTTTCCGGTTAGACGGCAGAGTAGAGCTCTGTTTGGGGGATATAAGCGGAGGTTTTCCGATTAAGCAAAGTAAAATTACCCATTTTCACGTTTTTTGAGTTAATAGCCGGAATCTTTCCGTCTATTTAGGCAATTTTCATTGTTAATTCCTAATTAAGAGGAATTTCTCCGCTTAATGATCAATCCCAGCTAATTCGCTCATCTCTGAGTCCTTGAGGGGCCGCACAGGCAACCCCAAATGGCTCAGTATCGTGAACTGAGCCATTCGGATTTGGCGACAGGAAACGGAAACCGTTCTTCAGTCTTCTTTTGGTTTTGGGTATCGTTTTGCTTTCTTTGCTGACTCTCGTAATAAATACTCAATATGACTGTTAATGCTACGAAAATCATCTGCAGCCCATTTTTGTAATACTTCATAAAGGTCAGGATCTATGCGTAAGGGAAAGCTCTTTTTTTTGTCATGTAAACCACTCATTTTAATATAAAGTACCTGTATTAATTACAGGAGTTGTAGAATTTTCTGAGACAATCGCGACTAGGAGGTTATTCACTAATTGTACCTTTCTTTCATCATCTAGTTCAATCACCTGATCTTGCTCTAGTTGATGGATGGCCATTTGTGCCATTCCTACGGCACCTTCTACAATCTTTTGACGAGCAGATATAATCGCTGTTGCTTGTTGACGCTGTAGCATAGCTTGAGCAATTTCTGTTGAGTAAGCTAGATGGGTCAAACGTGCTTCAACAACCTCTACTCCTGCTAAATCTAGTCTTGCTTGTAACTCTGCTGTTAGCTCGTTTGATACTTCTTCCGCATTTCCTCGTAACGTTAATTCAACATCTTCAAAGGTATCATAAGGATACTTTGTTGCTACATGACGAATAGCCGTTTCACTTTGAATTTCAACGAACTCTTCATAATTATCTACGTCAAAAATGGCTTTTGCTGAATCCACTACTTTAAATACGATAACGGCCGCAATCTCTATTGGATTTCCATCCACATCATTTACCTTTAACCGTTTACTATTAAAGTTACGGACTCTTAGAGAAATCGTTTTTCGAAAAGTAAGAGGAACGGTGAGAAATAGTCCACTATGACGGATGGATCCAAGATATTGACCGAAAAATGTCACCACCACTGCCTGATTAGGCTGAATAATCGTAATGCCGCTTCCAAGAAGTACGGCGATCAACAGAAGAGGAATAGCAGCTCCAAATCGTTCCTGAATGAGAAAGTATACTCCTGAGAAAAGTGAGATGGCAATGAAAAGTACACCAATAAATCCATTAAAATGAAAAGCACTTTTTTCTTTCAAAATTTATCACTCCTATAAAATCAATTTGATATAATTATGATATCACTTTTGTATAAAAATGTAAATCGGGTTTTTAGAGGAGAGATGATATGAAATTCAAATACTGAATAGGGAAACTATGTTAAATGTTAAAAAAATAACCATTAGATCAAATGTCTAATGGTCATTTCAATTTTTTGATTTTCGGTAGCCTTCCGTCTGAGCCTCTTCTTCTGTACAGAACCAAACAATATTTTTATCGGCAACATCATTATAATGAGCTCCATCAGGCAAATGGAAAATTTTTGAGTTTTTATTTCCTTTTATTTTATTGATACAACTTAAATCACTTGTACCAATATTGGTTTCTACTTGAGAATTTTGTTCTGTAAATCCATTTTCCTTAACATAGTTTTCAAGGCTCCAAATGCCAATACCATTTATTTGAGCTTGTTGTTGGAGGTCTAAGAATGGATCTACATACTTAATGTCTGGTGGAAAGGTTGCAACTCGTGCTAATCCTTTTTCAATTAGAGCTTCGTTATGCATTTTTCCATCTAACCAAACGTATGCCAATATACGACCATAACGATCACGTTCAGAAATATCTTTTTCTAATTCCACTTGCTTGCCTAATAGCGCTTTTTTCGTAAATTCTGAAGCATCAGGTCCATATGGTTGAACGGGCTTTGACGGATGTTTCGTTTCTGGGGTATCAATTAGTAACAGTCGAACCCTTTCTTCCTTGTTGTTGATCATTACGTCAATGGTATCTCCATCAACGACATTGGTTACGTTAGCGGAGATCAGTTTTAATCCCTCGGGATTAGTTATTTCTTTCCCCAGTAATGATGAATTCTGGTTATTGTTATTATTACTTGGTATACAGCCAGACAGCCCTAACAAGAGACTTCCAAGGATTATAACACATAGTACTTTCTTAAAAACATTCACTTTTATCCTCCATGTATTCTAAGTGCTTAATTATTTCTCAAAATTCGATGGATAATTAACACCAGAGATTTGCAGAAAAATAGTAGTTTCGGTAGTGCAAACATAGTATACAGTAAATCGATTTAAAAGATAATAGGATACTGCTAGCAACTATTATCATACTTTTCTTTTAACCTCCAATAAAGAAGTGGACATGAATTTAATTTATGTATTACTTAAAGAGGAATTAATCTTTAATGTAAAACTTTTATTACAATCCAAGCGTATTAGTTGTTTGCAAATACAATTGATTGTATAATTCTCATCATAACCATAACGTTATAGTTTGGAGGGGGCATCTTTGGGGCTGAGAAAATAAAAATTGGAGAATTAGCTGATATAGCAGGTGTTACGAAGAGAACGGTTGATTATTATACACAACTCGGATTATTAAAAGCAGAACGTTCTGCTTCGAACTACCGGTACTATGACCACTCTTCAATAGAGCGAATTAATTTTATAGAAAAGCGAAAAAAAGAAGGGTTATCCTTAGATGAAATTAAGAAAGAAATTATTGAAAATTACTCAGAAGAGATTGATGTATTAGAATTGAGACTGAAAATGAAAGATTTGGAAAAGGAAGTTTCAGATATTCTTGCTCTTCTTGAGAAAAGTGATCAAAAGAAACATGGAGAATTGAAGGGGAAAATTTCACACGAAAGTATGTCACTAATCCAAACATTGCTCTTGTTTCTTAGTTAAAAGGAGGATACAAGCGAATGCTATTTCACCCTATGGATATTTTAATTTTTTGGGCGTTTGGGATTTCGATTTGGGCCCAGTTTAAAGTGAAAGGGAATTTTAAAAAGTGGTCAGAGGTCGAAACGCGTACAGGTTTATCTGGTGCAGATGCGGCTCGCCAAATTTTAGATAACAACGGACTATCCCATGTTCCAATCGAAGTTGTACCGGGAATGCTCAGCGATCACTATGATCCAATTCAAAGAACAGTTCGATTATCTGAGTCCGTTTACTATGGGAACTCTATTGCATCTGTATCCGTAGCAGCTCACGAAGTTGGTCATGCGATTCAACACCAACAGTCTTATCGTGCCCTTGTCCTTCGACATCGCATTTTTCCGATTGCGAACGTCGCTTCTGGAATTGCACCACTGTTATTGATTGCTGGAATGTTTATGCAACAGTTATCTTTAATTGGTGTAGGGATTGTCTTCTTTTCTGCTGCTGTTGCTTTTCAGTTGATCACCTTGCCGGTGGAATTTGACGCAAGTAAGCGTGCAAGAAACTTAATGGTTACAGAAGGAATTCTGTTTAATGATGAAGAACACGGTGTGAAAAAAGTCTTAAATGCAGCCGCACTAACCTATGTGGCTGGTGCATTAGTTGCTTTGTTCGAATTAATTAAATTTGTCATGATTTTTTTTCAAGGAAATCAGGACGACGAATAATCCATACTTGAATCGATATGAGTTCTATATAAACCATAACGTAATAGTTTGATAGAAATTTCCGAAGCTTGTTTTCTGAAGTAAGAGAGTTACCAATTGAGTTTGCTTTAACTATTTCTGGAGGTGAATCCCTCGGGAAGAGGGGAATAATTGGACATATATACGATTTTAAATATTACTTTATTAGTAATCTTACTTGCCTTGACGGCATTCTTTGTTGCTTCTGAATTTGCCGTTGTGAAAATCCGAATGTCAAGGATTGATCAATTAATTGCGGAAGGGAACAAGAAAGCTGTTGTAGCTAAGAAGGTCGTAGCTGATCTTGATTACTATTTATCTGCCTGTCAGCTGGGGATCACTGTTACTGCGTTAGGCCTTGGTGCATTCAGTAAGCCTTTTGTGAAGAAATTAATGACTCCAGTATTTGATTGGTTAAGTGTTTCTGATGATGTTTCGTCAATTATTTCTTATGCGATTTCTCTTGCTGTTGTCACATACCTTCACGTGGTAATAGGTGAAATGGCACCAAAAACACTTGCGATTGAATTTTCAGAAAAAGCAACGTTGCTCTTAGCGGGACCTCTCTATTGGTTTGGTAAGATTATGTACCCGTTTATCCAAGTATTAAACGGTACATCTGGTGTGCTCCTTCGTATGCTTGGTGTTCCTCCGGCGGCCCATGAGCAGGCTTATTCGGAAGAGGAACTAAAAATAATCATGGCTCAAAGCTTCCGAGGTGGGGAAATTGACCAAACGGAGCTGAAGTATATGGAGAATGTTTTCTCTTTTGATGAGCGTGTCGCGAAAGATATTATGGTACCGAGGACTGCTCTAGTCACAATCGATAAAGAGATGAGCTACGAAGAAATTATTCGAATTTTCGATGAGCATAATTATACACGTTACCCCGTTGTAGAAAACGGAGATAAGGATCGTATTATTGGGATTGTTAATGCTAGGAAAATGTTGAGTCATATCGTTGCGGGTAGAGAAAGCAAACTTGAAGATTTTATTCGTGATGTGCCACATGTGGTTGAGGCAACAAGTATTCAAAATATCTTTATGAAAATGCAGAAGGATCAAGTTCATATGATTGTTGTAATAGATGAATATGGTGGGACATCAGGTATATTAACGCTTGAAGATGTGTTAGAAGAGCTTGTCGGTGAAATTCGAGATGAATTTGATGCAGATGAGGTTCCAGATATTCGAAAGACTGGCGAGAATAAATATATTATCAATGGCCGTGTGCTTCTTTCTGAACTAGAAGACAGATTCGGTTTGGAATTTGATAGTGAAGATCTTGATACAATAGCTGGTTGGATTCAATTGAAAAATCTCGATGCTGTACAAAAAGGCGATGAAATCAAGCATGGTCGTCATGTATGGACGGTCGATCAAGTGGATAACTATCAAATCAAGCAGGTTATCTTTCATCAAAACATTGAAAAAGAAATAGTTGAGGAGAATAAAGCTTCTCTATCATTAACGTAAACATCTTGGAGGTGAATCCCTCAGAAAGAGGGAAATAATTGGACGGAATGATAATCTTAAATTTATTTTTGATAGCAGTATTCATCCTGTTGACAGCATTCTTTGTTGGAGCAGAATTCGCAATTTTGAAGGTTAGAATGTCAAGAATCGATCAATTGATAGCTGAAGGAAATAAGAAGGCAAAGTTAGCGAAAAAAGTAGCAAAGGAGCTAGATTACTATTTATCTGCTTGTCAGTTGGGGATTACGATTACAGCTCTGGTGTTAGGTGCATTAGGTGAACCGACAGTACAAAAAATACTACAGCCTTTGTTTGAAGAGTTCAATATCCCTGCTGCTGTAGCAACAATGCTTTCATACTTTATTGCATTGACTGTTGTTTCACTCCTACACGTAGTGATTGGTGAGCTTGCTCCTAAAACATTAGCCATTCAATACTCAGAAAAAATGACGTTATTATTAGCCCCACCGCTTTATTGGTTTGGATATATCATGAGCCCAGTGATTCGTGTCCTAAATGGATCTGCTCGACAGCTTCTTAACCTATTCGGTGTAAAGCCGTCCGGTCACGATACAGTCCATTCTGAGGAAGAGTTAAAGCTGATTGTTGCGCAAAGCTATGCAGGCGGAGAAATCAACCAAACAGAGCTTGCCTATTTAAAAAATATCTTTGCGTTTGATGAAAGACAGCTAAAGGATATCATGATTCCTAAATCCGAAATGATTACACTTGAAAAGCATCAATCCTTAGCCGAAATAATTGAAGTGATTGATAAGTATGATTTTACTCGTTATCCAGTAAATGACATGAGTGATAAAACAAAAGATTTTATTGGATTTATCAATACTAAGGAAATGCTTACAAGCATTGCGGCTGGAAGAAAGGGTGAGATTGGTGATTTCATCCATGACATCCCTCGATTTAAGCAATCGATCTCGATTAAGGATGTATTTCTAAAGATGCAACAAACTCGTACTCATATGGCCATTGTGACGGATGATCAAGGTGTTAGCGTCGGTCTTGTTACGATGGAGGATATTTTATCTGAAATTGTTGGAGAAATTCGAGATGAATTAGATGGTAATGAAATGTTGGCCACAACTTAATATTTATTTGTGGTACTCAAGAAAAGTCTGTAAGTTATTCGTGGTCATGAACTAAGGTTCATGGCCATTATCCATCTCTAAATATGTCGTAACAGGTCCAGATGCAATTTGTCACAAAAAACCTAGTTGACGAACTAAAAGATAGTATTGTAGTATAAGAAAATAATTGAATAAAACCTCACTTTTAACAGTGGGGTAGAGGCGCGATATTTAACAGTCTTTAGTGGAGTTTGAGAAGCAATGATGCTAAGGAGAAGGAAATGTCGCCGAAGTTTGTAATATTCTCGGTATTACATGCTGGGTCTGTAGTTAAGAGCTGCAGGACTGTCTCGATAAACTTAGTCGTTTATTGAGTTGTGCTATCTCATTTGGGATAAAAGAGGGGACTTTAGGACAACTATGCATAACGCGACCTGAGTTTATCTCAGGTCGTTTTTTGTTTTAGTACGATAAAATAACAGGGGGAAAGACATCATGAAAAACAAGTTATCATTATTCATAGTTTTGTTGGTTTCATCGATTCTTTTATTAGCAGGATGTGGATCAAGTAATGGTTCTGATTCTGGATCATCAGAAGATAATACATTTAAGGTAGGTTTGGAAGCGGGTTATGCTCCTTTTAACTGGACTCAAAACGACGATTCTAACGGTGGAGTTAAAATTGATGGTTCTGCAGAGTATGCAGGTGGATATGATGTGGAAATCGCAAAGAAGGTCGCTGAAGGATTAGGTAAAGAGTTAGTGATTGTTAAAACAGAGTGGGATGGCTTAGTACCAGCTTTAACATCAGGTAAAATTGATGCGATTATTGCTGGAATGTCACCAACAGCTGAGCGTAAGGAAACCATAGACTTTACGGATAATTACTACAAGTCAAATTTAGTAATGGTTGTGAAAAAAGGCAGCAAGTATGAAGGAGCTACTTCAATCCATGATTTCAAAGGTGCGAAAATCACAGCTCAATTAAATACATTCCACTACAATGTGATTGATCAAATCGAAGGTGTAAACAAGAAAACGGCGATGGACAACTTCCCGGCAATGAGAGTTGCTCTAGAATCAGGGATCATTGATGGATATGTTTCAGAACGTCCTGAAGGAGTTAGTGCATCTGCTGCCAATGAAAACTATGTGATGGTTGAATTTGAAGATGGCTTTGAAACATCAGAAGATGATACAGCGATCGCAGTCGGTTTGAAAAAAGACAGTGATTTAACAGAGAAAATCAATGAAATTTTAGCAGGTATCTCAGAGGAAGAGCGCACAAGCATCATGGATAGCGCTATTCAGAATCAACCTGCAGCAAAATAGAATTCAGAAACCGGCTGTATATATGCATACAGTCGGTTTTATACGGTAAGGAGGAGAAATGATGAGTCTTGAATGGGTGATTAAAATCATTGCGGAAAACTGGCCTATGTTCCTTCGTGGTGCTGGGTTAACCCTTTTAATAGCTTTGGTTGGAACGATTTTTGGGGCAATGATTGGATTATTAGCAGGGGTTATACGAACGATCCCCATGCCTGACCGTGGTGGGAAGAAAATATTTTTAAAAGTAATAAACCTGATTCTTTCTATATATATAGAGTTCTTCCGTGGAACACCGATGATTGTACAAGCCATGGTTATTTTCTATGGATCTGCCTTGGCATTCGGTATCGATATGAATGTGTTTGTGGCCGCTATTTTTGTCGTATCGATCAATACAGGAGCTTATATGGCGGAAATTGTACGTGGTGGAATTGTTTCGATTGAAAAAGGGCAGTTTGAAGCCGCACATGCGATCGGAATGAATCATCTACAAACGATGTGGAATGTGGTATTGCCACAGGTCATTCGAAATATTTTACCTGCAACAGGAAATCAATTTGTTATTAATATTAAAGATACGTCCGTTCTGAATGTCATTTCCGTGACCGAGTTATTTTTTGTTACCAAATCGATTTCAGGCAATAACTTTAGATATTTTGAATCTTTCTTCGTTGCGTGTCTGATTTATTTTGTAATGACGTTTATTGTGACAAGAATCTTGCTTTATATCGAAAAGAAGTTAGATGGCTCTGATAGCTATACGATGATTGTTAACGAAACACAAGTAGAAGTGGCTCAAAAGTAATGAGAGAAGGAGGAGAGACTTTGGAAAAGATTATTGATATTCAGCATTTAAACAAATCCTTTGGAACTCATGAAGTATTAAAAGACATTAATTTTTCAGTGAACAAAGGAGAAGTAGTGACCATTATCGGTTCTTCAGGTTCTGGTAAATCCACTCTTCTTCGATGTGTGAATCTTTTAGAAAAGCCAAGCGGCGGAAAAATTATTTATCATGGCGAAAATATACTAGATGACAAGCATGATGTAGCGGCTTACCGACAGCATTTAGGTATGGTGTTCCAACAATTTAACCTTTTTAACAATCACAATGTTCTAATGAACTGTGTGGTAGGACAAGTTAAAGTACTCAAACGCTCCAAGGAAGAAGCCGAAAAAGTAGCGATGAAGTACTTGAAGGTGGTTGGAATGGATAAATATATTAACGCAAAGCCTAAGCAACTGTCTGGTGGACAAAAGCAACGTGTGGCCATTGCTAGAGCCCTTTCCATGGACCCAGATGTGATGCTATTTGATGAACCAACATCTGCACTAGATCCAGAAATGGTAGGAGAAGTTCTGAAAGTCATGAAGGAACTCGCAGAATCAGGTCTGACGATGTTGATCGTGACGCATGAAATGGAATTTGCCAAAGAAGTATCGGATCGAGTGGTCTTCATGAACCAAGGCGTCATTGCCGAAGAAGGCACTCCAGAGCAAATTTTCACTAATCCAAGCCAAGAACGTACAAGAGAATTCTTGAAACGAACGTTAAAATAATCGCAATTATTACTGAAACTGTGCCTTCACTTGCTACCTAGCAAGTGAAGGTTTTTTTTATCATTTTCAAGTGCCCATGGAATTCAAACGCATACTTAGATTCCCGTTCAGCTCTTTTTCAAGCGTCAAGGGAATCAAACCCACACTTAGATTCCCGTTGCTCTCTTTTTTTAGCAGTCAAGGGAACCAAACGCACACTTAGATTCCCGTTCAGCTCTTTTTCAAGCGGTCAAGGGAATCAAACCCACACT
>NZ_JBHLUU010000087.1:0-10870 GCF_042433785.1 Robertmurraya beringensis | reverse complement strand
GGATTTGGACGGGTTACCACCTGACTTATCCATTATAAAGGACTTTTTCTTTGCACAATATAATAAAGTTGAACATTTTGAGTATTTTTAATAGTGAAATTAAATTAATGCAACACTAGTGATCTAATTTATATCCATAATTTCTCTGTGTTTATAGTATATAACAGATAAATTGAGTAAAACAACTATTTTTTAAAAGATTCTCAATTGTGTGTTAATTAAAGTTGCGCTAGTTCTTATTAAAATAAAGCATTATCAACCATTTTTTTACTTTCTTTTTGGATTCTAACACTAATTTGATTCATTACTGGACACTGGAAACATATCGTTAATTATTATATCGATCTAATTTAATTCCTATATACAAAATAAAAAAAAAACCATTCGAAGGTTTCATCCTTACAAATGGTTCATAATTCTTTTCAGTTATTTATTAGCATTGGTTAGCTCCAATATCCCTTCTCTTGGAATGACCTTAAATGCATCAGCTAAACTTTGAAGTTGTTTATCAGAAATGGTTTGTTTCTTGCCGCCTTGTGAACAAACAATTGTGTATACCTCTGCTGCTTTTTCAGCGGTTTCGATTAATCCGAACGTTTCGTCTATTGTCGTTCCTGCTCCAAATACCCCGTGGTGAGGCCATAGTATAAGTCTTGTATGTTCCATTTTCACAGCTGTCTCTTCACCAATTGCATCTGTTCCTGGAACCATCCAAGGGATAATAGAAACACCATCTGGGAAAACAACGATACATTCTGTACACATTTCCCAAAGAGTTTTTGTAAAATCTTTTTCGTCGAGACTGTGTGTAAAAGTCATTGCTAGCAAATGAGTAGCATGGCAGTGCATGATTACTCGATGGTTTGGGTCTACAGCTAAGCGTTTCATATGGTTCATTAAGTGTGTAGGTAATTCACTCGTTGCTACGCCTCCATCTTCAAAGCCCCATAGAATGTCATAATTTCGGCCATCCTCGGTGATTCGGATCAGCCCAAGATTTACGGCTGGATCATTCGTTACGTTTTTAAAATATTTTCCTGAACCAGTTACAATAAAATATCGCCCAGCTAGAGAAGAAGCATTAAAATTCATTGGTATAGTACGGACCTTTTTATTTCCATCTAGATATGGATATACTTCTTCCATTGTTAATAAATAACTAATGTTACCACCATTTCTTTCATCCCAGCCTAGACGATATAAATTAGCTGTAGCATCTTTCATTTCCTTAACAAATTTAGATTGTAAAATATCTTTATTCATTATACTCACCTGATTCTTTGTTTTTGTTTTTGTTTGTTTATACCATTATAATACACTCAGACAAAAGATAAATCAACAAAACCAAACAATATATATTTGTTTATTTTTGTTTTGTTCATAATTCTGTCAAAAACCCATACAAAAACAATCAAGTAAGAATGTACGCACGGAGGTTAGAAAGCTAATGGAAGTGCCTCCTGCTGAATCAACAGGGACACTCCCACTCCGTTTAGTATTTTTTTAATTCCTTAACAATCTCATTAATACGTTTTTCCACTTCATAAAGGTTCTTCTGCATCCTTTCACGCCGACCAGACAAGACCTGCAATTCCTGTTTCAATTCTTCTGCTTTGCTCATGACTTTCCCCTCCAGATAATGATAGAACATGACCGTTTTATTATGTGATTAACCAAGAATCCTATTAATTTGATTTGTATTCTGCCAGATAGGAATTTGGACCAGCATGCTTATATACGGTTATATATTAAATGGTTTCATTAGCACACCCTTTCAATCACACAAAAGATGGAATTAAACCACATTCATTTGGGAAACTTAGAGTTGGAGGAGGTGGTACATATGCCAAGAGTTGGAGTTGAAGAATCATTATCGAATATCACGAGCGCCCTTCGTGAAAAAGGATACGATGTAATTGAACTAAAACAAGAATCTGATGTACAAGGCTGTGAATGCTGTGTAGTTACTGGGATTGACTCAAACGTAATGGGAATGTCTGATACTAGCATTCAAGGGCCAGTAATTGAAGCAAACGGTCTTTCTGCTGATGAGGTATGTCGTCAGGTTGAGCAAAGAATGGGAAAATAAGCAGAAAACAATAGAAATCGGTTGGGAAAACCCAACCGATTTCATATTTTAACAGCTTGTTTTGTAAATAATGGGGTTAAGGCTCTTGTTTCATCCACATGTATAAAACAATCGTACCGGTCTGAAACTCTAGTTGGAACATAATTCCCTAAATGCTCTACTTCAGGATTATATACTACCCCGATGGCACGATGGCCTATGACATCATTAAACAGCTCTCTGTTATGATCATCAAACAGAAAGTATTTATTAAAAGGACCAGCTTCATGGAGTAAATACTCCCAGCTTCCCATTCTGGCATTTGGAACAGGGAGCACCTCAACCGTTCCTCCCCACTCGCGTGCAGCAATTACCGTTCCACGATGTGTACCAAAACCAACTGAATATACACTATTTCCATGTTTCTCTCTTAACAATTGGCCAACATTTACTAATCCTTCCTCCGCCATATCTGTAGCACGTGCATCTCCTAAATGGGTATTATGCTCCCACACTACGCATTTCGCCTTTTTGGGGTGTGTTGCTATGATTTTTTCAAGTGCGGTTACCATATGACCATCTCGTATATTCCAGTCATCTGGTCCCCTTTTAGCCATGGCCCGATAATATCGCTCCGCATTTAACATCACCAAGCTGTTTATATCGATATTTAACCCTTGCTCATTACTCCCATCATATTTAAACTTATTTTGTTGAAGCGTTACTAAAACATTTAGCACTTCCTCTGTACAACCTTCACCATAAAATGCGGCAGACACCGCATAGTCTTCCGCTTTTCGGTTAAATGGTTCAAAGCATTCGAAAGCTTTTTTCGCTGGTTCCACTAGAGAAGGTGACACTTTTTCTAGCTGGAAAATGATCTCATCCATCGACTCCCAAAGACTGTACACATCAATTCCATAAAAACCAACTTGGGAATGAGTCCTTTCGTTATGCTGCTTTAACCAATTGATAAAATCCAAAACTTCTTCATTTGCCCACATCCATGTCGGCCAGCGGTTAAAATGAGAAAAAGCTTCTTTTACTTCACCATCACGATAGCCCTTTACATACTCATTGACCGTAAAACAAGACGGCCAATCTCCCTCGATAGCAACAAAGGAGAAGTCCTTTTCTACTATTAATTTCTTTGTGATTTCAGCTCGAATTTTATAAAATTCACTGGTACCATGGGTTGCCTCTCCTAATAAAACATAGTCTGCTTCCCCAGCTACCTCAATTATTTCGGATAAATCTTCATAGGTGTCAAAACGAACGGAATGATTTTGAATATCCTTAATTCTTTTGTCATTAATGCGCATATGTCCCCTCCTATTATAGCTTTATATTTTCCATACAAAGATGAATAAAGCATGGAAATTCCTGCAGAACACCTATCGCATAAACAAGAGAAAATTGTCAAAGCCTATAAAAAAGGAGATGATAAGGTTGAAAAAAAATAACGAATACTTAACCAATGCAGCCAGGCAAAACCAAGTGACCATCCAAAATGGCGGTGGTTTTCCTAATTTAAAAAATATTCCTGGCGATTCCGTTGATGAGCACAAAGATCAAGAATTAGCAAACCAAATCATTACGGGAGATGAAATTAAACAACAAAACGAAAACTTATAAAAAAGCACCCCATAAGGGTGCTTTAACGAAGAGGTCAGCCCATACCTGGCTGGTGGCTTTTTAATTGCTTGTTAATTAGATCATCTCTTTCCCCGCCATCTGCTAGTTCTTCTGAAAATTCATGGGTGTTTAAACTCTTCTGTCCCACAAGCTTTGATGTACGAATGGTTTTAGGAGAAAGATTATTGTTTGGTGCCGCTTGTTCATTCCAGTCACTCATTTTCATACCTCCTTACTATTTTGTACATTTTAGGTTTCTGCGCTACACTAAAACTATGCACGAAAAATTAGAAAGAGGTGTAAATTCATGACCAATCAAGAAATTGAACAAAAGATTTCAGAACTTAAAGTGGAATATGTACAAATTCAAAACGATATTGAAAAGCTTGAAACCTTTAATCAATCTGTTGAAAAACTTGAGGGAAGGCTACAGGAAATTGAGAAAGAATTAGCCTACTATCATTCGATGGAAAAATAAGAAAAAAGTGGCTCTTTTTAAAAGCCACTTTTTTAATTTACATAAAATTATTATTGTAAACATTTAAAAGAGAAAACGACAGCCTTCGCTGCCCGTTTCTTTTAACGACGGTGTTGCACTAAGTCAATGACCCCTAAAACGACATGTGCTAAGCCGAAACCAAAAACCGTATTTGCAACCATTTTGTTGGATCCACGTTTTTGTTTCAATGCATAACCAGTAGCAGTCACAGCAGAACCTAATGCAGTTGGAATTAATCCTTCGCGTATATTCATCGCTCAAATCCCTCCACACATCGTTATTGGGTGATGTTACACCCTCCTTATTGTTCACTTATCGGATAGGTTGTTATGCTAGCAACTTTATTTTATCCAACCCTCGAAAAATTTTTCATATCCTTTTTTCATTACAGTACTAGAGAATGCACTAAACGCATAGTCTCGATTGGCGCTTGATGTTTGGCTAGGAGAATGTAATGCCATATTTACCAGCTCAAACCAATTTTTCTCATTACCAGCAAAGGAATGTGGTGCACTAATATGGTTGTAGCAAGGATGTTCAGGCTTAACTACAATCTTTCCCATAGATAGTGCCTCGGTTAAAGGCATGGCAAATGTGTCAAACTTTGAACTGCTCCAGTACACTTTGGAAGAATTCATCAAAGTAAAAACTTCGTCTTGTGAAAGAGCAAATTGTAGTTTCACATTAGAAGGGATGTCATATTTTTTCATACTTTCCCTGTATCGCTCACCCCCAAAAACCATAAATACTTCCGTTTGAGGATTTTGCTTTGCATACTCAATTACTAGATCGGGACGCCTGTTTTCTTCATCTCTTCCAATCCACAGGAGTCGATTGTTTACTACTTGGGAGGGGTCATAATATTTGGTTGCCATCTCTTCATTAAAGCCAATGGGTATAACAGTCACATCGTGAACACCAAAGTTTCTCGCCATTTCCCCTTTTAAAAATTCTGTTTGAACGATGGCCTTGTCCACAATAGAGTAAAACGGCTTCATCATTTCATATCCTGTTAATGCTGGATCTGGGAAGCTATGTGGAAATAAAACACTATTCTTTAAAAACATATTTAAAAAAGTAAAACCAGAGACTGTATAAATCACATGGTCTATATTTTGGGAATAGATTTGGTCTAAGACGATATCATAATTGACAAGGTCTCCTTTTTCATGTTCATAACCTGGAAGCCAATCATATCCACTTACATGTCTTTCAGGAGAAATAAATACGATTTCTATCCCCAGTTCTCTTGAGATATCTTTTAAACGTTCAGCAAATATTCGAGGACCTTGTGCCTCACTAAACTGTATCTTTCTCATAACTAAACCGACTTTTGTCATTTATTCCAACCCCAATACATCATTCAATAAAATGATTTTAACATATTTATAAGGCAAATTATTTTGATAAGTATCAATTACTTGCTAAAATACAACTGTTCATTATTTAGGAAAACGAAAGAAGATGATAAGTATGATTGAAAATAAAAATATCCCTCTTTCTGTATTGGATTTAGTTCCCATTGTACAAGGAGGATCTGCATCACAAGCGTTGCGTAATTCAGCCGCTCTAGCTCAGCATGTCGAATCATTAGGTTACCATCGCTATTGGTTAGCAGAGCATCACAATATGCCAGGAATAGCTAGTGCAGCCACCTCAGTCGTTATCTCTCATGTGGCTGGTCATACGTCAAAAATCCGTGTTGGTTCAGGAGGAATTATGCTGCCTAACCATGCTCCTCTTGTTATCGCAGAACAGTTTGGCACACTTGAAGCATTGTTTCCTGGCCGAATTGATTTAGGACTTGGCCGTGCTCCTGGAACCGACCAAATCACGGCTCATGCATTAAGAAGAGAGAGAAGAAGTGATGGAAACGATTTTCCTGAGCAACTAGAGGAATTACAATCCTATTTCATACCGAGTGATGATAAAAGGGTCCGTGCCTTTCCTGGAGAAGGTCAAACGGTTCCTATTTGGCTTCTTGGGTCAAGCGGTTTTAGTGCGCAACTTGCCGGACAACTAGGGCTTCCTTTCGCCTTTGCTAGCCATTTTTCTCCTTTATACACTTTACCTGCTTTGCAATTATACCGCCAACATTTCCGTCCTTCTGAAGTGTTAGACAAACCATACGCAATGGTTGCGGCAAATGTCGTTGCGGCAGATACTGGTGAAGAAGCGAAAAAACTAGCAACCAGCATGCAGCAACAATTTCTTAATCTGATTAGAGGTAACCCTGGTCAGCTTCCACCACCTGTTGATAACATGGATGAGATTTGGAGTCCGTATGAAAAGCAAACACTCATTCAGCAGTTTGGTGAACCAATAGTCGGGGACCGTGACACGGTAAAAGCAAAGCTCGAGGACTTTTTACATGACACACAAGCAGACGAATTAATGATTCATACACAAATATTTGACCACGAAGCAAGACTGAACTCATACGAGATTGTCGCAGATGCTTTAAGAAAATAATAGAAAAGGAGTAGCTATTTGAAAAGCTACTCCTTTTCTATTATATAAACCTTACAAATACATAAACTTCAGCATTGTATAGGCAGCAAGTCTTGTTGTCATATCACGAATATCTTTAGATGGATCAACTTCAACAATATCCATTGCTTTCAAATCGTACATCGTAATCACCTTTCTCTGAAAATATCATTTTTTCTGACGGAGCATCGGAATATCCACGTCTTTTTCTTTTGCCACTTCTATAGCCTTTTCATATCCCGCGTCAGCATGGCGGACAATTCCCATACCAGGATCCGTCGTTAACACACGTTGTAGTCTTTCCTCTGCTAGTTCTGTCCCGTCAGCTACAACAACCATTCCGGCATGCAGAGAATAGCCCATGCCAACACCGCCTCCATGATGAACAGAAATCCAAGAACCGCCTGCAGCCACATTGATTAATGCATTTAAAATAGCCCAATCACCTACAGTATCACTTCCATCTTTCATTGCTTCTGTCTCTCTGTTTGGAGATGCCACTGAGCCGCAATCTAAATGATCACGCCCAATAACGATTGGTGCGTTTAGCTCTCTTTTCTTCACCAACTCATTAATCGCAAGGCCCATTTTCACTCGTTCACCATATCTTAACCAGCAAATACGAGACGGAAGGCCTTGGAAACTCACCTTTTCTTGAGCCATGGTAATCCATCTTTGCAATGGTTCATTTTCAGGAAAAAGCTCTCTGATTAACTGATCAGTACGGTAAATATCATTGGGGTCCCCTGATAAAGCTGCCCAGCGAAACGGACCTTTTCCTTCACAGAACAATGGTCGAATAAAAGCAGGTACAAAGCCTGGAAAATCAAATGCGTTTGGTTCCCCTTCATCAAACGCCACCTGTCGAATATTATTACCGTAGTCAAAAGTAATGGAGCCAACTCTTTGAAACTCAAGCATTGCTTGAACATGTGACATCATAGATTTTTTTGACAAACTAATATATTTACCAGGATCCGAATTTCGAAGTTTTTGAGCATTCTCTAATGAAAGACCACTAGGAATATAACCATTAAGCGGATCATGCGCGGATGTTTGATCGGTCACTATGTCTATAGGAATCTTCTTTTGTAACAGTTTGTGATGAACATCAGCAGCGTTACCAACGAGAGCAACGGAAAGTGGTAAGCCCTTTAACTTCGCCTCCAGTGCCCAGGCAATTGCCTCATCTATGGAGTGTGTAACTCGATCACAATATTTCGTTTTGATTCTTTTTTGTATCCGCTCTACGTCAACCTCAACCGCGATACAGACTCCTCGGTTCATCGTAACTGCCAAAGGCTGAGCGCCTCCCATTCCACCCAAACCTGCAGTTAAGGTGATGGTACCCTGTAAGGAACCACCAAAATGCTGCCTAGCTAACTCAGCAAACGTTTCATACGTACCTTGTAAAATCCCTTGCGTTCCAATGTAGATCCAACTACCTGCCGTCATTTGTCCATACATCATGAGTCCCTTTTGATCCAACTCGTGAAAATGTTCCCAGTTTGCCCACTTTGGAACAATGACGGAATTGGATAAAAGAACACGAGGTGCAGCCGCATGTGTTTTGAAAACGGCTACAGGTTTCCCGGATTGAATGAGCAACGTTTCATCGTTTTCAAGCCTTTTTAACGTTTCAACGATTGCGTCAAATGCCTCCCAATTTCGAGCAGCTTTTCCAATTCCACCATACACGACAAGCTCCTCCGGTTTCTCCGCCACATCAGGATCTAAATTATTACAAAGCATGCGAAGTGCCGCTTCCTGTTCCCAACCTTTGCACTCCATTTCATTTCCTCTTTTGGCTATAACTACACGATTTTGATTAGTATTCATTGAACATATCCTCCTTTTTTGACTCAGTGTGTGGTGGTTATTTTGGAATTATTGTTCATCTTATATCCCTTTTCTTCAACCAGGCAGCCATTTCCTCAATATCTTTTGAATACACTCGATCACTATCAATTGATGGGACGATTTTTCTTACTTCTTTATAAAAAGCTAGGGTGACTGGTGCCATTTTTTCAATCCCTCTGTATTGAACGGCCTGAAGGGCACATATGCATTCAATGGCTAGGACACGTCGCACATTTTGAATAATCATATAAGCGTGCCTTGAAGCGATAGTTCCCATACTTACGTGGTCTTCTTGATTGGCAGAGGATGGTATAGAGTCTACACTTGCTGGATGGGCTAGAGTTTTGTTTTCAGAAACGAGGGAAGCTGCACAATACTGCATAATCATTGCTCCAGACTGTAATCCAGGTTGAGGACTTAAAAACGGTGGAAGGTCATTTAATCCCGGGTTTACGAGCCGTTCAATTCGACGCTCTGAAATATTAGCGAGTTCAGCCATGGCAATTTTCATAAAATCCATAGCAAACGCGATTGGTTGACCGTGGAAATTCCCACCTGATATGACCATCTGACCACCATTAAAGATTAGCGGGTTATCGGTTGCTGCATTCATTTCAATTTCGAGCTTTTCCTTTACATAATCAAGCGCTTGTAACGTCGCACCATGTACCTGAGGAATGCATCGTAAAGAATACGCATCTTGAACTCTCTTTTCACCTTGATTTGTGATAAGCTTACTTTCTTTAAGTAGCTCACACATTCTTGCAGCAACTTCTGTTTGTTGCACATATCCACGAGCCTCATGAATAGCTGGATGAAAGGCATCAATGATTCCTTCTAAACCTTCAAACGTCATAGCTGCAATCATTTCACTTTGGTAAAACAATCTCATTGATTCAATCCAATTAATAACGCCCTGCGCTGTCATTGCTTGTGTTCCATTAATTAAGGCCAAACCCTCCTTTGCCTTTAAAGAAATAGGTTGAATTCCTTTTTCTTTTAGAACGAGGTTCGCTTCATATATTCCACCTTCAAAATGCACTTGTCCTTCACCAATAAGTACGAGTGCTAAATGTGATAAAGGAGCTAGGTCTCCTGATGCGCCCAACGAGCCTTGCTGGGGTACAACCGGATGGATTCGCTCATTTAATAGGGTTTGAAGCTGTTTAATGATCTCTACCCTTACTCCTGAAAATCCTTTGAGAAGAGCATTTAGACGGAGGAGCACCATTGCACGTGAGACAATTTCTGGAAATGGATCACCCACTCCACATGCGTGAGAGCGGATTAAATTTAACTGCAAATCATTCACATCTGTTTCCGCAATCATGACATCACTAAATTTCCCAAAGCCGGTAGTAATTCCATAGATCGTTTTCTTTCTTGATACAATTTCCTCGACAGAGTATCGAGATTCCTCAACTTTCCTCATACTTGCTTCTTCTATCTCTACCGTCGCAAAGCCATAGCAAACATCCTTTACTTGCGCAAGCGTTAAGGATTGACCTGTTAACACAACCTTCATGATGCTCCCTCCACCTTCACCTCTTTAAGTGACTAACATTCAAATAATATATTCTGAAAGTTTTTATAATTCTATTGTAAGTTGGTGTTTTTAGAAAGGTCAATAGAAAATTGGTAAATTTTAGTATATTAGAATGGTAGTTTACTACTCTGATAAAGGGACAGAGCATGAAAAAACAAGAGATGCCAGCTTTACTTTTCACCTGGAATCTCTTGTTTTATTATTTTAAAATATCTTTTTTCGATCTCTTTCTTCCTTCAATAGCTCAACAGCCTCACGAAATCTTTGCGAATGAATGACCTCCCTTTCCCTTAAAAAGCGGAGTGAATCATTTAAATCAGGATCATCTGACATATCTATAATCCATTGATACGTAGCTCTTGCCTTTTCTTCTGCTGCGATATCCTCGTAGAGATCGGCAATAGGATCACCCTTTGCTTGAATATACGAAGCAGTAAAAGGAACCCCAGCAGCATTATGATAAAAGATAGCCGAATCATGATTGGCGTAATGATCTGATATACCGGCAGCCTTTAATTGCTCGGGTGTCGCATCCTTTGTTAACTTATAAATCATCGTTGCAATCATTTCTAAGTGGGCAAATTCCTCTGTTCCTATGTCTGTTAACAGACCAACCGGATTAACCCCCGAATTTTGGACAATAAATCTCTTATTCTTTCATTTCCTCAGTTTTTTATTTTATAGATTTCTTTCATTATTCTTCAAAAAGGCCATGTTGCTTGACATGGAGCCTCTGCAGGCATGATTCTCCTGCCAAGAAGCCAGCTGTTTT
>NZ_JBHLUU010000086.1:0-10471 GCF_042433785.1 Robertmurraya beringensis | reverse complement strand
CACAGGTCTAATTGTAAATAAATTTCCAAATGGATGGAGCCACCTTTGTTGGGTATTTACTTTTTTGGCTCTAAATAGAGAATATAATTAAACTGAAAATTACGAAATTATTTATGCAACACTAGTGTATGTATTTAACAATATGAATGAATTGGAAACTAATAGGTTGTTTTCGAAATATAATTATAGGTATGGATGGAATACATATTTTAATTTGTTTTAAAGGAAATACACACTTAATATAACTGCGAAAAAGTTATATTAACAAAATAAATGGGCTGTTTTAATAAAGAAACCGAGCCACAAATTATTCAAAAATAATTCAAAAAAAGTTCACAAAAATGGAACGAAGTATGATTTAATAGATTGAGGAAATGTTATTTTTCTACACAAATATTTAACATTATTTCCACTATTAAGATAATGAAAACTATTGACAGAATATTGACTAAAATCGGTGATAGTCGTTTTTCATTACAATATAGCATTAAAGCTAATAATGTACTATAGTTATTGTAGTGTCGTGAGACCGGATTTGTGTTCATGGAAAGGAGGAGATGAAATGGCGGGCTCAAGATCAATAAGTGAAGCAACGATAAACGGCGATGATAACGGCATTGATCTACCAAAGACAAATGCATGGAAGGATTTCCTTGCACTAATTAAAATTGGCATTGTAAACTCCAATTTAATTACTACCTTTACTGGACTTTGGTTAGCGCTTCACTTTGGAGAAAAAAGCTTCTTTTCAAATCTAGATATTGTTTTTTATACGTTGATAGGATCGTCGCTCATTATAGCAGGTTCCTGTGCCATAAATAACTACATTGATAGAGATATTGATCCTCTTATGGAACGTACTAAGGATAGACCAACAGTAACGGGAAATGTTCAACCACGAAAAGTGATTATAATGGGGTTAACTCTTATAACTATAGGTACTATTTTTCTCGCATTAACCACATTAACAGCTGTTGTAATTGGACTTGTAGGAGTGTTTAGCTATGTTGTCCTTTATACAATGTGGTCAAAACGCCAACTTGTTTCAAATACCATCATAGGAAGTATATCAGGTGCCGTACCACCACTGATTGGTTGGTCAGCGGTTGATGGGGATTTGAGTATCATGGCATGGAGTTTATTCCTAATCATGTTTGCTTGGCAACCACCGCATTTTTATGCCCTAGCGATGAGAAGAGTAGAAGAGTATAGGGCTGCTAACATTCCTATGTTACCAGTAGTAAAAGGCTTTGAAACAACAAAAAAACATATCATTTTATGGATTGTTTCCTTGTTGCCGCTTCCATTCTTATTGACCAGCTTAGGTATACCATTCCTAATCCTAGCGTCAGCTTTAAATGTAGGATGGTTAGTTACTGGTTTATATGGCTATAAGAAAAAGGACGATATGAAATGGGCAAAGATCATGTTTGTCTATTCTCTACAATATCTAACTATTCTTTTTGTAGCTATGGTAATTGTCACACTAATATAAAATATGTTTTGTTAGAAAAACCTTTCCCTACTGTCATTAGGGAGAGGTTGTCTATAAATTTTTTTACTGATCAAACATTTCAGGGAAGAAATATTTTACGAAAGAGGGGTTTGATTAAGCTATGAAAAGGCTTGCGAAATGGCGAATGATTTCAATGATTGCAATCATAACGCTACTACTTTCCGGATGTGGTGAACCGTTCTTGTCAACGCTACAGCCAGCCGGTGAGGTTGCTAAAGAGCAATTCGATTTAATGATGTTATCTGTGGCGATAATGGTAGGGGTAATTATCGTCGTAACCTTGATCTTCGCGATCGTGGTTGTAAAATTCCGCCGCAAGGATGATAGCATTCCAAAACAGGTGGAAGGAAGTCATAAGCTAGAAATCATTTGGACTGTTATCCCAATTATTCTACTTCTTATTCTTGCTGTTCCAACAGTAGCTTCTACATTTAAGTTTGCTGATGTTTCTGAGATGGATAAGAAAAATGAAGAGGGTAAAACGGATGCATTAGTTATCAATGTCCGTGCTAGCCTTTATTGGTGGGAATTTGAGTATCCAAACGAAGAAATTATTACGAGTCAGGACTTGGTTGTTCCTACAGGACAAAAGGTGTACTTTAACTTAAAGGCGTCTGATGTAAAGCACTCTTTCTGGATTCCAGCGGTTGGTGGAAAGATGGATACAAACACTGATAACGTGAACCGATTTTATTTGCAATTTGATGAACAAAAAGCAAATGAAGCTGGAGATTTATTTTACGGGAAATGTGCGGAGCTTTGCGGACCATCTCACGCTCTAATGGACTTTAAAGTTAAAGCGATTTCACCAGATGAGTTTGACCAGTGGGTTGCTGATATGCAATCTGTCAAGGAACCTGAAACGGCTGAAACTCCTTTAGCTCAACAAGGTCAAGAAGTCTTTAATAACAGCTGTATTGGTTGTCATGCTGTAACACCAGCAACTGGTGCTCCAGAAGCTGCTCGTCTTGGACCAAATCTAACAAACTTTGGTGAAAGATCTCGTATTGCAGGTGTATTAGACCATACAGAAGAAGAACTTAAAAACTGGATTTCTGATCCTGAAGCTTATAAGCCAGGGAACAAAATGACAAATGCATACAACACATTAACTCCAGAAGAACTAGATGCTGTATCAGAATACTTAATGAACTTAAAGGTACAGGATTAATAGGGGACTTTGTTTGAAAGGGAGGCAGAATTGTGAGTACCTATGCTCAGAAAAAGGGGTTCGGTGCGACTTTGTGGGAATACTTAACTACAGTAGACCATAAAAAGATCGCTATCCTTTACTTAATTGCTGGTGGACTATTCTTCGTTCTAGGTGGTCTAGAAGCAATGTTTATTCGTATCCAGCTAGCTGTACCAAACAATGATTTTGTAAGCGCTGGATTATATAATGAAATTTTAACCATGCATGGAACAACAATGATTTTCTTAGCAGCTATGCCACTGTTATTTGCTTTTATGAATGCCATTATGCCATTACAAATCGGAGCTCGTGACGTTGCGTTTCCATTTGTCAATGCACTTGGATTCTGGTTATTCTTTTTTGGTGGTATCTTCTTAAATCTATCTTGGTTTTTAGGAGGAGCACCAGATGCAGGTTGGACCTCTTATGCATCTCTATCGATGGCATCTGAAGGACACGGGATAGATTTTTATGCACTAGGGTTACAGATTTCTGGTGCGGGAACGTTAATGGGGGGAATTAACTTTCTAGTAACGATTATCAATATGCGTGCACCTGGTATGACATACATGAGAATGCCATTGTTTACATGGTCTACGTTCGTGGCATCAGCACTTATCCTATTTGCATTTCCTCCGCTTACAGTGGGACTATTCTTGCTGATTTTTGACCGTATGTTTGGTTCAAACTTCTTTGATGTTGCAAATGGTGGAAATACAGTCATTTGGGAGCATTTATTCTGGATCTTTGGACACCCAGAAGTGTATATTTTAGTCTTACCGGCATTCGGTATTTTCTCGGAAATTTTTGCTACTTTCTCGAGAAAGCGTCTGTTTGGATACTCATCTATGGTGTTCGCTACGGTTCTTATTGGATTCTTAGGATTCATGGTTTGGGCTCACCATATGTTTACAACTGGATTAGGTCCAATTGCTAATGCAATCTTTGCTGTTGCAACGATGGCAATTGCTGTTCCAACTGGTATAAAAATCTTTAACTGGCTCTTCACTATGTGGGGAGGAAGCATCAAGTTCACAACACCTATGCTTTATGCCGTTGCATTCATTCCATCTTTCGTAGGTGGAGGGGTAACAGGGGTTATGCTTGCTTCAGCAGCAGCTGACTACCAATACCATGATTCTTATTTCGTAGTTGCCCATTTCCACTATGTTATTGTTGGTGGAGTTGTATTTGGTCTTTTAGCAGCAACCCATTTCTATTGGCCAAAAATGTTTGGAACAATGTTAAACGAAGCATTAGGAAAAATCACTTTCTGGTTATTCTTAATTGGATTCCACTTAACATTCTTTATCCAGCATTTCCTTGGATTAATGGGGATGCCAAGACGTATTTTTACATTCTTACCTAACCAAGGTTTGGATGCTGGGAACTTAATAAGTACAATTGGTGCATTCTTTATGGCGATTGCTACATTAATCTTGTTAATCAACATTGTGATTACAAGTGTGAAAAATGAAAAGGTTGGAAATGATCCTTGGGAAGATGGACGTACACTTGAGTGGGCAATTCCATCACCACCACCTTTCTACAACTTTAAACAGCTTCCGCTTGTTCGTGGATTAGATCCACTATGGATTGAAAAAATGGAAGGCAAAAAAGGTATGACACCTGCTGAGCCGCTTGGTGACATTCATATGCCAAACAACTCATTTACTCCATTTATGATTTCACTAGGATTATTTGTGGCCGCATTTGGTGCGCTATACCGTGAAGATTATAATTGGGGTGTATTGGTTCTGATCGCAGGAATGGGTATCACACTTTTATCAATGTTTGTTCGTTCTGTTAAGGATGACCATGGCTTCCATATTCACAAGGAAGATTTATTAAACGATGATGATAAGGGGGGGAAGGCATAATGCATGTAGAAGATAAGTTTACTGCTGAAACATGGCCTGCCGCACCTGAAAAGCAAACCCTTGAAGGAAAAAATAAGTTTTTAGGTTTTTGGTTATTTTTAGGTGGAGAAACGGTTCTCTTTGCATCACTTTTTGCAACTTACTTAGCCTTAAAGGATAAGGTTCCAAATGCTGAACACGCTCTAGCAAAGGATCTTTTCGAATTACCGCTAGTATTTGTAGCAACGATGCTACTTTTAACTAGTTCGTTAACAAGTGTATATGCAATGTACCACATGAAAAACTTCAATTTCAAAAAGATGCAGCTATGGTTAGGCTTAACTGTGCTGCTAGGATTTGCATTCTTGCTTCTTGAAATTTACGAGTTCAATCACTATGTACATGAATATCATCATACATTTACTAGTAGTGCATTTGGATCTGCCTTTTATACTCTTGTTGGTTTCCACGGGGGTCACGTTGCTTTCGGTCTTCTATGGATCGTCACTTTAATGGTGAGAAATGCAAAGCGTGGGTTAGATTTGTACAATGCGCCAAAGTTCTATGTTGCAAGTCTTTACTGGCACTTTATTGACGTGGTGTGGGTATTTATTTTCACGGTAGTATATTTAATGGGAATGGTGGGATAAACTGATGGCAAGTGAACAAACACATTCAGGTAACCCTAGAGTAGACATTGAATATCGTAAAAAGAAAAGTGCAGAGGAAATGCGCTATCAAATTGTATCATTTTCTATGATGATCTTTTTGACATTTGTAGCATTTATTGCTGTAGGCTATGGTGATTTTTCGGCATGGTTTATCGTTCCTTTCATTCTTTTGCTAGCTGTCGTGCAAGTAGTCTTTCAATTATATTACTTCATGCATATGAGTCATAAGGGACATGAAGCGCCAGCGCTTTTCCTATATTCAGGTTTATTAGTTGGGTTAATAACAATATTAGCTTTTATGACCATTATTTGGTGGTAAGTGTATGAAAGAAAATCGGCTTCCTGAGCCGATTTTCTTTTTGCGCTAAATATAGGAAAACCTCAATCGTTGTAGTATGCAAGTCAAATCAGGTATAATATAACTGACTTAAAAATAACGAGGTGATCGTCATTGTCGCTTGATATATTTGGATTTAGGGCATTGTGGAGTCCATTTTTCCTAATCCTTTTACTTGTGTTTTTAGCTACCTATTTTCTCGTAACTACGAAGTACCGATCTCTCTTTTCACATTCAGAGGTATTAACTAGAAAACAATGGATTAGCTTTACATCAGCTATGGTACTCTTGTATGTGGTGAAGGGATCTCCCATTGATTTGTTAGGACATATAATGTTTTACGTTCATATGATCCAAATGGCCATTCTATACTTAGTGATTCCTATTCTATTTATTTATGGAATTCCTCCATGGATGTGGAGATCGGTATTATCTAAACCAATCATTAAACCATTGTTTGGATTTTTCACAAAACCTCTAATTGCACTTATTCTTTTTAATGGAGTGTTTTCTTTCTACCACGTTCCTAATATTTTTGATATTGTAAAAACAGATATGTGGTTGCATGCCATCTATACTTCGGCATTATTTTTATTAGCGATTTGTATGTGGTGGCCACTAGTGAACGAGTTAGAAGAGTATGAAACATTAAACGGGTTGAAAAAGGTAGGTTATATCTTTGCAGATGGAATTTTATTAACACCAGCATGTGCTTTAATTATCTTTGCAGATACACCGATGTATACTACTTTTTCTGATCCAAACGCATGGGCAAGCGCACTTGAATTATGTGTTCCATCAACGACGCTAGCTTCATTAAATTTAAGTGGGCCAGAGATGTTTAATTCAATGTCGCTGCTTGAGGATCAACAAACGGGTGGAGTGCTCATGAAGGTCATACAAGAGGTTGTGTATGGTGTGATCTTAGCACAGGTGTTCTTTAATTGGTTCAGAAAGGAACAAACGATTGATGAGTTACCTGTAAATCAAACTAGCTTTCAACCAGAGCCTACTAAATAAAATAAGTTTTTAAGAGGAGAAACAAATGGATTTCACATTACCTATTTTACCTACAATTAGTACAACCTTTATTGTGCTAAGTGGTCTAACTGTTGCGATTGGATGGTGGCAAATCAAGCAACGTAAAATAGAGGCCCATCAAAAAACGATGTTTTTAGCAGGAATATTCGCTATTATCTTCTTTGTCATCTATGCTAGCCGAACCATCTTTATTGGTAATACAGCGTTTGGTGGACCAGATGATATTAAAATTTACTATACAATCTTTTTGATCTTTCATATTACATTAGCAACGGTTGGAGCAGTATTAGGGATCATTTCGTTGTATACAGGCTATAAAAAGCAACTAGAAAAGCATAGAAAACTTGGGCCCATTACTAGCATCGTGTGGTTTTTTACTGCTATAACAGGTGTAGCTGTATACCTGCTATTGTACGTCATATACCACGGAGGAGAAACCACCTCTGTTATTAAAGCAATACTAGGGTTTTAATGATGCATAAAAGCGCTACAAGTAATTGTGGCGCTTTTTTTTGAATATGTTTTACAGAAGTTGTGATATGGGGTGAGAATGATGGAATTTGTTGTATTAACAGAAAATGATTATGAGGAAGCCATGAAATTGTCAATGTATGCCTTTCAATATAAGGTAAGTGCGGATGATATCCCTAAAAGAAAACAGATGCTAAAATCCCACGACATTCTTGCGGTCAAGGATGGAGAAAAACTTGTTGCAAAATTACATATTATCCCGTTTTCTATTTATATAAACGATAACAAATTTCAAATGGGAGGCATAGCTGGAGTGTCAACGTATCCAGAATACCGGCGTCACGGCTATGTGAAACAACTTATTACTGAAGCCTTACAACATATGAATCAGAAACAGCAATACATATCCTTTCTTCACCCTTTTGATGTCCAGTTTTATCGTAGATTCGGTTGGGAGCTTTTTGCAGATAACAAAAAGGTAACGATTGAGAAGAAAGATTTAGATATGTTGCCTTCAAACCAAGGGGAAATTTTAAGAGACATTCCTAAGGATGAAAGAGCACAAATTGAAAGAGTATATGAGACTTATGCAGCATCTCATAGTGGTATGCTTGTTCGAACACAAAAATGGTGGAAAGACCACGTATACAGTGAGGACCATTTGGCTGCGTATGTGAATGACAATGGTGATTACGAAGGTTATCTCGTCTATTCAGTGAAAAATAATGAGATGGAAATCATTGAAATTATTACTTGTACTCATCAGGCAGCCATTGGACTATGGAATTTTATCTGTCAGCATGACTCCATGATTGACAAGGTAGTAGTTACCACTTCGACTCATGACCTATTTCCATACTACTTAAAACAACCAAAACAAAAGACGGATGTTCACCCATACTTTATGGCTAGAATTGTTAATGTAGAAGGGTTTTTAAAATCCTACTCCTTCGAGTCAACTGGTGAAAAGGTATTTATTCATGTAAATGATGAATACTGTAGTTGGAATATTGGTTCGTATTAACTTTCTGATGATTCTTTTACAGCTTACAAGGAGAAAGAAGGAAGTGTTTGTGCACATCCACCTAAGGTTGGGTTGCAAATGGGCATAGGAACATTGTCTACGCTATTGTTAGGATACAAAACTGCTGATGAGCTGTATCACCTTGGAGAAATTACAGGAAGCATAGATGATCTACAGAAGCTTAAAAGGAAAATTCCAAGATTACGTCCATATTTTCCGGATTTCTTTTAATGCATGTAAAAAGCGCAGACTTCAAATATGAAGACTGCGCTTTTTTAAATTTTAAAATTCAGCTTAATAATGCCAGCTTCTTTTGCCGAATTGAATGCGATTAATAGTAAAGGGCCAATAATAAACCCTAGAATTCCTAGCAACTTAAGACCAAGGTACATTGCTATTAAAGTAGATAATGGCGAGAGACCAATATGTGTTCCCATCACTTTCGGCTCGACCGTCCGACGGATAATTAACAATATAGCTGCTAAAATAGATAGTTTTGTACCTAACACTACATCTCCAGTTATGAAATGAAATAATGCCCATGGTGCCATGATCACTATAGACCCAATGATGGGGATAAAATCTATAATCCAAATGATAGTGGCCATTAATAAAGCTACTTTTGGAGTAATAATGAATAACCCAATTAGTGTAACTAAGAAAATGAGTACAGAAACAAGAAATTGAGCCTTAAAAAATCCGATTACAACAAAGGATAGACGGGAGGTCATAAAATTAACTTTATCAGCTGTTTTCTCAGTTAAATGGCTATATAAAGAAATTTTTAACCTTTGTAAATCTAATAGGAAAAGAAATAGTGCAATCAAATACACTAAGAAGCTGACAAGATAGCTGGGTATATTTGTAAGCAATGACCGAACATTATCGATGTTTACGTAAGCTACTAAATCGTTTTTCGTTCCATTAAGAAAGGTTTGTACCTGGTTGCTAATTCCATCTACTACTTCCTTCGGTAATTCCTTAGCAGCAGAGGTTAATTTCTCTTCAGTATCTAGCCAAGCCCGATTGATCTCATTTATTAGCTGAGGAGCGTATTCAACAACTTGTATGGCTTCTGTAATGACTTTTGTAACAATGAAATAGCCGGTCACCCCAACAAAGAGTAAGAAGCCCAAAAATACAACTAAAACAGATACTTTCCGATTAAGTTTGGTGCGATTTTGTAACATTCGTACGAGAGGGTCAAGGAATAATGCTGTTATAAATGCAGTGATCAAAGGAATAGATACGGGCAGAATAAGATATAACAACAGGGCTGCTATACAGACACCTATAAAAATTAATAAATACCGTTTCTTAAAAAAGCTGAGTAACAAAGTTGTTCTCCTTCCATAAATAAAAAATATTTGTTAATTTCGGAACACTTAAATTATAGTATGCATTTAATAAAATAACCAATGAAAATAATAAAAATATGAATTTAAATAGTTTGTTGTGTTTATTAGACGAGCCTAAAAGGAGGGATTATGTTGGTAAGTATGTTTGAGCAAAATGAAAGCAATCGAGCCGTTCACAACATTATTTCAGCAATAGTCGAGTCTAATATAAATGAAAGCGATGACTATGTCCTATTCAAAAAAAGAGGACCTATTATTGATTGCTTCCAAGGACCATTTCATTCCAAAAAAAGTCAAACGTATGAAGTGATTTTGAAAGAAAGTGTTGTTGGGATTATATTAAGAATAAGTGCCATTAATTATAGGGGAATTATCGGTAAAATAGAAAATTTACAGGCTGCAATTCAAGAGGAAGTATACCTGTTGACGGGGTATAAAGTAAGTTATATTGACGTGAAACTTAGATAATAAAAAAGACGCAAAATGCGTCTTTTTTATTTAGAAAATTTCTCCACTTCTACTTTTACTTCGTTTAGAAGCTTTTCGCATTGGCTGACAAGTCCTTTTGGAAAAGTTTCACCTTCACCGTATTCTACACCGTGTGGATAATAATGCTTTCCTAATAGCGGTGTCATTAATTGAACGGTTGCTTTGTGTGCTCCAACATCACCTTCTACAGCATATCCGAATACACGAAGATAGAAAGTTCCTTCTTTTAGGATAAACTTACGGTCGTATGTTACTCTTTCATAGTCCCATTGTCCTTCACGAACTAACCCATGATCAAGCATCACTTCGTCTAAACGATTTAAATCTGCTTTTACGCTCTCAAGACCTACATTTTCAAACTTCATTATTTTCCCTCCTACAAACACGACGTATTGTCAAAACTTTTATATTAAATAGGCTATAAAATACCTTGATAGAGGGCTTTTTGAGCAAAAAAATTGCCACCCCCTGAATTTTAGGAAATAGTGAGGTTACCACACCAAACACCAACCT
>NZ_JBHLUU010000085.1:0-10238 GCF_042433785.1 Robertmurraya beringensis | reverse complement strand
TTGCCTTCAGACCCTCCGCACGAATCCTCACGGACTTCGCACTGTCTGTCAGCTAATACTTCCCGACTGAACGGCGGTTGTATTCGGGACTTTCACCCTATAGCGAAGCGTGCTGCCACACGCACAAGAAAACTAGCGCGAGTCAATCTCACGCTAGTTGGTGTGTCATTTTATACTTAGGCTGTTTTCGTAAAGTTTGTTGTTTAGGAAAAATCCCAAAAGCCGGCTTTTTCCCAGCATAACGCTGGGTTTATTGGTCTATTTGGAGAGTAGCTCTTTTCTAAGGATGAAAATATTCTGATTGGCTGCTGAAACAACAAGTTTATCTCTTAAAAATTTTGTAAATAGATTTTAAAAAAGAGCCTTTACTTATGAACCCGAAATGAGAGATTAAGCAACATGATTGATTAAAAAGATAATTGTTCAGGTTAGTTTTTAATTCAATGATATTGAAATGTGCTTAACATCCCATCCCATTTTCGTTGTCATTCAGTTATATATACCCCTATTTAAAAACAATAAACCTTCCTTAATCGTTTTTTAAATTTTTTTACATCACTTTATACTACTAGATATAAACATCGACGCATCTTGCTTCATAAAAATACGATTTCCATGATGGAATGTCTTAATGCTCGTTGATTTAAAACCCACTTCAGCTAAATTTTTTTCCAGTTCATCATGTGAAAAACCGTTATGAACTTTCGGATGATTTATTTTATCATTTTTGTCAAAATCAATGATGATTAGCTTTCCATCATGATTTAAAATAGTGAACAATTCTTGTAAAATCTTTTTAGTATCCGGAATATGCAGAAGGACTAGTGATAGTAACACGATGTCTGCCTTAAGCTCAGGAGTGTCTTGAGTAAAATCTGAATAAAGGACTGTTGCGTTAGCTATTCCTTTGTGAGAAATTTTAGCTTTTGCAACTTCTAACATTTGTTCGGATGAATCGACTAACAAAATAGAGTCTACTAAGTCTGTTAATTCTAAACTAACCAGACCCGTACCACTTCCATAGTCTATTAATGATTTTGATTTACTATTTTGTAATTCTGATCTTACTTCATTAACAATAACTTTAGCTAATGCCATCCTTTCTTCTGTATCATATCTTTTTGCCATCTCTTCAAAATAAAGTTATTTAATAAGTCCCTATATTAAATAACATCATACATTATTTCATGCTAGTAAGCTAATTCTTAAGATAGCTCTAGGAATAATTAATCCAAGTTTTTATGGTAAACTTATATAACAAATGTCTTAAAGTGAGGAATATGATGAAATCAATGGAAAAACAAAAGAAGTTTAAATTTAAAAAGGTATTACAAGCACTAATGGTCATACTTGGAGGATTGATCGCGGCATATGGTTTAGAAGCCGTATTGATTCCAAACAGTGTATCAGATGGAGGAGTGACGGGCGTTAGTATTGTTGGTTCACAACTTTTCGGTTTACCACTAGGTGTACTAATTGCGGTCCTTAACATCCCGTTTGTCTGGTTAGGATATAAGCAAATCGGAAGAAGCTTTGCCTTATTATCTATTTTAGGTATTGCATCACTTGCCGTTGGTACTATTTTTATGCATCACACCCCAGCTATCATTGAGGGAGATACCTTGTTAGTAACGGTTGTTGGTGGAATTATTCTTGGATTTGGAATGGGACTAGCACTAAGAAATGGTGGTGCATTAGATGGAATTGATATGCTTGCGGTATTACTTTCACGAAAATTGCCATTTGGAACGAGTGACCTCATTCTATTCTTAAATATTTTTGTGTTTATTTTTGTTTCAACGGTTTTTGGGTTACAAGGGGCTTTCCTATCAGCCATTGCTTATTACATAGCATCTAAAGTAATTCATATTGTTGAAGAAGGTTTAAGTGGTTCTAAAACCTTTCAAATTATTACAACCCAACCTGAAATCATGATCGAGACCATTCGTGACCGTTTGGGTCGAGGTGCGACATACAAAGAAGCTTACGGTGGATTTTCGAACGAAAAATTCAAAGAAATCACCTGTGTGATCAACCGCTTAGAAGAAACGAAGCTAAAGGAAATTATTAATGAAATCGATGAAAATGCCTTTGTGACTGTATATGACGTAGCTGAAGTGAAGGGCGGAAATTTTAGAAAGCATAATATTCATTAGATAACATAACAAGAACGAGTTTCCGTTTAAAAGGGAACTCGTTCTTGTTATGATGCTTCCCATTAAAGGACTGACTTGTTTGTTTTAAAACTATTATACAAAGTCCCTTATGATCACTATTAACCATTGCGTGAAATACATCATTTACATGAAGAATCCCACCCATTTACTTCTCCCATAGCTCAATCAGTCTACCTTCAGGATCTTCAATCCAAATAAACTTTCCAAATTCACTAACCTCTTTTTCCTTCACAAGAGGTACACCAATTTCTCCAAGATGCTTAATCGTTTCGTCTAGATTATGAATTATCTAATGTATAAAATCTATCAATCTGGAAATAATAAAAATTATCATTATATTCGGAGCGTGATTATATGCTGAAAAAATATTTAGAAACTCGTGGTATTAATAAGGAAACCATCTTAATCTCCCCCATAACTGGTCGTACGTTTTCCATTGAAAGATTAATAGAATGTATAGAAAAGAAAGGATACGAGGAAACTTTCCTTCATGTCCTTAACATCTTGCCATTTAGAAACGATACACAATTACTGATGAACTATTTGTCGGGAATTGGAGAAGGCTACTTAAGAAAAATCGCTTTGTAAGTTCGTGAGTGTGCAGCTAAAGCTTCCAATAGACCTAGCTCAATAATCTAATGGATTTAAGGGTATGTAGACTTATTAAATGTCTTGTACCCTTTTCTATTTGTGTAGGCGGTATTTTCACAGATGAAATACTCCCATCAAAAGAGATGTATAGCCAATCGTTGTCTTAATAAGTCTTACGTGGCAAAATAGATTTTATGAAGCCGACTAAAGAATAGAAGGAGCTTATTCATGAACAAAAAAAATAAGACATTCCGTATGGTCCTATTAGGGATGCTTTCTGCCATCATCATTATTCAAACGTCCATCCCGTTTTTAGGATATATTCCGATGGGACCGCTCAGCTTGACGATTATTCAGGTAACGGTCATTACTGCAGCCATCGTCCTCGGAACGAAGGAAGGAGCCATTATCGGCGGCATATGGGGAATCATCACGTTCATCAGGGCATTTGTCGCCCCGACAAGCGTAATTGCACCCATTGTTTTCACGAATCCGCTTGTATCTGTTTTGCCTCGAATTTTAATTGGTGTAGTCGCTGCATATGTGTTCCATCGATTACTCAGTGGGAAACTCAATGAAACAGTAAGAATGAGTGTTGCCGGTGTGTTGGGTTCTTTAACAAATACGGTTTTAGTGCTTGGATTCATTTATTTATTTTATGGGGAGCCCTATGCGAACTTTTTGAAATTGGACATGGAGCAGCTCTTGCCTGCGCTCCTGACCATAGTAGCCACTAATGGAATGACTGAAGCGATTCTTTCAGGTGTGTTGACGCCGATTATTTCAAAACCGTTATTAAGATGGAGGAAACAATAGCAGCCATTGCTCCATAAGGCTGTCGACAAACTTATGTGCTTTACGTTTGTCGGCAGTTTTTTATTTACCTATGTAAATTCCGAGCAAAGTACCCGTTAGCATTTTTTTCGCTGTTATTTCTTCCCTTATCAAAAGGCTTCCCATTAAGAACGAGAAGCCTTTACAATCTATTTATCCTTTACTCTAAGGAGTCGTAAACTATTTAATGTTACCAGTAAGGTAGCACCCATATCAGCAAAGATAGCAATCCATAAGGTTAACCAACCTGGAACAACCAGCAATAACGCAACTAACTTAATCCCTAATGAAAAAGTAATGTTCTGCTTAATAATCATTAGCGCTTTTCGACTTAGTTTGACAGAGAAAGGCAATTTGCCAAGGTCATCTGCCATTAAAGCAATATCCGCTGTTTCTAGGGCCGTGTCTGTACCTGCTCCACCCATGGCAATCCCTACTGTAGAGGCAGCCAGAGCTGGTGCATCATTCACGCCGTCACCAATCATTGCTACTCGATCATACTTGCTTCTTAATTCTTTAATAAACGCTAACTTGTCTTGCGGAAGGAGCTCTGCTTTTACATCTGAAACTCCCACTTGATTGCCGATCGCTTTTGCTGTTCCTAAGTTATCGCCCGTTAACATGATGGTTTTCTCGATACCTAGGGAGTGTAACTTTGCAATCACATCTTTACTGTTTTCTCTTACCACATCCGCTACAGCAATTAGGGCCATGATCATCGTATCTGTACCAGTAACCATAACTGTTTTCCCTTGATTTTGTAGGTCAGTAATCACGGCCTTTACATCACTAGGAATCCCTTCAGGTAGTAGCTCATTAAACAAACCAGGGCTACCCACATAATAGGTTTTGTTATTTACTGTACCTTTGATTCCTTTACCAGTTAGGGAAGTAAAATCTTCAACCTTCGTATTTAAATAAGGGAGATTTAATTGTTCTGCTTTTTTCATGATAGCTGAGGCTAGTGGGTGTTGAGATCCATTTTCTAACGCTGCAACGATTGTAAGATGTTCATTACTATCTACACCTTGTTGAGGAACATACTCTGTAACTACTGGTACCCCTTTGGTTAATGTCCCTGTTTTATCAAAGGCAATGGCTTTAATGGCTCCTAGCTCTTCTAGATGAATCCCACCTTTAATGAGTACCCCATTTCGAGCAGCATTCCCAATTGCCGTAACAATAGAAACAGGAGTAGAAATAACTAAGGCACACGGACATCCTACGACTAGTACAGCTAACCCTTGATAAATCCAAGTACTCCAATCTGCACCGAACAATAAAGGCGGAACCACTGCAACTCCTAGAGCAATTAACATGATGGCTGGAGTGTAATATTTAGCAAATCGGTCGACAAATGCTTGGGAAGGAGCTCGTTCTGCTTGTGCTTCTTCAACCAGATGAATGATTTTTGCAATCGTTGTATCATCCACATGTTTTGTCACTTGGACTTCGAGTAATCCTTCTTCGTTTAAAGTCCCCGCAAACACTTCATCCTTTTCTGCTTTTGAGACGGGAACAGATTCACCTGTAATGGCTGCTTGATTTACAGATGATTGACCTTTTATAACCACACCATCCATAGCCATTTTTTGCCCAGGTTTGACAATCATTACGTCACCAATTTGAATATCCTCTACCGAAACCATCCATTCCTTGGAACCTCTTCTTATAAGAGCTTCTCTTGGGGCAATATCCATTAAGGATCGTATCGACTGACGGGCTTTATCCATCGAATAGGTTTCTAGAGCTTCACTAATGGCAAATAAGATGACGACCGTTGCCCCTTCGCCCCATTCCCCAATGATGGCCGCACCGATTACAGCAATGGTCATTAGTGTCTTCATATCAAATTGTAGGTGTATGAAATTCTTTAACCCAGTTGTAAATAACCTATAACCACCAACGAGGATGGAAGCACCGTACGCTAAAATGGAAGGCAGGCTTCCTTCACCATTAAATTCACCAGCTAACCAACCAATGATTAAAAAAGCTAATGAAGCAAGAACAGAGGAATGTTTTCTGAAGAATGGTTCTTTTTTTTCTTCAAATCGCTCTTTCTCTGGGATAATTTTTAAATTTTCAAAAGCTCCTGCTTTCTCAAGTTCCTCAATCGAGGCTTCACCATAAACGGTTAACTTAGAAGCTCCAAAGTTAATACTTGCATCAGAAACACCATCTAGATGTTTTACGTTCTTTTCGAACTTAGTGGCACAACCAGCACAAGTGAATCCTTGGACTCTATAAACGGACTTATTGTTTGATTGTTCTAATGCTTCACTCATTTGGTTGCCACCTCCTTTTGATGCGTAAAAGCAATCTGAATGAGTTGTTTGACATGATCATCGTCCAAAGAGTAATAAACTAATTTCCCCTCTTTTCGGTATTTTGCTAATCCTAAATTACGTAGAAGTCTCAGATGATGCGAAGCAGTTGCAGTGGTACACCCAACAATATTCGCTACATCACATACACAAAGTTCCTCTTCTTCACTTAAAGAGTAAGCGATTTTTACCCTAGTGTCGTCTGCAAGTGCCTTAAATATTTGTGCCACAGCTAAAGTATTTTGATTAGCAAGTGATTTTTGTACTTTTCCAACCTTCTCTCCATCTATACAGGACACTTCACAAACATCCTCATGTTTCATTTTTTCACCCTCATTCAAATATCTATTTGAATATTAGTATATGTAACACTTATCTAATGGTCAAATGATTATTTGAATGTTTGATATTTTTTTGGCCTATATAAATATTTGACAGTCATTTGTTACAGCTACTTATTGAGAAAATTATCGTAAAAGGAAAGACACTGGCTCTCGCAGTGGATGAAGCTTATAAAAAAACACCGGCTCTTCCATGAATTTGAAGAAAATGGCTACTTGGACTTGTCAATGTGCTTGACGATGACTTTAAAAGTGAATTTCATAGGTTTTGGTCAAAGTTTTAAGAGTAAACCTGCTGATTGGAGCGGAGGGTGCTTGACTCCTGGGGGATTCAGCGGGACAGGTGAGACCCCACAGGAGCGTCAGCGACGAGGAGGCCCACCGCCCGCCCCCCGGAAAGCAAGCGCCCGGAGCGGAAATCAGCCTTTTCCCCACCACACCCAAACAAAAAAATGACAAAAGGAAGCGAGAAGGACTTCTCACTACCTTTTGTCGACAATCTGAACGGCAGATATTTTCTGACGTTTTTTGCACCCAAGAAATAACTAAATCATAGAACCTATTGAACATTTTTGGTCATAGATTCGTATATTATGATTTTATTAGTTGATTTTCTAACGAGTTAAAATCAATCGATGGATAAGCTTCAGGATCACTATGTGCTGCCAAAATGGTTCCTCTGCTTTTGGGATTAAGGTCAATGATTCCAATACTCATGATATTAGTAGGTTGTAAAGGGTTAAACTGCCAACGATTAGCAAATACTTCTTGAATTGGCACGAAAGTTGGAACGGGTACCCCTAATAATTGAAGACGGCGCCCTGATCCATCACCCTGTTTAAAGGCTCCTAGTGCCAGTGGAGTAGTGTCAGAAGTTAATACCTGTGAAAGTCGGGTTGTTTCTACTTAAATTCCCATTCCAACAAGATATTGAGTTTGGAAATTGTGTCCCACATGGGGACTTTCTATCAGTGACGTTATTCCTGCATGAACTAAATCTGTTGCTCTCCCAATTCCAGACCGTTGCAATATGACGGAAGAAAAAATACCGGCACAAACGATGACTCCTTTTCGAGCAAGTGCTCTCTCTGTCACACCATCTCTAACAAACTCAACACCAACTGCCGTATGAATACCTTTTTTTGAATTGAATAGGATTTTATTGACCGTTGTTTTTGCAAATATGATTAACTTCCTTTTCCCCATCCCAAACTCATCTGGATGAAACTCATCTCCTTGTGTAACAATATTTGCGTTTAAATAACCAGTTGTAGTAGATGAGCGAACAAACATACCGTTCACTTCTTGTTGAGTCGTTTGTCCTTTTAAAAAGGTACAATCTCTTATTCCAGTATTATAATCCTTCACTATTGGTATCCCCAGTACCTCTGAAGTAGCCTCCACGAGAGTTGGTATTAACCGACTATTCGCTGTATTTTGTTGTCTAACAAAAATGGGGCCATCTGTTCCCCGTTCGTTTGGACTTTCTGTATCACCAGTATAGGTTTCATTTTTTATAAATAATGAACGTATATGGTCATAACTCCATGAATCACCGACATGTCTTGCCCACTCATCATAAAGTTCACTGCTTCCACGTACAGCAGCCATAAAATTATGATGTGAACTTCCTCCAATTACTCTTCCATTCCTTAATCTAAGTTGACGTCCGATCTTTTCCTCCGTTCTCGTCAGCATGTTAAATGAAAGCCTATTATCATTTGCTCGGAGATCTGCTGTTACGATAGATGGGCTTGAATTCTCCATATTTGTTCCTGCTTCAAGGACTAGGACGGAAGTTCGTTTGTCATCAGTTAATTCTTTGGCAATTATTCCACCTGCCGTTCCAGCACCAATGACAATATAATCAACCTGATTATCTCTTTTTTTCTTTTTATCTTTTGACAAAGTTTCATCATCTCCTTTTATTCTATTAGATGAAACTTGTTTAATAATGGTAAGGGCATGTACATTCGGTAGAAAACCTATTTTTTCCATTGAAATACTTCTTTAGCATAATAAAAAGTGCTGCATCAGATCAGCACTTAAATCAATTTCTTATATCACTCATGCCTCAAAAAATGTCCACTTAAAAAAGCGTAAACTCGGGTGATATCAATCTTTTTGTGTCTCATTAA
Organism: Robertmurraya beringensis; assembly: GCF_042433785.1. NCBI lineage: Bacteria > Bacillati > Bacillota > Bacilli > Caryophanales > Bacillaceae > Robertmurraya > Robertmurraya beringensis. The sequence continues at coordinate 1,833 of NZ_JBHLUU010000085.1, read as the reverse complement.
ACACGAATTGTTGATAGGCTAAATCTATTAACCTTATTGTTCCTTTTTTCTCACTGTAGGTGCGTCTATCATCGTTAACACCTCATTAACGATATTCCTACTATCTAATTTCAAAAGTAAACCCACTTGATATAAAAATAGTACTATCCCACTTAGGATTAATACTCCCTTGCCGCAACATTGAAATTACTTTTGAAAGTATTTTATTTTCAATAAGCGCCACCGTTTGTTCAATAAATGTGGAATCTGCGACTAGCTGATAAATAAGCGGAGAAATTTCCCCTATCTTCAAAAAATCTCTATAAATAGCTCAAATAGACGGAGAAATTCCGACTATCAACTCACAAAACAGGAAAATGGACAATTTTGCTTCCCTTAATCGGAAATTCTCCGCTTATTTACACCCATCCGAGCCATATTCTGCTGTCTAACCGGAAATTCTCCGCTTATTTTAGTCCTGTTGTTTACCCAATTAATCATAAGACTTTCTATTTTTTTTAAACCATTCCTTAAAATACCAATTGAATGTTCAACTAAACTGCTTCTATTGTTCAATAGGTAACTTCATCAAAAAATGGACTTTAATCCTTCTGAATTAATGCCCCTGTTTCTTCAATAAGAATGGATAGATTTTAACTCCCTGCCAACCAAATTAGAGGATACAGGTAGTATTTCCAATTCTCTCGACCAAACTGAAAGTTGGCCGATATGATGAATCTCATGTGCAATAAGATGGTGAAGTATTTCATCCACAGTGTATTTTTCTTCATCCCAAGGAACACTGACACTCTGTTCCTTAATGTCAACTAAATTTGTTCTTAAAAATTCAACTATTTCAATACGTAATTTATCTGAAAGAGATTTAACCTTTTCAAGTGTATTATAATCAGCAAACTGAAATACTACATCCTCTTTCCCCTGAATACCACGAATCCAACTATATTCCACATCTATTATATGGAAAAGTGTATATAAAATATTTCCTACTCCACCTTTACGATCAATTAACAACTCTTCAATCTCCAATTTATTGCACCAGTCAAACCACTCTTCTCTTACCTGCCAGTTATATTCAAAAAATTTAATCATTGTAAACACTCCATATTCAGCTTAATACAATGTATTTCGGGGTAAAGACAACTATTTCCTTCATAAAGTAACCTCACCTTAAGTTGAATAAAAAGAAGGCTCAGTTCAATTATGTAAGAATCGTCCTTTATCTAGTTTATATCTCCTAAATAGACAGGAGATTTTTCACTCCTTGAATATCTTATTATGTATTTTCTTAACTCCTTTGGATAAATTCTATAGTCTAGTAAATCGTTAATATGAATCCATTCAACTCCAACTTGGTGACTGTCAGGATTAGTTGGTGGTCCATAATTATTTGGTCTATTAATAATGTTACAAACGAAGTAATATTCCACTTGATGAACATTAAAATCGAAAGAAGAATGTTCGTGGTTTTTACCTATATACTCTCTAATATGAAGGAGCTCTTTAATTTCTACTTGTTCTCCAATCTCTTCAATACACTCTCTTGTTAAAGTACTATGAATCGTTTCTCCGTGCTCTTGCCCTCCACCAGGAAAAAGATAAAAATAACCTTCTTCATCTTTATTTTTAGTTAGTAAGAGTTTATCATCTTTAAGTATTATAGCTTTTGCTGAGTTTCTAATATTCATATATGCCCCTCCACCCTAATTTTCGTATTGTCAAAACTTTTATAGTAAATAGGTTATTAAATCCTATCTAAGAGGGCTTTATAAGCAAAAAAATTGCCACCCCCTGAATTCTAAGGATAATTGAGGTTACGACACTCTCAACAACCTA
>NZ_JBHLUU010000084.1:0-10163 GCF_042433785.1 Robertmurraya beringensis | reverse complement strand
GGACGTCTTTTCCTTTCCCCAAAATAAATGTCGAAATGTTTCGAATTATATACGGACATTATAATCGACTAATTCTGGACAGGCAATACCGTCAACTTTAGGAAATTTAAAGATGTCAAAAACAGGTATCCCTACAACTTACGTAGAAAGTCCTTTCTCCAAGCCTTATACATATGACCGCTTTTACGGAGCGGAACATGCAGCTGATTATCGTAGCAAATTCTATCAGTTTAGTAAATACATTGACCCTAAAGTGAAGAGTGTTTATGACTGGAGCAAGTTTGATGTAGATATCATTTGTAAACACCCTACCAATGAACCCGTTTATCAAGAGGGGGAGGTTGCATTCGAGAGTTTAATTAAGGTTCTTTTCTCTTCCGCTTCCTCCGTAACCATCATGGATGTAGGGACTGATTGGGAATATGAGTTATTCCAGGATGTATTTGATATCGCTGATCATGTGTACTTTGTATTCGAACCGGATATCCCATTTATCCAGTACTTTGAGGAAACCAAAAATCCAAGCATTGCATTCATGCGTGAAAAACTTGGAAGTGAAAAATCTGCAATTATAGGAAACCGTTTCGATAAGCCAACCCTTGAAAGTGCCTTAATTCAGGATATGTACAGAGACAAGATTGTAACGAGTATTCCTGTTTTCCCAGTGAAAGATGTCTTTCAGGCTCAAATCGAAGGGAAGTTCCTAAATGAATATAAAGAAAGCCAAAAACGAATGGAAATGTACCTTCAACCGCTTTTAGAAGAGATCCTTCCAAAGGAATTCTTAAAGAAACAAAGAAAAGGCACTGGCCTTTTAAAAGGGTTATTTAACCGAAACATTACCATCGAGAAGAAAGAGACCAAGCTGACAGAAGGAGAGGAACAACTGAATGAAACCCGCAGTTAAAATCGGTTCAGGTATCTTCTTATCTCTTGCAACGATCGGATTAATTTTCACTTACGACTTTTACATTAAAGAGAGAATCGATAGTGAAGAAGTGGTAGTCGTTAAACCTGGAGAAGAGATTAAGAAATCTGAACGAATTACTAAAGATAAACTCATTATTGAAAGAAGAGCAAAGGATACTTTGCTTAAAGATGTGGTCTTTGCAGATGATTTGAAGGATATAATTGGTCGGGATGCCAAACAAGATTTGATTGGAAATTCCATGGTTTCCACCAAGATGATTGATTACGACCTAATGGTACCAGATGCTGCTGAAGGTGAAGCGATTCGACCAATTACAGGAGATATGATTTATGCTCAACCGGGCTCTTTGAGAAGGAAAGACATTATTGATATCTACCTTGTTAATCCAGATGGTACGGCTAGTTTTATGCAAAGTGGACCGAGTGTTGTAACTTCCGAAACTCCAGCCACCGAAGAAGGGACGGAAACAAGTACAGAACCTTCAACGGAGACAGCTAACCATTCGACTTCCACTGAAGGAAAACAAATGTTAGATACAGAGCCATTTCTTAAAAATGTTCGTGTCGCTTATGTAAAGGATAGCGGTAATAAAGAGGTTGTTGCTGCCGAAGGAGGAGTAAAAGACGATTCTCGATTAAATGCCACTTCTCAAATTAGTGATATCGAATTGATCCTTAACGAAGAGGATTTTACAAGGCTTATGACAGAGGTTCTTTCAAAAGGGGCCAGACTTTATATTACGTACCAATAATAGAGGAAGGAGAGAAAACAAATGCAAATTGCCATTGTTACAAGAAACTCCATGTACAAAGAATTATTTGATAAACAAGAAGAAGTAACCACTTGTCTAGTCTGGGATGGAGTAAAAGATGCAACGATTGAGTTATCAGCCATTGTCCTAGATGGTGACCTTTACGACATTCATAATCTACAGGGTTTACGAGATAAGTATCCAAATACCCCCGTCTTTTATAAACCTAAGTCGATTAATAGTGATGTGATTATGAAGACTCTTACTCGCTTATGCGCCGCTCATAAAGTCAAAATGCTAAGTGAGTACAACACGTGGGAGCAAACCGTTCATGAAATCTTAAACCAACTAACTGACCGAGAGAATTTCCTTTCTAAACGATTAATTGGTTTCTTTGGAAGTCATAGTGGTGCAGGTGTTTCAACAACTGTCCTGAATGTTGCTCGTTCACTATCAAAAAAAGTGGAAGAAAAGGTCTTGGTTCTTAGTTTAAATAGTTGGGATCCAGCAGATTACTTCTACGACTATAAAGGTCATTATTTAAATGATTTAAAGATTGATTTAAAAACACAGAACTTATCACCTGCTCGTTTACAGGAAGCAGTCAGCAAACATGAAAGCTTTTATCATTTAGCCGGAAATCGTGATATTAAAATGCAACGTTTTTATCAGCCTCATGAGATTCAACATCTCATTAAAGTGGCACAGGAGATCTTTGACGTAATTTTAATCGATGCTGGTACTCACTTTGACACAGCACCAACCGTCCAATCTTATTTATCAAGTAATTTGAAGTTCTTAATAGCAACCCAGGAAGAGAAAGGGTATCGAGGATACTTCCCTTATGTATATCAACAGCTGATTGAACCAATTGGTGGAAAATCAGAAGACTTTATGTTGGTTGTTAATCGATATCAACCAGCCAATACGTTAATTACTGAAAAAGCTCTTGAAGAAGAGTTGGATATGACAAGAGTAGTTACTATTCCAGATATGGGTGAGTTAGGGACCATCGCTTCCGCTCAAAAGAGACTCCTCTACGATACAAGCGAGTCGATCTATATGAAGAATATTGACTTGTTATCTAACATTATTATTTCTGAATGTCGTTTAAGAGAAAAAGAATTACCATCTGATGAATATAAGGAAAGAAAAAAAGGCTTAATGGGCCTATTTAATAAGTAGGAAGGAGGGGGCGTTTTGAAACAACTAGAACAAGACCTAGGAATAGAGAAACCATTTAGTACCTCCGATATGCTTGCAAGCATTGTAGCGGAAAAGGGGTTAAAAACCGAATTCGTTACAACATACGCTAGAAAGAAGTCCTTCCAATCGATTTGCAAAACGATCCGTGAAGAACTGGACCATATTATCATTGGTGGGGTAACGGATAGCAAAAAGGAACAAAACGATGATAGTTTTCTTTCAAAAGTAGAAGATACTTGGTTAGACCGTCAACATCGAGCGGTCATTGGAGACCAGGAAGCTATGTCGTACTTTATCAATCAAATTAATGAAGTACTAAGGAAACATAACATTACCACTAAGGAATACCCTTCTTTCTATGATTCTTTAGCTGAAGCCATCTTTCATGAAGTATGGGGAATGAGTATTCTGCATAAATGGGACAAGCTCCCTTTTAGTGAAGCAGCTGTTATTCGTGGCAGACAACTTTGGATTGATGAAAATGGTCAGTTTAAAAAGCAAAATGAGGAGTTTGAAAGTCTTGAAGCGGTTGAACGTATCAAACGTGCGTTTACCATGCGTGTCAAAGACGCTGTAATTAACGAACAAACCCCAGAGCTAGAAATTGAGCGTGAAGATGGTTCACGTATCACCATGATCCAAAAGCCAAGGGGAAGAGAAAACTATATCATGTTCAGACGGTTCGTCGTCCAAAACATGAGTTTAGAGGAGCAAGCCCAACGAGGGACAATATTAGAAGATGATATTCCATTCTTTCGCGCACTTGCGAGATCCATGGCCAACACGATATTTGCTGGACGTGTTCGTTCAGCGAAATCCACTTTTATGAAAACCATGATTAGGGAAAGAGATTCTTCTTTCGTCGCTGCAGTAATGGAAAAACACTTTGAACTAGGGTTATCTCAGCAGTTTCCAGACCGCTTAATCTTTGAAATTCAAGCCAAAGAAGGAGACCTTCACCATGCAGTGCCAAGACTTCTTCGTATGGAACATGACTACATAGTTGTAGGGGAGATTCGTAGTTTAGAAACTGAAGGTTACTTGCAAGCATGTGAGAGAGGGGAACGTGGAGCGGTATCTACGTATCACTTAACCACCGTTGAAAATGTCGTTCCTCAGATTACCAGACATATACTGGATGAGTTTCCTAACCGTAACTTTGATAATGAATTACAACGTGTAGCCAGTAACATCGATATTATTGTCACCATGAGTGCTGATAGAGATCGTAGGAGAAAAAGGGTTATTGGTGTAACGGAAATCATCTGGGACAACGAGGAAAGAAAACATAGAACACAAGACCTTATCCGATATAGTCCACTAACAGATAAATACTATTATTCTTCCAATCTAAGTAGAGACCTACTTAAGTTGATGGCTGATGAAAGTTTAGAAGATACGAAAATTCTCTTGAATCATCTGAAAGAGAAAGAAAAGAAGTCTCCTATCTCTGACTTTATGAAGATCAAAGATCAAATTGTAGACCACTTGCTAGGAGATGATGACCTTGGATAGTCTAATCACTTGGTTTTGGCAAGTAGGTGTAAGCTTTTTCCTTTATGCTTTGTTGCTGGGTATCACTTTATGGACATCTAAAAACATCATGTTAGCTCCTTTAAAAGATAAATATGCCCAGTGGAATTATCGTTATCGTATTCGAAAAATCCAAAGTAAATCCACCATTTCAAATGCAGAGTACAATAATCGCTTTTTGAAACATCTTCATTTGTTAATCCGAACAACAAGGGAGGAGAAAAGCGATTTTGACGTAACAGCTTTCCTTGCTCTCTCCGGATTATTAGTTATATCTGTTGGATTATTCATTCTCATAACATTCGGAGACATACTTGTAGCAGTTATTTTTGGATTTTTGCTTTCCTTGATCCCATATCTATTCTTGCGAATGAGACTAAGTAACATCCGCTTTGTAATGGGTCAGGAGTTTTTAACACTTGTTCAAGAACTAACTCAAAATTACAATGCCATGCACTACGATATGTATCATGCATTGAATGAAACGCAAAAAACGATAAAAAGTCCTGTATTAAGAAAGGTACTGGTTAAATTAATTTCAGACCTTCAAGTATCCAGAAACGAGCAAGAGTTAAAAGAGACCATTAAAGTATTTACCTATACAGCTGGGACAAGTTGGAGTAAACGATTAGGTAGTATTATCTTAAAATCCTATCTTTATAATGAGAAAGTCTTAAATGCTCTTATGGTATTAAACAAGCAAATGGAAGAAACTGCTGAAATGCTAGAAGAGGAACATTCCCAAACACTAGATTCTGTCTATAACGGTTATCTAACTGTACCAGTGTTTATATTATCCTTGGTACTAGGCTACTTTACATCGGGAGCTCAGGATTGGTTTAAGTTACAATTCGGACAAAGTTGGAACATCCTATTATTCTCTTTATCAGTATTAGGGGTCGTATTTTCCCTTATCATTTCCGTTTTCTTGAAACGTCCTAAAAATGACCTGTAGGAAAGGAGACTATCATGGCAAATGAAATAATGCTTTTTAAAATCTTACCTTATCTCATATATGGCGTGGTGATTATCCTTTCTTCCATTGCAGGCATTCTGGTTTACACAGGATTGAATTCGAAGGTTGAGAGAATGCAACACCGCGTCCGCTTACGTTCTAACCTAGCTAAAAGTAAGGACAAGATCATTGAAGGAACGAAAAGCTCAAAAGCAGAGGAATGGTTAAGGAAGGCTCAATATCCACTTGGCTTAACAGGTACTAAATATTACTTTTTCTTAGGTGGATTCCTATTTTTCTTGCTCATTTATTATGTTATTGGCCCAATCCTCATTCATGGAGGCACTACTAGAGGGACGACAATTGCAATTGCATCCATAATCATTGTCGGAGTACTTGGTGCGCCTAGTTTTCCATTCTCGTTATTCGTCTACACGATGAAGAGGGTGATCGATTATCATAATGCCAAAAAACATGCGGAAGTGTTTATGTTGTATGACCTATTAATCAATGAAATTGAAATGATGAATGTTAGCAAGCTTAATACATACAACGTGTTAAGAAACATCATGCCTTATTTTGAAGTGTTAGAAAAATCATTCACGATCCTTCTTACGAACTGGAGTAACAGTGAGGGGCCAAAGGTAGCACTAGATAAGTTTGGAGAAGAACTCAATTCCAAAGAGGCTCAAGCCCTTATTGGGGTAATTAAGAACCTTGATGATGTAAGTAGAGAAACCGCTCTAGGGCATCTAAGGGGCATGCATAATATGTTTGTAAAATCTCAGATTGAAAACTATCGAAGAAAGAGAAAAGTAACAACTGACTTATTAGGACTACCCATTAAAACGACACATTTCGTTATCATTTTGAACTTCCTTGTTGTGGTCGTAACCATGGTTTCCGTTATTTTAAGTTCATCAAGAATGTAACAAAATAGTCCACTGAAGGGGGGTGAGTCGAATAAACTCTTCACTTAGTACATTCATGAAAATCGCTATTACCGCAGTTACCGTTTCGGCTTTCATATTTGGTGCTATGTATTTGGTCCTTAACGGGATGTCATGTGACGTAACAAATTATATAACCTCTAGCGGTTAGGAGGGAGACCAGGATGGATAAAACTCTTTCAACATTTATGGTTATAGCAGCAGTAGCCACCATTATGGGATTTTTAATTCTTGGCACTGTTTTTGATGGGCTAATCAACAAGAATGACCAGCATGAAGATATGATGAAAACCGAGCATCAATTAAAGTTTAAAAACTAATAAAAATACAAACAAACACATTGGAGGAAACAAAACATGAATCAATCACTATCTACTTTCTTAAAAATCGGTATTACAGTAATCTGCATTTCAGCTTTCTTATTCTTTATCGGTTACAACATGATCGGTACTGAAACAAATGATTATCAAACTGATATTACTAACATGAGTAACAACTTACCTACTGGTGCAGGTGTACGAGCTAATCAATAGTAATTAAGCAAGAAGGGGGTGAGCAATCTCCCCCTTTTATTTCAAAAAGGAGGATAGGGTATGTCTAAAACTCTTGCAGAATGGATGACTCTTTTTATAGCCATTAATATTATGTTCGCTCCTATTCTTACTTACGTGGATAGTTTGCATAGGGAAGCGGTAGAGGTTGTCCTAACAGAAGGAGCCAAAAAAGCTTCGATTGAGGGACGATTTACTCCAGAAATTATTAATGATATGACTTCTACTTTAGTAGATAACTATAATTTTGATCCGGATAAGTTAACGATTACCGCTACGCAAAGTTTAACACCAAGAAATCAATATTTAACAGCAAGTATTGAAGCACCAAGAGGCTTTATTTTTATTCTAGATATCTTTGATCCAGCACCAACCACTTTTAAGAAAGAAACAAAAATACTTAGCGAATACATCAATTAGGAGTTGTTCTTATGTCAACAACGTTACGAACGGTCCTGTTTATTTTACTGTTTGCTCTTATTACTCAAATGCAAATCAATTTAGATGCGGATAAAACCGCTACTCGACAACTTAAAAATTCTTTAGAGTTGGCTGTACATGATGCAGCACTCGCTGTTTCACCTGTTGATATGGCGAATGGACGTATTGTTTTTGACCAAAACCAAGCAATCACTAACTTATCAGAGAGTTTAGAATCAAACTTACGATTAGAAACATCAGCGGGCTATGTGTATACCCCTAAAGAAAACTCATTTTTTAAAGAAGATCTTTATGTATCTCACCTGGAATTTATAGATGACTCCATGACGAGCACTTATCCCTTTACCTATGTAAATGACGATTACGACATTATGGAAACGGTAAATGGACCAAGTGTCATAGCAGTACTAACTACAGAAAGCCCCCGCTGGTTTAAAGGTGGTACAACCTATATCCGACAAGCAGCGGTTTACGAATATATAAAGTAATAGTTTCATAGAATCCTCACAATACATACTTGATTACAGTTTTGTATGTGGTATAATTATTACAGAGGAATAAATTTCATATTTTCCCCTTGAATACTAAATAGGTTAAAAGATATAATACAAATATACTATTTCATTCTTTTAATTTTTTGGCATCTATACATACTAGATGACCGGGGCATAGAAACTATTAGGGTTCTTTGGGAGCTTATAACACAGTATTTTTTTTATTGTGTCTAAAATTCCTAAAGAACCCTTTTTGTATGCTCTAATTACAAAACGGAGGTGGTTTGAATGAAAAAAGTAGTTAATAAATTTGTAGTGGGAAGTTTAGTAGTAACCAGTCTTATGATGGGGGGTGTTTCGCAAAGTTCGGTGCTTGCAGCTGATACTAACAACAATACGTATCAAACAGCACAAAGATTTAGTATTAATCCTTCATATAGCTTGGCAGAAACACTAGATAAAAGGGTAGATTTAACAGGTACTCTTAGTAGTGTAAGTGAAGAAGATTGGTATGTTACTACTTGGCCTAATGAGAGGGGAGCAATTGCAAGAATGCAAGTGCAAACCACAACAGAGGTAGCTATGTTTGTACTAATAAATGGGCAGTTAGTAGATATTTCAACCATTCGAGATTTACAAACTTTAGCTGGTAAGGATGTATACATTCGAGCTAAAGCACCGGCTGATGTATATCTAGGGGATTATACTCTAAGATTGTATTTTGGTGCGAATCCAATTGGTTCTAATGATCCACACGAACCTAATGATTATATCAAATTTGAAAACGGTAAGGGGATTGAACTTGAGTCAACATTAATTCCTAATAATACACTCGTGGCAACTAAGTGGAATACCGATTTCGATGGAATTGATAATTTTAGAATTGAAACGAACAAAACTAAAGGAACTTTGTCGTTTGAGGTTCATTATCCAGCGGACGAATTCAACCACTGGAAATCATATAATCTTGATCATTATCTAGTTTATGAACTTTTTGCAGAATTGAATGATGGCACATTTACTAAAATATGGTCAAAAGCTCAAGTCGGCATGCCTAACCAAGTATTTTCGGGTTCGGTGAATATTGATAACGCAAAGTACACTGGGAAGTACTTCTTAAGTGTAAACAATAACAGTAAGGTAAATAAGAACTATCAAGTGAAGTTTAATTTTGCTGAAACGCCTGTTGTCACACCGACACCGACACCAACACCAACTCCAGTTCCAACACCAACTCCTACACCTGCTCCACAGCAAGTTACGGAACGTTTGGCAGGGGAAACACGTTTTGGTACGAACCTAGCTTTAACCAAGAAAATCGCTAGCAAATCTCTGGATACGGTTATTCTAGCCAATGCTTGGAATTATCCAGATGCGTTAGCTGGCGGGGTTTTAAACAATACACATAACGGAGCCGTAATTTTGGTAGATAACAATCAAACCAATATTTCAAATGCTCTTAATGAGACTAGTAGATTATTAAAATCTGGTGGGAAAGTTTATATCTTAGGTGGAGAAGCCGCGGTAAGTAATACGGTAGAAAATGCTTTTAGAAATCAGTTCTCTGTTGAAAGAATCGGTGGAATCGATCGGGTGGAAACATCCATTCAAATCGCTAAAAAAGCAGTATCTAATCCAACTGAAATCTTTATTACTTACGGATTTAATTATGCAGATGCGTTAAGTATCGTTCCTTATGCTGCTGAAATTAAAGCTCCTATCCTTCTAAATAACAATGCAAGTCTGGATTCTCGTATTGCTTCTTATATTAAGGAAAAAGGCATTAAGAAGGTGACACTCGTAGGAGGTACGGCAGTACTTTCACCTCAAATTGAGTCTTCTCTAAGAGCACTTAATGTAGAAGTACAAAGAGTCTCAGGTGATACAAGATATGCTACCGCACTAGCTATTGCTAAGAAGTACTATCCAAATACTACTTCAGTAGGTATCGCAAGTGGAGAAAGTTTCGCAGACGCTTTAAGCGGAAGTCGTATCGCTATTGACCATGATATGCCTATCGTACTTACACGAAAAGGTTGGATGGAAAGTGACGTTCAACAATATGCTCAATCAAAAGATAACCATTATATTTTAGGTGGAACAGCTGTAATCGGTAACTACATTACAGACATTCTTAAATAAAATATGATCTCTTGTCCTTCATCCACTCTAGGATGAAGGACCCCTTTTCTAAAGATTCTTATCTAACATAAGGATTTTTAGAAAGGAGCATTCCTGTTAGAAGGATTTTTGGGGACTTGAACAAAAAAGAGCCCTCTTGGTATGATACGGGGTGTCAAATCTGCACGAATTGACCCCTAACTTAGGTAACCAAGGAGGACTCCACATTG
>NZ_JBHLUU010000083.1:0-8879 GCF_042433785.1 Robertmurraya beringensis | reverse complement strand
TCTTTTTCAAGCGGTCAAGGGAATCAAACCCACACTTAGATTCCCGTTGCTCTCTTTTTTTAGCAGTCAAGGGAACCAAACGCACACTTAGATTCCCGTTCAGCTCTTTTTCAAGCGGTCAAGGGAACCGAACGCATACTTAGATTCCCGTTGCGCTCTTTTTTTAGCAGTCAAGGGAACCGAACGCATACTTAGATTCCCGTTGCGCTCTTTTTTTAGCAGTCAAGGGAACCAAACGCACACTTAGATTCCCGTTCAGCTCTTTTTCTAGCGGTCAAGGGAACCAAACCCACACTTAGATTCCCGTTCAGTTCATTTTAAAGCAGTCAAGGGAACCAAACCCACACTTAGATTCCCGTTCAGTTCATTTTAAAGCGGTCAAGGGAACCAAACCCAGACCCAGGTTCCCATGCAGCACTTTTTCACGCACTCATAGGGATTCAGAACCTACGCCATCAAAACCCCATTTCATATAATTCTTCAAAATAAAGCTCTTCAAACTTTTTATTCAGGATTCCGTAATAATAGGCAATAGGCTTATGAACGCTACTTACTTTGAATTTACTAATCATTTGTTTAAAAGAGTGCACGGCCATATTTACCACGAGATCGGTATGGCTTTCACAATTATTCCGGTATGCAGCGATTTGGGCCATTTTCCAATACTCCTCAATCTGCTTTGCTTCTGGAAAGAAGTATCTAACGACTCGAGAGAAGGAGTAAGGAACCCGATCGCTTGTGTAAGTGTAATCTAGTGGCTTGTTATTCATATCCTCTGAAGGTTTGGATGAATCCGTTTCTTTACGTTCTTTAATCTTTATATTTTTAGTTTTAGAAAGATTACTAGTTTTATTATGGTGGTTCAAATTATCCTCCTTGGGTAGTTCGTTTGTAGGAAAAGGTTGAAAAACATACAGATTACTAGACTGAGAACCATTACTTCTTTCGGTTTCATGAACGATCAACAGTCCTAACGCAATCGCCTTTTGGATCATTCGTTTAAAAGTTGAACGGGAGATTCCGTTTCCGTTGTGTTCCTCATGGATGGCTTTTAACACGGTCCCAATTTTGGCATTGCAAACGCCAGGGATTTTCGCAGCAAAACGAACGAGTCGATTTAATCCTACTCGTTCCCCCTTAGAGAAATTATCCTTATGGACAGCCATCCACATTTCCATATGAGTATTAAAATCTTTTAAAGAAGAAAATTGAGAATACGTTTCAAATTGTTCAATACAGCCATTTTTCAAATTCATTTCTTGGCACCGTCCCTTCATTGTTTATATAGAGAAGGGCGGTTCAATTGGACAGGGTGGTTTTTAGGTATTTGTGACGGATTTTTGAACAGTTTTGGATTAGAATGTAGTGAGGGTTACGTTAATTTGATTCTATTTTGTCTAAATTAAGTAATGGTTAAAAAATTATAGAAGGGGTTTTAGAGATGGATGCAAATAAAAAATGGCTTTCCATTCCGAAAGAGATGAGAAATAGTCTACTAGGGAATGTTTGGTGTGGGAATTGCTCTGATGTAACAACGATTACTGCTTTTATAGTAGAAGAAAGTAATTTTGGTATTGTGTTAAAAGGAAAGTGTAAAAATTGCGGTAAAAATGTGGCTAGGGTGATTGAGGAAGAGTGAATAAAGGATGAAGGGAAACAATGGTCGATCGTTCCAAGTACAAATCCTTTAAACAGTTATATCTGTGGCATTAGCTTACTTTTGGTATGTTAAGAAAACTCCATATTTGAAAATTGAAATACATGTGTTGTATCGTATTCATATACGAGGAGTGATTCCATGAATGAAACCATTGAATTGTTAAAAAATCATCGCTCAGTAAGAGAATTTCAGCCTAAAGAAGATGTAAGTGAAGGTCAAGTGGAAACCATTATCTCAGCGGCAATGGCTGCTCCCAACTGGATTAATGGACAGCAAGTGAGCGTGATTGAAGTGAGAGATCCAGAAAAGAAATCGACATTGGCTAGCGCTGCAGGCAATCAACGTTGGATTGATGAGGCACCGGTGTTTCTGGTGTTTTGTTTAGATTTTTATCGGGCAAAGTTGGCTGCTGAGAAAAATGGAAATCAACTTCAAATAGTTGATGATATCGAAGCGGTGATTGTTGGTTCAACAGATGTGGGGATTTCTCTAGGAAGTGCGGTGATCGCAGCTGAATCGATGGGACTTGGGACGGTTCCGATTGGCGGGATAAGAAGAAATCTTCAAACCATTATTGAGGTTCTCGACCTTCCAGAGTATGTTTTCCCCGTTTCGGGTCTGGTTATTGGTCATCCAAGAACACTTCCTGATCAAAAACCAAGACTCTCTCTTCAAGCAACCCATCACAAGGAGCAGTATCAGGCTAATATTCAAAGGGAACTCATCGATGAATATGACCAGAATATTTCGCTCTATATGTCTGAGCGGACGAATGGCCAGGATGCAAGTAATTGGTCCAGTAAAGTAGCTCATTTTTATGACAAAGGATTTGAGCAGTATGCCAAAAACTCTAGTCCTAAATTGAAGCAACAAGGATTTAAATACAAGTAGGTTTGGAGGAGTTATTAAGGTGCCGCAATTAATAATTAGAGGAATAACAGTTGAACAGGTAAAAACCATTAGTAAACTACTGGTACAAGAATTGGCTACCCTTTGTGACTGTGGAACCGATAATTTTACCTTAGAGATTATGAATTCTACCTTTGTTTTCGATGGTGAAGAGGTTCCTGGATATCCATTTATTGAAGTCAAATGGTTTGACCGGGGGGGAGACATTCAGGACGAATTTGCTAACATCATTACGAAACAGGTTCATTCCCTCGGGATACCTGAAGTAGAAGTGGCTTTCCATACCTTTAGGGAGTCTGATTATTATCTTAATGGAAAGAGTTTTGCTTAATAGTATCATGGGAGCGGTTCTCCTGTTTCATTTTCAGATGAAACGCGGGAGCCGTCCTTTTGTTTACCTAAGAAAAATTCAATCAAACGTTTGATTGAATTTTATTTATCAATTTTCAAATAGATAAATAGACTATAAAGATTTAGAATAAGAGTAGGTCATTCCAAAAAATGTTAGAGGGGGGATTTATATGATCCCGGCAAAAATAGATTCCAACCCTATCTCTACAAAAAGAGAGAAAAGCATGGAATACGTCGTCGATTGGTTCGAACAGCATAAGAAATCCTTGTATACACTTGGTTATTTTTATCTTAGTAATCAGCATCAATTGGAAGAACTTTTCTATCAATCTATTATACAAGTCCATAAAGAGTTGCCGCGATTTAAACATGACAACTCCTTCGATATGTGGGTGACTTCGCTTTTCATCCATCACTGCCGAACCTTTTCGCATAATAGAGCCAATCAAGCCGTAATGGATAAGGAACCACATCCGGATTTACTTACCGCGCTTGATCATCTGAAAGAAGATGAGAGAGAAGGGTTGCTCCTTACCTATGTAAAAGGATTCTCCCAGGAGGAAGCAGCACATATACTTCGAGT
Organism: Robertmurraya beringensis; assembly: GCF_042433785.1. Lineage (NCBI taxonomy): Bacteria > Bacillati > Bacillota > Bacilli > Caryophanales > Bacillaceae > Robertmurraya > Robertmurraya beringensis. The sequence goes on along the minus strand of NZ_JBHLUU010000083.1, from coordinate 5,376 downwards.
TTCAGTGAATCAGATCAAGGAGTTGTTGTATTCTGGAATCCGATCACTTAGAAAACAAATGGGCATTGGGGAAACCTTTCATGGCTGTACAGAATATCATAAGAATTACATTGATTATTTAGAACGAACGATGGAGCGGCCGAAGAGGGTTGATTTTGAAGTCCATATTTATCATTGTGAGAAATGTCAGGAGGATTTGTCTACCTTTCAGGATGCTAGGCTATCATTATTAGACCATACCGATAGGCTACAAGATTTACATGTACCCTCTGGATTAATGGAGAATGTTAAAGAGAGGCTGTTAGAAGAGGAAAACATTAGACGTCAAAGAAACCAGAAGCGTAAAAAATGGGGGCTTGTTTTTGCAAGTGTTTTCGCAGCGCTCATGAGTATCGGATTTTTCACGGGGGTCTATTCTAACCTCTACTATACATGGACAGAAGAAGATGAACAGCTGCGTGCTTTTCTGCAACAGGATCTGGGTGAAAGGGTAACCCTAGAGGCGGAAAGCGAAGGGGTGACAGTTAAAATTAAAGGCGTGGTTGCTGACGATGTTCAGACCCTCGTTTTTTATGAAATCATTGATTCCAATGAGGATAATCAATATTTTATGAATTATAATGACGGAGTTTTTGTAGGAAACGAAAACGAGATTATGAACCGTGATACCTACCCAAAATACTATCCTCCAGACCTTGAATCTGATATTAATAATCAAGAAAAGAACGTGTATCAAGGGAAGATTAGTCTCTTGCCGCTCAAGACGGATGAAGGGACCGTCGAGTTAAAGATTACCAAGCTTATGCAGTTGATTCGTGATTCCTCTGAGTCGATTGAATACTGGCCTTACGGAAACAATCAGTACAAGACAGGGGAGTGGAGTTTTGAAATTCCTGTAACGAAACAACCTTCTACCGAATTTGCATTGAAAGCTGAAACTGAAATCGAAGGAATACCGGTTCGATTTGAGAAATTGATCGTTGCACCAACCACAACGACTTTACAATATAGTGTCAGTCGAACACAGATAGAGAAGAGGATAGAATTCCTTACTTTTCGCAACCTAGAAGTCAACAATCAAATTGTAAAAGCAGATATGTTTGGGAGTATGCCTACGAATTCACAGCCGGATATGAACTGGTATAGTTTTCAAGCACAATTTGACACTCATTTAGGAGAAAAACCAAAAGAAGTTAGTGTTCAATTTGAATCTGCTTATTTAACATATGAAGACCATAAAACCATCGCACTGGATGAGACTCAGGAATATCCTCAAACCTTTGAATACGCGGGAAGTACAATCAGCATCGATAAGGTCGAAGTCGGAGTGCCTACCACGATTGTGATAAGCGATCATGAAATTGAGAATCGAGCCTATGAGTCCCTACATATCAATATTGTTGGGGAAGATGAAAGTTTACCTAATTCCATGAACATGGAGACAGAAGGAGTCATCGTGGACAAAAACGGGGTAATATACGACATGAACAACACTCCTTTCAACTATGAAGAAATTGAACAACCACGTCATTTCATCACAGTTCAAACGCTTAGATTAGAAAATAGCAACATGGTTCCTAAAAGACTTGATATTTTTGGATATAATACAACTAAATATATGAATGATATTGTGACGATGGAGTTGGAATAACGTATTAGAAATATGTGATCTCATAAATTTCAATCAACGACATTTCATTAATGAACTATATGAACCTAAACCGTCTCAGCCCTGGATTGAGACGGTTTTTTGATTGAGGAGGAGCATATCCTTGATGACTGAGAAAAATATATAGGCGTTGACTGAAAATAGACTATAAAACTTAGAAGTGTGTAAACTAATCTGTAATAAATTTAGAATTAAAAGTAAGTGATTAGCTTTACAAGATTGTTTTAATAAAGGAAGACTAAATAATGCTATTAGTAATCATAATACTGGCCTTTATATCCATCCTGTTATTAGTTAGTTTAAAGCGTCTACAGAAAAGATTTGATCCAATAGAAATATTTCTGCTTTTTATGTTCAATTCATACAACGGGCAGAATTTCTTTTATCTTCTTTCTTCTCCATACCAACATTTAAGGGTGGTAGAAAAACATTTATCGTTCTGGTCCGCAAGAATTCATTATGGGATTGTGTTACCTGTTCTGTTGATGTGGGTAATGTATGTGTTAAGAGGGAGTGGAAAGTTATCTTTAAAGATTTCTCTCTGTATTTTATGGATAATTGCTGGAGTATTAATGGATAAAATGTTACTTGTTGTTGGTGTGTTGGAATCGAAAGGAGGGGATTGGTACCCCTCTGTTGATATGGTTATAGCTATGATCGTTCTTTGTACGGGCATTTACTTCATGGATATTTTACCTTCCATACTTAGGAGAGAAAAGGTGATAAAAGGTGAAGGAGATATATGACAAAGCCATTCAGCCCATGCTCCCGAAAACATTTGATGAAAACGAATGGTGTGTAATTGCTATTACAATCCTGGTTATTATTTGTATTTACTACATTACCCCAAAAAGTAGGATTCTCCTTTGGACAGAAATAATCGGAATATCTCTTTTAAATTTGCAATTAACCACATTAGGAGATTATTTTTTAGCTATGCCACCCTACGATTTCTATGATACGGTGGACAGGAATAGTGGGGAACTCATGGATATTTTTCTTCAAAATATTGTGTATCCAGGGACGGTCCTTTTTATTATGCATTTTTACAAAAAAAGGACTATCAACGAGGTAGTATTTATTTTAATTAGTAGTCTCATTCTGAGTGCACTAGAAAGTATTAGTGTATACTTTTTTCATTTATTTACATTCAAGAGTTGGGAATATTATTACTCAATTATCTTTTATATTTTCGTAATGACTACTAATGTGGTTTTTTATGAAGTATTTAAATCCATCATTTCGAATCGGATAGCCAGGAATAGTATGTAGGAATGGAAGTTCAAAAATTTTAAAAAGTCCATATTCCAATTGCTGCCGAGTCGCTTGTACATCCCTCCATTAAGAATGGTACTTTATTACAGGAAAATTACAGTTCTTTAACAAATCACAGAAAAATGACGGAATTTCCAAGTCGGTGGCGAATTTTATAGGTATAGAGAAAAATAGGGGGCAATATCTGAAGCTAATTAGGGGGACTAAATATGCTAGGATTCGAAACCAATATCGATCAATTTGCCACTATAAAAGTAATTGGGGTTGGAGGCGGCGGAAATAATGCCGTGAACCGGATGATTGAGGACGGCGTGCAGGGAGTGGAGTTCATTGCCGTGAATACAGATGCGCAGGCTCTCAACATGTCAAAGGCGGAGGTCACGATGCAAATCGGTGGTACGTTGACCAGGGGCTTAGGGGCCGGTGCCAATCCTGAAATCGGCAGAAAGGCTGTCGAGGAGAGCAGGCAGCAAATCAGTGATGCCCTACAAGGTGCGGACATGGTGTTCGTAACGGCAGGAATGGGAGGCGGAACCGGGACCGGAGCTGCGCCGGCGATTGCTCATATCGGGCGCGAACTTGGTGCGCTTACAATTGGAGTGGTGACTCGTCCGTTCACTTTTGAAGGCCGCAAGCGGGCACAAAATGCGGCAGCTGGAATTGAAGAGATGAAGAAAGCCGTTAATACCTTAATCATCATTCCAAACGAGCGATTGCTAGAAATCGTCGACAAGAAAACGCCGATGATTGAAGCCTTTCGTGAGGCGGACAATGTCCTCAGGCAGGGTGTCCAGGGCATTTCCGACTTGATCGCCGTGCCAGGCTTGATTAACCTAGACTTTGCTGACGTGAAAACAATCATGTCCAACAAAGGAACGGCGCTTATGGGCATCGGAGTGGCTTCAGGCGAAGACCGTGCTGCCGAAGCTGCCAAAAAGGCCATCTCCTCGCCGCTGCTTGAAACAAGCATCAATGGCGCGAAAGGAGTGCTGATGAACATCACAGGTGGCATGAACCTCAGTTTGTATGAAGTCCAGGAAGCGGCCGACATTGTGGCGGCTGCAACAGATGACCAGCTTAACATGATTTTTGGATCGGTCATCAATGAAAACCTGAACGAAGAAATCATGGTGACCGTGATTGCGACCGGCTTCGATCATGATGAGGAGGAAGCTCCGCCGTCGAACACATCGCGCCGTACTAGGGACATGATGGCCAATTCACGTGAGCAATACCATGATCACTCGAGACAGCGAGAGCCTGTTGCCCATGCAGAAACTTGGAATTACGACCAAGCCCAAAACTACAGCCAATCCGGCAGCTACGGTCAATCTGGAAACTACATTCAATCCGGCAATCACAGACAGCCGCCTGCCTACGAAGAGCCCGCGAATTACGAACGTGGTACCCAGCAGCAAGATGACTCGCTTGATATTCCATCGTTCTTGCGGAAGCGAAACAGAAGAGGGTAAACCCAAACGAACAAAAAGGTCAAATCATTTGCGATTTGGCCTTTTAATATAGATAAAAACAAACGTTAATTCAGCCATTTTAATTCGGTTCGGTCATGCAAAGCCCCTAAATTTTAACGATAGGGTGATAGAGTAAAAGATAGGGATCTTAGCTAAAAAAGACTAGCTGCTTTTGATGGCAGTACGCCCTTAACCGTAGGCTCCTGGAAATACGGTTTATATCATTTGCTTAATAGAATCTTCGTCTTCTTCTTCTTCTTTCCCTTTTGAATTCAAAGGGGAAAAATAAGATTTCAAAGGGTAAAAAACGTCTCCTTCTAAAGTCGTTACGAAAATATCCCATGTGAAATTATCCTCCTTTCATTCAGAAGTCTATATGAGAAAGGGACAGATTAACTTAACCTGCCCTTTGTTCCGTACAATTTAGTAGCGGTCCATAAAAGAAGCCCCTACAATGATCAGTAGAATGAACAATACCACGATTAATACAAAGTTGCTGCTATTGCTATAACCACCATTTTGATAGCCCATATTTATCACCACCTATTGGATTTTTCGATGGAAAACACTCGTACGATGTATATATATTTTCTTTAGAGAAGGGGTGATTGGACAAACATCATCATGTTTGGACAAAATCAGCGATTTGCTTAAAGAATTTCAAAACTAAAACTAAAAAGCGTCTGCAATACATGCAAACGCCCCTTTGGAGGTGCTTGGAGGTCAGTGGTAATAATAAAATATGCAATCAGAATAAAGCTGTATGTCGCTTCTTCTTCGACTAACGGAGCAGTTTTATGGAAGAAGGGTCAATCAAACATATGGGAAAATTAGGGTAGTGTCAAAAGATTTATGAAAACTACCTAAAGGGTTAGTTTCTCTCCTATTTACTGGATGGAGATGCGCCGCAATCGCTCTTGACAAACACGCCAATGGTTTGAGGATTGTTTAACAAGGGCG
>NZ_JBHLUU010000082.1:0-7513 GCF_042433785.1 Robertmurraya beringensis | reverse complement strand
GTCTTTTCCTTTCTCCAGAATTATAAATGTCAAAATGTTTCGAATTATGCACACATGGACATTATAACCGTCAAATTCTGGACAGGCAACACCGTCAACTATCGGTCATTTTGGGATGGCAATAACATCTTAGGATTGAATCAACCGAAATACGAACATTAATAATATATAAACTAAAAAATATTCGTCTTTTAAAAGAATAAACCTACTTTACCATGTGAAAGTGAGGAAGACAATAGTAAATATGATATTTAACGTGTATTTAACGTGGGAATGTAATAAATCTGAGGAATGAAAAATAGCTGTAAGCCTTTTAATAAGTGCTACAGCTACTGGTGTTTATTGGAGGAAATAACAAGTGGTTTAGTTGGTCGTAGGGATTTAATCCAACTGTAAAATTCTCTCTTACTATGTGTTAAGCTATCATAACTAAAAAAGGAATAGTCCACAAAATCCAGGTAGTTTTTCAACTGTTTCTTGTGTCCATTTCTAAACGCGTTATAATCCCATAGGTTCGGTCTTTTAACAGGCAATGGTTTTATTTTTTGTAAATAAGGATGCTGTTGATAAACGATCGCAAGCGTACGGATCATTCGCTTTTGAGTCCGATGATGCCTAGCCTGAACGAGCAATTGTATGTAATCCACTCGGTCACCAATCCGATAAATCAGTTGAATGATATCTAAAAAGTGTTTAGGGGAATCAAGATTATGTCTCCATCCATGCAAGCAAATCATATAAAAGGTATGATAGTCTGACAGTTCTTTGATATATTGGTAGTTTCCTAAAGTCCTAGCTCCCTGCCAAAACTCTTCAATCGGAAGCTTAGAGGTATCATCCTTCAACAGGTTCCAGTGTAACTCTATCGTTAATGGGATATTTGAGTTTGGAATTGGTTTACTGAAGCTGCAGTGAAAATGACCTTCAATTGGTTTCTCTTCAACCGTATAACCTAATGAGATAACTGCGGATATCGCACGTTCCAAGTCCTCTGGCTGAATAAGTAAATCTATATCTGATGTACATCTAGCTCCAATATGACCAAAGTACTTTTCAGCAAATAATACACCTTTCAAAGGAATAGCTTGAAGTTCAGCTTTATCAAAGCAATCTAAGACTTTTGTTAATTGGTTTTTGATAAAAAGTGTTAAAAAGAGATTTTCTTCGTATTGCTCCTTCAAACGTTCCTGGAAAAATACAGGTGTTTGATTTAAAGTTCCTTGTTGCTTTAATAGGGAGTAAACTTGAGGAGCAACCCCAAACTCCATGATTTCTTTTAACAGAGATTTATAATTATATGAATCTAGGGTTACATCTGATTCATACAAAGCCTGAATCCATTTCATGACACACCCTCCTTTCTTTATGCAAGTGATAGTTCAACTTTGGGTTTAAACTTTGTACGACTTAGAGTTTGATATAATCCTGGTTGGTTAATTAACTCCTCGTGGGTTCCCTGCTGAACGATTTTTCCTTGATCCATTACCAAAATTAAATCAGCACTTTCAATCGTTGATAAACGATGAGCAATCACAAGAGTGGTTCGATTCTTCTTCAGAGAGTTCAAAGCTTCCTTCACATAGTATTCCGTTTCTGTATCAAGAGCAGAGGTGGCTTCATCCAACAAGAGGATTGGAGCATCCTTTAATATTGCCCTGGCGATCGCGATTCGTTGCTTTTGTCCACCTGATAGCTTTATCCCTCTTTCGCCAATTTCGGTACCGTAGCCGTTTGGTAGTGTTTGGATGTAATCATGGATGCAGGCGTCTTGTGCAGCATGAATCATTTCTTGTTCTGTGATTCCTGGCCTAGCTAACATCAGGTTTTCCCGTATGCTCCCAGCAAACAAGAATGTTTCTTGAGGCACACTGGCGATGGTGCTTCTCAACTTTGACACGGTCATTTCCTTGATGGATACTCCGTCAAAAAGGATGTCTCCTTTTTGTGGTTGGTAGAAGCCTTGGAGTAGGTTGAATAGGGTGCTTTTTCCTGCTCCGCTTGGGCCGACTAGGGCGATGACTTTGTTGGCAGGGATGGATAGTTGTAATTCATTAAACACCTGAGTTGATTCATTATAACTAAAAGTTATCTCTTGAAGTTCCATCGCATGTGAAAGACTCTCTCCTGACGTGTAAGAAGGTAGTCGAGGAGATTCTGCCTTTTCTTCGGTTACATTCAGTATTCTTTCCACTGATGTAAGTGATCGCTGAAAGCCTGCCCATTGTCCTGCAAGTCTTGTCATTGGACTCACTAAATAACCAACAAGACTCTGAAAGGTTAGTAATGCACCTACTGTCATAGATCCTTCAGAAACAAAATATGCCCCTAATAAAAGACTGATATAGTAAGAGCCTGCACTTAGTAGATTTCCCCCTGAGGAAAAAAATCCTCTTAACTTTGCATTAGTAAGCTCAAGTTGATAGAGTTCTTCATTATAAGAAGAAAATTCCTGGTAGGATCTCATTTCTAAGGTAAAAGATCGAATAACAGAGATACCCTGAAAGGTTTCACTAAGATGTTCATTTACTTTTTCAAAAAGTATGTTGAGTTTTCTACTATTACGACGAAGCAGCACCCCAAATACGGCTCCAGCTATAATGGCAAATGGTGTGGCAAGAAGGGTTAGAAGAGACATCGTCATATTTAACTGAAGAAGATAAATAAAGACGACCAAAAAAATGAGTGGAAGTCTGATGAGGTTTATTAAACTACTCCCAATGACACCATCGAGGTTATGAACATCATTTGAAAAGTAAGTAAGTACTTCTCCGGATTTCATCTGAGAAAAACGATTTGTTGGGAGTCTTAAAATATGGCTAAATAAATAGTCTTTAATATCTCGTTTCACTCCGTTTGTGGCTACTGTTTCAAAGTAAATATCTGCAAAAGAAAAGGTTATACTTATTACAACCAGTGTAAGAGCAATCGGAATAAGTGATTTGATTTCCTCGAAATCTGCTCGAACGGCAGCATCAGCAATTTTTCCAAAAAATGAAGCAAACGCAACCGTTAAAAAAATATCAATAAATAATAATAGCAACAAAATCAAATAAGCCTTCCATCGCTTCAAAACAAAAGGCTTTAATAATCCAAAGGTTTTTTTCAAATCCTTAAGCACAATATATTCTTTTATCCGAGGTAAGAGCTGCTGCACTCTATTCATAATGACACTCCATCTTAAAATCTTCTATTTAAATAGCTTCTAAGAATAAAAGAAAGAAACGGAAAAGTAAGAATTAACTTACTCCATCCTGCTACAATCAAATTGCTCGGTTGTACTACATATCTTTGCTTTTCAATGGAAACAAGTGTACCTAGAATCCGTTCTTTTTGAATAGGTTCATCAAATCCAAAGTTTGTATCACCTTTACAGCTATACGTGTTCTCTGATTCCATCTTGTAAAATCGGTGGGCAATCAACTTACCGTTTGAAGCCCAAAATAAGAGAATATCTCCTTTTTTTAAAGAGGTTGGATCAAAAGGTGCAAACCTGCAAATATCTCCTTGTTGTATAAGGGAATACATACTATTCCCTTCACTTGGCAGAGAAATAGATCCTTCATTAGTTATCGTTTTTTGAAGAACGGAAATAATATCCTGACTAAACAGCATGAATAACCAATCCGTATTCGACAAGCTCTTTTAAAAATTCCTCAATGTCTTTCGCATCAATTGATAGGTTTCCTTGAAACTCAGCTTCTATGGATTGAATAATGGAGCCGGCCGTCTGTTTCTCCTTAAGCAATGACCAACAAAAGCCACCCATTTCATTAAGCTTTGTGACGGTAAAATGCTCAGCATCTAATATAATCCAGTCTCCATCAAGTTGGGAAGTATCAAGGCTCTCTTTTTGTATGTAGTGCGTCATTATGAAATCAACTCCCAAAACGTATCATCTTTTTGAAAATGCAGTTCATAGACTGGGACCTTATCCACTAAACTTATTAACAGGGTCATAATCTTTTTCGTTTCCTCAGGACCGTGCACCCAGTAAAATACCTTATCCATAAGATTTAAAACAGCATCTGACTTTTTTAGTTGCTTCCTACTATTGAACACAGCTTGCCGTAAAAGTTGAATGCTCTTTAGCTGTGTTGAGATTTCTTTACCTGTCACCTCTAACTCACTACGAAATGGTGAATTAAACACCGTTATACATTCAGGAGTAATTTTGACAAGCGTTGCCTCATCCGAAAGGAGAACTCTAGGTGCTGATAATTGGGCGGCAGTGGACTTCCCCGCTCCAGAACGGCCTGTAAAAATATGAGCCTTCCCTTCTTCCACTACACAAGAAGAATGCATTAATAAGCCCCAGTTGTTGTGGAGGATAAATGCACTGTAAAAGTTCATCAGAGCATGCTTTAGGGCAGGTTCGTCATGAACGTGGATGGTTGCTTGTTTATAATCTCGAGTGGTTTCGATAAGATAATCGGCACGACGATAGTATAATTTATTGGTTCCTTTTTTAATTTCTACATTGTAATTAGTAAAAGGGTCACCATAACTAGCTTTAATATTCAATGAGATTTCAGAATCGCCACTGTTTAAGGGGAGGACGATATAGTTTCTTTCAAAAAAAGCTTTAATAAAAGAAGTTTCGTAAGTTACGAAAGCTATATGTTCTCCAATTTGTAAATGCATCTTCATTGCTTTTCTCCTTTAACAACTATAGAAAAAGTACGGGACCAAAATGTACATTTATTAGCTTATTTATGACAATAAAATGTCCCGCAGTAAGAATTGTGTTGTTATTTTTTCGGATGATCTTTTTTCGGATCGTACGGATCATGCGGATATTTGTCTCCATCACTTTTACCTGGATCTCCCGATACGGGTCCTCTCCCTTTGTTCCAGCTTTGTGATGTTTCAAAACGAATTGGCTGATGGCTTAATACTAGAGGTTTTTCCATGTTATATCACCTCCTTTACCGAATTCTTTATAAAGAACGATAATAGTAAAAAAAGATATCTCAACAAAGTAAAACGACAAAACTCCTATTTAATCTACATTACCAACTAGATTATACATGATTAACAGTTCTTTGAAAAGAACAAAAAATTCGACAAAAACTCCCATTTTCATACTAAACAGTTAGGTCATTACTGTCTTTTTTATATGTAATTTTTCTTAGTAAACTGCCAAATCTAGACCTTTTATTCATGTACTTCATATGTACCAAATACCACAAAGACCATACACCAATACAATTCTTCAATAAATCAACTAAAGAAAACGACCTAAAGGGAATGAAGTACTGGTGCAGTTCATCTATCACCCCATACCCCATAGCTAGCACAGCTGCCAACATCTCTTTTTTGTATGAAAGCTTTCCAAAAATCAGAAAAACCATTATTAAAAATAAATATAGAAGCCCAAACTCAAAGAGATGGGCTAACTCAAGCCCAGCTCCTATTAATAAAAGGATGCTCATATCTATTTGAGTGGAAAGCATATAGACAGATTCTGGATCGAAGTTGCTAGTTTGAATCCAAATCAGTGCCATATACAAGATAGGGATAACAAGTAGAAGCAATCTTATAAAAAACATAATGTACCTCCGATTATTAGCACCCTATCACAGTTTTCCCTGTAAGACAACCTTACTCATCATTTCTGCATTTGGGTATTCTACGTTCATGTACTGCTCTACTACCTTTTGGACATCATAGCTCACTCGGACATTTGAGGTTTGGATACTACCCTCATTAATTTCAACTATAGAATACGAAGCTTTATTTAGACCATCAAATGGAAGACCTACACTTCCAATGTTTACTATACATTTCCCATTGATAAAACGTATGTATGGTTTGTGAATGTGAGCATAGATATACAATTCTGCTTCACTGGTAACCAACTTTTCTAGGATGGTTTCGTCACTAGCTGTTGGGGGCACGACTTCGAAAAGACTGTCCGGAGTAGCATGGAAAGCATGGATTCGTATTCCTTCAACCCCAAGGTTCAACTGAGTTGGTAATTCTTTTAAGTAGTCGATACTTTCATCAGACAATTGGGAGACTATCCAATCTCTTTCTTTGTTCATTAGTTCAAGAACATGATCAGGGACCTCTCCCTGCTGAACACCACGTACCACCCATTCGTCAGCATTACCTTTGATTACATTACAATCGAGTGCTCGAACTAGGTCTAACGCACGCTGCGGTTCAGGTCCGCGGTAACAGATATCGCCAAGAATAAAGACTTTATCTACGTTTTTCTGTTGTAAATCTTGTAGTACCGCATCTAAGGCAATGGCGTTGCCGTGGATGTCGGAGATGAATGCTAGTTTCATTTTCTAAACTCCTTTTTTGTTCCAATTATACATTTCATTATTTAGGCATTCAATTTTATAAAGACACTCTTCTGGGGATTTGGATTTTTAATTATTTCACTGTTTCTATCGAAAACTGGGGTTGTGTAATCATCCTGTACGTAGTTTCCTAATGGTTTATATTTATGAGCTACTCTAGTGTCCAAAAGTGAATACTGTGTAAAGTGAACAATTAATAAGCCATTTGGCTTTACAAGATTGTCTAATGAAATAATTTGTTTTTCAAACTTCTCAAAAGGATAAATCTTTTTTAAATTAGTTATACCCATGGCAGCTATATCATGAGGCTTTCTTTGCAAAACTGCCATGCAAAATATTGCATCGAATTTCCCATGCTTTTGAATCTCTTTTTGTGAGGAATATATAAAATTGATATTCTCATCCACTTGAAGTTTCCTACAAGTGTTTAGACTTTGTTTGTTAATATCTGTACCAATTATTTTTGAATTTGGAAAGTATCGGCGCAGTGTTAAAACTTCCTCACCTGTGGAACAACCGTAGGACAGTATCTTTAAATCTTCTCTGCCCTTAAAATATTCTTGGCAAGCAGTAAAAATTTTAGGATATCGGTTCATAAAGGTAAGTGGAGTAGTTTGATGAACATTCTTTCCGTTTAATACCTTCATAAAAATATCATTTCTATATTCTTTATCAGTACACACTCTTATAGTTGCTTGGCACATATTCCATAAAGACTCTAAAATGGCCGCAAACCATCTAACTATGATATTTTTAGAAGACCTATTTTTTTTAATATGTTGTTTAGCGATGATAATTAGTTTAGAGTGCAATTCAAATCCCCCTAATATATTAAATACCTTTATCTTTGAGTTCAAATATACCATCGTTCTTAAAAGAGAACAACACTTTAAATGAATAGATGTATGGAGATGAAGTAAAAAAGATTAAAAAGAGGGTGAAGAAGAATAGGGGGAACAAATGAGAATAATGTGTAAAAGGCGGGAAATGAAAAGTACTCCTAACTCTTTTATAAAAACTAAGAGCACTTTTCATAATTAATATCACTATATGTCTTGTATTATCCATTCACTATCGGTGTTTGTCAAGATAGTTGTCGCATTTAACTTGTTTACTAGTGTAAGAACGTAAGGGTAACTACCGCGCTTTGCTTGGTGGCCTTCTCATCAAAGAACAGAATTCATTCTGTTCTTTGATGAGAA
>NZ_JBHLUU010000081.1:0-7161 GCF_042433785.1 Robertmurraya beringensis | reverse complement strand
TGGCTTTAAACCCAATAAAGGACAAGATAGAAAAGGATGGAACAAAATAGCCCCACTGCGACTGAGCTTGAACTACCCATTCCCTTCTCATCAAAGAACAGAATGAATTCTGTTCTTTGATGAGAAGACCACCAAGCAAAGCGCGGTAGTTACCCTTACGTTCTTACACTAGTAAACAAGTTAAATGCGACAACTATCTTGACAAACACCGCTTTGGTGTAACGAAAACTTTTTAGAGAGTGTATGATTTTGTCCATTTTTTTACCTCATGTTTAATAGTGTATATAAGCTCAGCCATATTTCTGGTTGTCCTTTTTCATATGGTTTTACTATACCAGTAGCCAACCTAGAACGTAACTGCACTTGTGGCTTCGACCCCGTCACCTAAAATAAAGCCCGCTAGTTACTAGCGGGCTCTCCAATGTAAGAAAGAATATCTAGCTATAAAATACCAATAAACTACATTGAGTACTCAACCCGGACAAACTAAAACTGCACTAATCAGGTTTTCGTAACTACCTAGTAAAACTTTTCTGGTCACAGTTTAAGCATTTTTTAAACTATGTTATTTGAAAATCTATATATTTCATCTTGATATTCAGAAACCTTTTGTTTTACTTGTTCTATTTGATTTCTAGACGGCTTCTTCTTTATTGTTTGATAAATGGCAAATGTACCAATTATTGAATCATTTTTAAAAAAAGGAACTGACCAAACTGATTGGAAACCTCTTTCCAAAGAAATTCGCCTCTCATGAATACATTGTGGATCCGAAAAAATCTCAGAGTAAACAATGTCCCTTGAAGCAATTGCTCTACCACAAATCATTTCATGAAACAGTTGCTTATCATTTATATCCTGAAAAAATTCAAAATATTGTAAAGGAATATTGGGTGCAGCCCCATGATAGATCTTGTTTTCCTCTTTCACATAAAAAAGGATAGTAGCAAAACTATTAGGAATAAATTCTTCTAAATCCAGACATAGTTTACCTAACTTCACTTTTGCATCTAATACCATAAATTCCTCTTCGGTTATCCCATTATTGATTAACGCCTCTAGATGGATTCTTAGATTATTCTCTTTTTTAGCAAGCAAAGGATTTATTTTTTTTAGTAATTCTTTAATTTTTTTATTTGACGAGTATTCCCTCATAAAGACAACTATGTTCTTATTTTTCATTTGTTTCTCCTATAATATTTCATATTATTTTAATCGTTTTTTTCTACCTCTCTTTATAAAATTTTTAATTTATCTGAGCTTGAAGTAATGAGTGAAGTGTTAATAACTAACAATAAAAAGCCCACCAAAAGATTGGTGAGCTTTAATAAAATAGGAAATAATCCTACCATTTTATTAATCCAACCCTTTCGGTAACCCGGCGATCATTGCTGTACCTAGCTTTAGACCCGTAGCTTTGCGTCCTTATTTTTCAATAAGTTTGCCATTATCGATGGTATATTTTCTTTAAAAATCTCTAAAATAATATTTTCAATTTAATCTGCAAAAGTAGTAGCATATACCCATTAAATTTATCATTATACAGTAATAGGATGCAATATCAAGATTACTAAAATACCTTAAAACTTTGTAGGGTAAGGTTCTACCACTAAAAGCCCTAATTCATGATAAAAAAAGAGGTTGACGGTAACCATCCGACAACCTTACTCTAGAAAGGGTTTTACCCCTTTAATACTTCATAATGTCTAATAATATCATTAGCAAGTTGGCTTGACTCCTCAAGACCACATACTTGTTGAAGAACATACGACACTCCATGTTCGTTAATCATTGACTGAAGCTTTACTGCATCTTCATCATCTTTGTAATCAAAAAGTAAGGCTGCAGCAATAGCCTTTGCTAAATTATCGTAAGAAAGGCCCGCTTTTAGAGCTTGTAGGGCTGGACGAACGAGTCGATCCTCTGGTCCAAGCTTTCTTAACGGGGAACGACCTACTCTTGTCACACCATCATGCAGATGAGAATTCTCGAAACGTTTTATGATTTTCTCAATATATTTCTGATGTTCTTCCGGATCTAGATCGTACTGTTTGATTAAATAAGCACCCGTCTCACCAAGTGTGGCCTTCACCTGATTGTAGATATCCATATCCGCTAGAGTTTGGTCAATCGTTTCTTTTTTTGCCAGATAACCGAAATAAGCAATAACGGCATGTCCTGTGTTAACCGTAAACAGCTTTCTTTCAATAAATGGAGCTAGTTCAGGAACGATAATCATTCCTTCAATAGGAGGAATTTCTTCTTTCGTTTCTACCACCCATTCATGGTAAGGTTCAACAAGTACATCGAGAGAACCTTGATTATTTTGAATCGGTACGATACGGTCAACAGCAGAATTTAAAAATTCTACATGAGCAAGTACCTTTTCTTGCGTTTGATTATCAAGATGCTCTAAAATATAACCCTTTAATAAGTCAGTAGCGGAAATTTGATTTTCACAGGCAATGACATATAGCTTGTCACTATTCTCTTCTACCCTTGCAGCCAATCCCTTTGCAATTAAAGGCGCTATTCTCGGGAGAATGTTAGGTCCAATAGCCGTCGTTAAAAAAGCTGCCTTCTTGATTGTTTCTATTACTTCATTTTCCTGTGTTAAATTATTCAATCCTGAAACATTCTCAATAAGAATACTCTCTTGTGCATCTGTGGCAAGCTTCACTTTATATTGTTTTTCATCATTTAATTGATTAATGATTGGTTCGGCAATGTCTACGAAAGTAACATGGTATCCTGACTGAGAAAAAAGGGCTCCAATAAATCCTCTCCCGATGTTACCTGCTCCAAAATGTACTGCTAATTTCATTACATCATCCCTCTATCATTTATTTTAAAATTCGACTGTAAATAATTCGAAAAAATAGACTCTAATCTCTTATAAATTAGTTCTTCATTTGCCGATGAAAAAATCAAAATAGCTTCATCGGTTTCAATAATATTTGTACTAATTAAGCTAATAATCTCCTGCTGTCTGTTGCTTAACTCTAATGGGGCCAGCATGAGCAATAGGTTCTTCATCATGACCATGTTTCCATCCATTCCCCTAACCAGACAAGGATTAGGCAGATGAGCAATTTGGAAAATCAGCTCACGCACATGCTCATTTCTTGCATGAAATAAGGCTAAATTGGTCTGAGGAATCCCGAGCCCCCCTCTTTTTTCCCTCTCTTTGAGCGAATAAAGAATGTCCTCAGATTCAGTCACTAGATTCTCTTTCTCGGCAATCTGCAACATTTTATTAAGGATCAATTCCTGGCTTTCCGAATGGTTCATCCTGTAAAATCGGTAATTTTGCATGATAGACTCTATACTATGTTGAATACTCTTAATGTCCTCTAGCATGTCATGCAAATCGATGTTTTTCTTAACAACAGATGAAGGTACAGAATGACGTTCGATCTTTTTGTATTTTTCACCCTTTGCTATGGCTTCAATATTATTCTGTATAAAGCTTTTAATCGTATCAATGTTCTCCGTACTCAATAACGGGTTCACTAAAATGTATTCTTTATTGATGAAAGGCAATCTTACAGTGGAAATAATCACGTCATATGCTTGTAAGTTCACATGTTCCGATATTTCTTTAATCGACTTAATATCAATTGAATCAATTTCTGCTATTTCTTTTTTGATTCTACTAGCCAACATCTTTGAAGTCCCGATACCGGTAGGGCAAATCACCAAGGCTTTAATGGTCAAATGCTCTTCCTGCATTAATAATGCGGAACCGAAGTGTAACACCATAAAAGCAATCTCGTCCTCAGGAAAATAGTCAATGGACTTAAACTCTTCCTTCACACTATTTTTTACTGCCATAAACAAAACCGGATACTTCCGTTTGATTTCTTCTTTTAGTGGATTAAACGACTCCATTTTCTGTTCGATACGAAAGAGCGCTGGCTCCATATGGGCAAGCAACCCTTGAAATAAGGAGAAGTCATCCGTTAAATTGACCTGAAGCTGATTAGAAACAGAGCGAATCACATTTTTAATCAGCTGAGCAAGTAATATGTTTTCAGGTTCAGCCTCAGCACCTTGAAGCTTTGTACCTTTTAGAATCAATGCTAAAAAAAGAATATCTCTTTTTGTAAGGCTCATATCAAGCTTTCGTTCTAACTCACGACTAATCATCAACATCAGATCATATTCAATCGCAACCTCTTTTTCTTGTAAGATTACATCCTCTTCCAACAAAAAGTGAGCATCCGTTCTCATTAAAGTGATATAAATATGTAAGACTACTTCCAAGTATGCTCGATCTGTTACTCGGACTTGGGTTTTATGAAAGGTAGTATTGACTAAGGTAAGTACTTCTAATAACTCATCATGATAAAAATAATGAAGAATCTTTTCCTCGGATGGACTTCCCTTTTCCAAAATAAATAGCTTTTCTATTAACTCATCGTGAAAATACTGTAGAAAAAAATGGACAAGTGCTCTTCGTTTGTTCGCCTCTGTACCATGCAGTTCTACTCCTACTCCTCTTTTCCTTGTTAACTGTAATTGAAAAACCTCTAGCCATTCCGCCAGTTCGTCCAGATAAATGGCTAATGTTGCTGAACTGACACCAAGGTGAGTGGCTAACGTTTGAATTTTAAAATGTTCTTCTTCATATACAGCCAAAAGTAATCGAAGCTTTTTTTCGAGAGGAGTTTGATCAATTGGAGTACTCCCTGCTATATGCTGAATTAACCTGTATATCTGTTCATTCTTCCCCTCAATAGAAAGACCTTGATCCATGTTGCGTGTTAGCCTTAGTCCAAACTTCTCCATGATCCTTTCTGTTGCCTTTAAATCACGTTGTATCGTCCTGGTACTTACATTTAGGGAAGAGGCAATTGAGAGAACGGTATGTTTTCCAGAAGTTTTAATAATCAATTCAATGATGGCTTTTTCCCTTGAGGTTATATCCACGGTATCAACTCGTTCCTGAGTGAAATAACTAGAAAATAGAAAAGCGCAGACATACGCTTTTCTATTTTTTATTTCTTATTTACTTTTTACCAATAATATCGATAATCTCTTGAGCTGTTTTTGCTTGAGCCATTTTTTCGATATTTTCCATATCGGAGCAAGTAATTGCGATACCAGAAAGGATTTCAAGATGTGTACCGTCTTTTCCAGCAATACCGAAGATTAAACGTACTTTCTGTCCATCAAAATCCACGCCATTCGGAACCTGAAGGACAGTAAATCCTGATCTAATAACTGCCTTCTTCGCTTCTTCTGTTCCATGGGGAATCGCAACATCATTTCCCATATACGTAGAAGTCATGTTATCTCTCTCAATCATCGCTTCGATATAGCTTTCATCGACGTAACCTGCATTCTTTAATGCTTGACCGGCAAAGCGAATGGCTTCTTCCTTATTGGCAAACTCCTGATTGATAAAGACATTTTCAGGACGAAGCAAATCATCGTTATGTGATTCTTCCTCATTCAAATGATCGGTAGCATTCTCTTCTGCATCTTCAACGACTTCATGAAGAGTGGAACTTGCTGGAAATTGCAACTCACTAATGAGCTTATCGTACTCAGGACTTGAAAGGAAATTATCAACAGAAATATGATAAGCGTTTGGTACTTTGTTTTTTGCTCTAGGAGTTAGCTCCTCCTGTGTAATGACAATTTGAGCGTCCGCTGGAAGATTACTAATAGCCATATTGGTAACCCCGATATCCATTCCCGCTTCTTTTACTTTTTTACGTAACAACGATGCTCCCATAGCGCTTGAACCCATTCCAGCATCACATGCAAAGATAATCTTTGTAACATTGTCAGGGATAGCTCCTTGATCTGTAAGTACATTTGATACAGAGCTTTTCTTCCCTTTCATTTCTTGCATTTTTTGAGCGGCTGCTTCTAGGTCATCTTCCCCCTGTTTCCCCGTTTTCAGAATAAAGGAAGAAACAATAAATGACACGACTGCTGCCACAATTACACCAGCAAAGTTTGCTATATATGCACTTGCATGATGTGGGGTAACCGCAGTAATGGCAAGAATACTACCTGGTGATGATGGAGCAAATAATCCACCGCCTAATAGAACCAATGTAAATACTCCACTCATTCCACCTAGGATGACAGCGAAAAATAACATAGGGCGCATTAAGATATATGGGAAATAAATCTCATGAATTCCACCGAAAAAGTGAATGATTCCTGCACCTGGTGCTGATTTCTTTGCTGTTCCTTTTCCAAAAAACATATACGCAAGTAGGACACCAATTCCAGGACCTGGATTTGCTTCAAGAAGGAACAGAATGGATTGTCCCGTTTGTTTTACTTGTTCCACACCAATGGGTGAAAGAACTCCGTGATTAATCGCATTATTCAAGAACAATACTTTTGCTGGTTCAATTAGTATACTAGTTAATGGAAGCAGTCCTGTTCCAACCAACCAGTCAACTCCTGATACGAGCCATCCGGTAAACACATCAACTGCAGGTCCAACTCCTAAAAATGCTAGAATGGCAAGGATCGCTCCTAGAATACCCGCAGAAAAATTATTTACAAGCATTTCAAAACCAGCTTTAACTTTCCCTTCAATTAACTGGTCAAATTTCTTAATAACAAAGCCGCCTAACGGACCAATGATCATCGCACCAAGAAACATAGGTATGTCTGCTCCTGCAATCACACCCATCGTTGCAATAGCACCAACAACTGCTCCACGTTCTTGATGAACAAGTTTCCCACCTGTATATCCAATTATAATAGGAAGTAAATAGGTAACCATCGGGCCAACCATTTTGGCAAGGTTTTCATTTGGAAAAAAACCAGTAGGAATAAATAAAGCTGTAATTAACCCCCAAGCAATAAATGCCGAAATATTTGGCATGACCATAGAACTTAGGAAATTACCAAACTTTTGTACAGCCACTTTTATATTTGATTGTGTCATGTTCGATCTCCTTCTAAAATTAGTACCTTCACATGTTATCTCACATAGTTAACACTATCAACAAAGTGAAAAACCAACTTTGTCGTTCATAAAGAGACAAAAGTATTTTTTCTCAAAAAACAATCATGATCTTTCGCTCTTAACCCAGGAATGAAAATTGGTTCCCCACTCCATAATGTAGATACCACAAACAGTGAGTATATGACGTGGCTCTTATTGGTGGTCTTACCCTGTACAAA
>NZ_JBHLUU010000080.1:0-6902 GCF_042433785.1 Robertmurraya beringensis | reverse complement strand
GGGGACGTCTTTTCCTTTCCCCAAAATAAATGTCGAAATGTTTCGAATTATATACGGACATTATAATCGACTAATTCTGGACAGGCAATACCGTCAACTTTAGGAAATTTAAAGATGTCAAAAACAGTAATAGGATCAGGTAAGATCCCTAAAGTGTCAACTATTTCCTTAAACACACTTTCTTCTCCACATTTTACAACTCTATTTCCGTTATCCTTGGTAATAAATCTTAAACTCTCTAGAGGAAGTAGACTACCAAGAGCAGGAGTATGGGTTGTTAAAATAACTTGAGAATTGGTGTTATATGCTAAATCCATAAATGCCTGCATTAGAATTTCTTGATGTTTAGGATGTTGTGATGTCTCCGGTTCCTCAAATGCATAAATAACACTTTGTGAACTACTTTCGCTTAACTTACGCTCAACCTCAGCTCTAAAGAAGTTGAGTAAAATCAGTCTACGAACACCGCTCCCACGCTTGTTTATAGGAATATTATCATCGGAGTTAATAGATAACTTAAAAAGTGAATCGAATTTTGGTTCGGTTTTGAATTCAGGTATTAATGAGGAAGCAAGTTCGCTGTCCATCTCTTTAAGTTTTTCTAGAGTTCTTTCAGCAGTACTAATTGCCTTTTGCTTTACTTCTTCTTTTATTCTTTCTAATTCAGCGTTCAATTCAAGTAATGCTTGTTGTACGGCTAGTTTCATTGGGTCAGTAACTTCCTTGTCATCATCCTTACTAGGTCGGTCTGATTGAAATAAAGCATATATCGGGAGGTATTTCTCTAGTGAATCGTATATTTTCTTTGCGTTCTCCTTATCAACTTGAAGCTCAGTCAGCTCTAGCTGGAGATTATCAATACTATGCCAGATAGCAGCGCGAATACTTGGATTTGAGTTTGCTTGATAAATATCAGATGGCAAATTAAGCCTACGGGCTAATGCTTTTAAATCTGCGTTTTTTAAATCTAATAAGTTATGGTACCATTGTACACTTGGGTGGTTACATACTATAAAAGTAGTTGGTTTAGGCTTAGAAGTAGTGGCTTTAAAACATTTCTTGATTTCCAAATCACCTTGTGGATTAAGAAGAAATTCATTTGCTAAATTAGTTGGAGAAGAACTATCGAGAGTTATAATGTCTGGTAGATTATTAAAAATACAAGTAATTTCAATGGTATCTCCATCAGAATTTATACTTAGGTCTTCCCTTTCACAAGTTACGATACTATTATTAAAGAATATTTCAAGAGCTTCTAATACGGTAGACTTACCTGCATCATTTTTACCAATAAAGGCGGTTAGATTCTCAAAATTAATAGTTGTTTCATCGCTAAATCCTCTGAAGTTTTTTATTTTAATACTTTTTAATTTCATAATGTTGCTCCCTTTCCCATTAATTTATTTACTTTAGATAATTCGACAACTATCTACAATTTCCTCCAAATTTCCTATAATTGAAAAAGTGGATACATTAAAAAGTATTTTTCAATAACCCTAAAAAGATAAATACAACAAAAGATGAAGAGCTGTATGATTTATATGAAGATCCAAAAAGGAATGAAGAAGACATTTACAACGTCCTGCTTGATTCGGGTGCTTTACAACCATGAAACGGAATAAGGCTAAGATTTTGGGCTGAATCTCCATTTAGAAAAGCTATTACACGTAAGCTGTAATTACAGCTTCTCGGAAGTTTATATAACTTATGAGGTGCTTTTTTATTTCTTCTTTCATATTAGGATCCATAACCACTGGCCAAATTTTAGAAAAGTATGCATCATTTCCGATGGTTCAAACTTTAATTCACTGTGGAAAATTATTTAGTTTAAATGAATGTACTGACGAATTCTTGAAATATAATAATATCTTGTGAGCCTGCAAATTTTAATAGCTGAAATTGAATCCGCTTTGCGACAATTATTGGTAAAATTGAAGTAAGATTATCGGACTTTGTAGAATATAGTAACAATTTAAATAAGGGGTATGATTCTAAATGAGAGATCCAAGCCGAATAAGAAGAATTTTGGCATTGCTGCAACAGATATGGGAGTATCAACAGGACGTAAGGTTTAACCAATTAGTAAGCAACATGCAGAGCATATACTCGCAGCAACATGATAACTATGGTAGGCGAGAAGTGTTCGAAAAGAAATTTATTGACATGGATAAAAGCTCATACTTGGATTTCTTTTTTCTAGAAGACGACAAATGGGAGGATTTTTTAACTTCATACCTATCAAGCATTGAAGCAGAAATTGAGCAACAGAGAGAAAAAATCGATGAAAAAGTGATTGATGAGGTTATAGAGCTGTTTATTGAGGCGGGTGTTGAGCTGGAGCAACTAGATAATCAAATTAGAAACAAACTTGAATATTTTTTTCTAAAGGAAAGTAGATGGTTAACGATTGTAGCAATAGTAAATCTGGTAAGAAACTTTTCACACAATGATAGAAAAGAACTTTTTGAAAAGGTAAAGCGGTATTCTGATATGTAATTACGGCAATGTATTGAATAATACAAAATAAAAAACAGAAGGAGTATTTTTATCTCCTTCTGTTTTTGACATACAGATTGCACTAACAATATTATGATTGCCAGACTTCAATAAAATTAAACGAAACTGCCGTGTATTTTTTATAAATGTATAATTATTAATGGTATTATATTCCTATAAATCTTTAGAAGGGTGGTTTAGAGAATGGGTATGGACGTAACTCCTGACATGAAGTTGCACTCAAAAGCGGAAATTGATGTTTTGATTGAACTATTAAAAAAGATGGTTCAAAAAATCTAGGTTTACATTTAAATTCCTTGGAATTTTATATCCGTTTTGGGAGGTATAAGCTGTTGAATAATATTAAAACCCTTAATAATCATGAATTAAACAAAGTGTCTAAGACTGTTGTGATAGCCAAGTTTAAAGAATATGGGTGTCAAATTATTGAGAATGCAAGAACTTTATCTATAAAATCTCCTGATGGTAGATTTATAGAGATAATCGTTAAATCAATTCGGAGGCCGACAGAGTATGTTCTAATTTTAAAGAAACATATGAATCTCGAACAAAGAAACTTATATGTTTCACTTGTTCTTTACCTAGAAGGCAGTAACCCCGATTTGTATTTAATTCCCGCTGAAGCCTTTCTAAATCCTAATGACTTACTTAGAGATCGACCAAATTACAAAGAGCCTGAATTTGGAATGAATGTATCTAATAAAAATATGCCATTGCTATTGCCTTATAAAATGGAGAATTTCTTTAGAAACTAATAAGGTACAGAATTAGAAATCACTTAATGAGGTGTACACAATGAAATTTAATCTTATCCAGAATTCCTTTTCAACTATATTATTAGATGCAATTCAATTCTTCCCGCAAGATTTAAGTAAACAAGCTGAATCACACGGGTTGTTATTTGGAATTTCAAATGACGACATCATTGAGTGTGAATATGTATTTCCAGTAGGAAATGTCCGCAGAAGAACTGAAAATGAGATATCACCTGATAGAACAATTGATAATGCTATCCAAACAGCAAGACAAATAGTGTCTACATCCAATAATATAGGTACTTACCACAGTCATCCTTATGCTGAAAGGTTTCCTGAATGGGCAGACCCTAGTAACATGGATGTTTCTTTTGCTAAGTTTTTAAAAGAGCCTTTCATGGTCATAATTGCAATTACAAGAAATTCTGATGAGGAAAAACCATTAGACCTTTGGTATAGCGATTACGATGCTGTTGAGTTTACATATGATAAAAACGCACAAGGACACGATGCTCCCAATATGAAAAAGCTTAATAGAAAAAGCCAGAGTATTTGCGGGGAATTTAAAAAATACACTTTTGAATTAAGAGGTTATCACTTTGATGGGAAATCTTTAAGTGATGTAATGTTGTACTCATCTGAGGCAGAAATGTTGATGGGACTGCTAGATGAGGAAATTAATTTGTCCAATTTATCATCCGATAGTGTATATAGTCTAAGAAAAATTGAATTTAATTTACGCTTAATTAATCAATCAGATAAAGCGAATAAAAACTATGAGTACCATATAGAAAAAATAAAAAGGAACATGGTCCAAAAATAAAATTCCATGATAGGTGGTGGAAGAATGGTTTATAAAGCTTTAATTATAGCTGTAGATCAATATAACAGTGTGAGTAGTCTGCCGAATACAGTAAATGATGCATTGGAAATTAAACGTCTTCTTTTAGAGTCTCCTTCCTTATTTAAGGAACAAGATGTCCAAGTTTTTCAAGGTTCTATATCAAGAAAAACTATTTTATTATCTGCTATAAAATCCTTCTTTGAAAGTGCAGTTAATACTGATGTTTTATTCCTTTTTTGGGCGGGACATGGTGCATTTATAGATAATGAAGGGTACTTTGTTCCTTTTGATGGAGATATCTATTCTCCGAATATATCAATGATAAAAATGTCCGAAGTAAGAGAGTTGATTGACCAGACCGCAGCTAAAACAGTTTTATCATTTTTTGATACATGCCATAGTGGAGCGATTACACGAAGTATTCAACAGGAATTGCATCGAGGATTAGAAGTTAAAGGATCAGGAAAAGTGCTTATTGCTGCATGTACAGCAAGTCAATATGCCGCGGATAGAGCTGGACACGGAGCGTTCACTGATTATTTAATTCGAGGTCTAGAGGGAGAAGCAGCCGATAGAAATGGTGACATTGATGTATATAACTTATATTCCTATGTTAGCAAAAAATTGAAGGAGGAAATTTCGGATCAAAACCCTGTAATTAAAAGTACTCTTAACGGAGAACCGTTGTTATTAAAAAGAACAATAAATAGAAGTGAACTGACCACAGAAAAAGAAAATGCGATTCAAAATATTAATTCTTCGGGATTAAGTTTTTGGCTAGGACCTATAATATCCGATTACGATGAGTTCTATAGCAAAAATAAAGGTGAATATCAAATAACGCTTATTAATCCCGACTCTAAAATCGAACAATCTTTAAAGGACATGAGAGGCAGAGATAGATACCCTTTTGCTATAAAAGATGAGGCAGATATTGTATCCATCGAAAATATTGACATCAAATCTACACGAGAAGGAACATACGTTGTTGTAAACCTAAAAGGTACAGGAGAAAGCAATAACTCAATCTTTTCTGAAATGTCAGTAGGTGGAGGAATAGGGAAAACATTGACTGCGGATGATATAGCCATGTTGCGTATTAGACGAATACTATTCGGTGAAAAAGAATTACCATCTGGTTATGGTGACTCTTTAGTGGAATCGATGATTAGTCATCCTACAAATGCAAAAATTCAAGTGATACCAAATATCATTTCAAGTTTGGTAAGCCAAAGATACAAACCTGAGAAAATAAGAGTTATGATTATTGGGTCTTTAATATTAACTGGTACAATTGATAAAATTGAAACTCTTTCACTTACATTGGATAACACGATAATTACTAACATTCACCTTATAGGATATCGTCCAAAGTATTATTCGAATGTTGATCCCAAGAGAATTGAAATTAATGAAGAGATAAATATTTCAATTTAAATATGAGTTAAACTAAAACCTCTATATAAGGATAATATACCTATTTTTAATTTTAGGTTCTTCCTTTGAAATACAAAATGTTTCAATATTCACGAAAACGCAAGCTGTACACTATATACTTTATATTAGCAGCCTCAGTGCTGATATATATAAGCAGACAATCTTATTTAAATATTAATACTAGAAGAATACTAGTAAGTGTTGATAATTGGCGTAAGTTGTCATAATATATAATTGTAACTATTTACCTATTAAGCTACTATTTTATACTTCCGGAGGTACAAAGATGCTAAAAGCAGAAGATTTCTTATTCGAGGAAATTGAAGAAACAATGATGTTAGCAAAGTATAGTGATGGGTGTTCAGGGAGTCGTTCAGATTGCTGTACACGCGTTTGTACTCGTAACAATCAGGTAGCAACAGAAGCTGAGTGGGGCGCGTTTTTAGAAGTTAATTCAGGAGTAGTTCAATATTAATTTATATTGATTAAGAAGCCTTTTGTATACGTACAAAAGGCTTCTTATATATACAGTTATATGATGTTTGTACTTATAGGGAGGAAGTTAAAACATGCTAAAGGATACGGATATTTTTAAGATTCGAGATGCCGTAGACATATATGTAATAGGTGAAGATATTCTTCAAATATACTTTATGAATACTAGAAGGCAACTTCAATTTAAAGCGAACAAATTTACATTATTATTAATTGAATGTATAGATGGGAAAAAGACTATTTTAGATATTAAAGAAAAACTCGAAGAGAAAATTAATAAAGAAATTGAATTAGAAGGTATTAAGAAGGTATTTACAAACCTGTTCCAAAAAGGGGTTATTGTGGAAAATAAACCAAATCTTCATCAACAATTTATTTCAGATGAAGCAAGAGAAAGATATAATCGTCAGATTAATTTTTTTGGAGACTTTTTACTGGGAGCATCACGAAAGTATGAATCTCAACAAAAAGTTCAAGAATCCTCTATTTTGATTTTTGGATGTGGAGCTGTTGGAGGATGGATGGCAGCTGAGTTAGCAATGAGTGGTGTAGAACATTTCATATTATTTGATGGAGACGTTGTTGAGAAATCTGATATTTCGCGTCATATATTCTTTAAAGAAAAATTCGTAGGAATTCCAAAGGTAGATGCTTTAGAGAAATATCTATTGAATATAAACCCTCTAATAAAAGTAGAGAAATATCAACAATTTTTAATGCCTGATACATCACTAGTGTTGCATTAATTTAATTTCACTATTAAAAATACTCAAAATGTTCAACTTTATTATATTGTGCAAAGAAAAAGTCCTTTATAATGGATAAGTCAGGTGGTAACCCGTCCAAATCCACTA
>NZ_JBHLUU010000008.1:0-723 GCF_042433785.1 Robertmurraya beringensis | reverse complement strand
CCGTCCTTCATCGGCTCCTAGTGCCAAGGCATCCACCGTGCGCCCTTTCTAACTTAACCTACGGTTAAAAAGAATTTCTCTAATAAATTAGAGAGAAAACTAAAATGGCGATTACTCGGTATTTCTTTGTCCAGTTTCGGCTCCTAACTTCTCGGCCGTTTCGATCCGTCTAGTCAAATCAAAAAGCAGGATTTGTCAAGCCGGCTCTCCAACGTCTGTCGAAGTTGAACAGTCGCCTCCACTTTCCTTGGTTTTCTTCATATATCATTATCTAGTTTTCAAAGAACAATTTTTGGTGGAGCCTAGCGGGATCGAACCGCTGACCTCCTGCGTGCAAGGCAGGCGCTCTCCCAGCTGAGCTAAGGCCCCGTTGAATTTGTATGGTGGGCCTAAATGGACTCGAACCATCGNTGTATGGTGGGCCTAAATGGACTCGAACCATCGACCTCACGCTTATCAGGCGTGCGCTCTAACCAGCTGAGCTATAGGCCCATACAACAGAAAAAAAGAACTTGCTATTTTATATATGAGAGTTTGCTCTCTCAAAACTAAACAAATCATATCATCAACGGTTGTTAGCTTTGACCGAAGGTCAAAAGCCTCAATTTTCCTTAGAAAGGAGGTGATCCAGCCGCACCTTCCGATACGGCTACCTTGTTACGACTTCACCCCAATCATCTGTCCCACCTTAGGCGGCTGGCTCCTTACGGTTACCCCACCGAC
>NZ_JBHLUU010000079.1:0-6528 GCF_042433785.1 Robertmurraya beringensis | reverse complement strand
TGTAAAGCGTGGGTTCAGTAATGCCCAACTCTTCACTTAATTGGCCAACCGATTCATTAGTGGGGGGCATCATTCTCTTAATAATTGATGCTTTCTCTTCCTTTGTATAACGTTTACCATTATTACTTTTCATGTCGATCAACCTCCGTGTATGATTTAAACTATACACTAAAGTTCCCTACGACATCTATCCTAACAGAGGGGGGTACAGATTCAAAAAATTGTACAGCAGATTTAGAATTAGAACCCGCCTCATTACAAAGAGATTTAACTTCTTCTAGTTCTGATGTTAATGTAAGATACTCCAAAACAACATTTAACATACTATTATTCATTAACTGTTCCCAACAGTGTGCTAACTCACCAGCAGTTAACTTGGCAGCCTTTCTATTATCCATATAATCAATTCCTTTTTAAGATTAATTTTATATTCTTTAACAAGTATCTGGAATTTT
This sequence comes from Robertmurraya beringensis, assembly GCF_042433785.1. Classification (NCBI taxonomy): domain Bacteria; kingdom Bacillati; phylum Bacillota; class Bacilli; order Caryophanales; family Bacillaceae; genus Robertmurraya; species Robertmurraya beringensis. The sequence continues at coordinate 6,073 of NZ_JBHLUU010000079.1, read as the reverse complement.
TTTATCAAATATGTAATATTGCATGGAAAATTAATAATTTTTGGTTTGTCAAGGGAGAAATCATAACTAAAAGGGCTTCATATATTCAGCATTGGGGGACTTTAGTTGAACAAAAAGGGATGGATGAATACAGTTATGAAGCTCCAATACCATTTCCATTTTTTATAGTGAATCAATTTTGTGTACTTTAGAGCGATTACTTCAAAAAATATTATTAGAGAAGTATGCAACAAATAATATAATGCCTTGATATAAGTATTTTTGTTTTCAGGATAAAGAATGTTGAACAATACATTCCATGCAGGAAAAATAAAATATTCAAAAGTAAAATTGCTTTTTATTGTTTTTTTGAAGAAGGTTCTGATGGGATATTTTATATTACCTTTTTCAACAACAAGTGCCCCCATTAACCAGGTGACTACCTGTGTAAACAGGAAAACTACATGTGCTTCACGTATTTTTTTCTTCGGTACAAATTTGATTAACAACATAAACATTATTATCCAAGAAGATATTTCAATGATTTTTTCTTTCTTAAATGTCATCCCTTTTAGGGAAGTTTTTCCTATAAAAATTATTGCTATTCTAAAACAAAGAAAAATGAGACTTTGATGAACAATTCGAAAATGCTGAGCACTATTAAGCTAAAGAAGCAGTTTAGAACAAGGATGCTTTTCTAATAAGAAATCGAAGGGGATGACTATGGAAAATTGGTTAACTGATATTATTAGTGAGTTTAGGTATGTAAGATGACCGTTATTCAAACTTGATAGATCTACATGAAACTCTTCACAGGCTCGTACATCTGAAAGATATTAATAAAATTAATTCTATTCTTGATGATTTACAACTGAACAGCAAACAAAAGGGAAAAGTAAATGAACTCAGAAGTTTATGTAAAAAACTATACGATTTGATTGAGATTAAACTAATTTCACTTGAGTACATAGAATTGAATGAATTGGATTAGTTGGAACGCCGTATACGGTGAAAGTCGCACGTACGGTGTGAACAGGGGGAAAAGGGAACGATAATCTCAAACCCTTACCTATCTGTTTCTTAAAGACAATAAAACCAAACAGAACTTCCGGTTTTATGAAAGTTCTGTTTATTATATTTATATCAACATTAAACATTAACAGAGCATAGTGTTCTTCAGTCCGTTCTATGAATTTAAATGGGGTAATTTCTAGAACTGCTGCTATTTTAAAAAGAGTATACATTTATATAAATTTGATTGATTTTCAATAAGACAGTTTTCCGTAATCGGGACATTTAATGAAATAACTTTATTATTCATTATGGTTAGTAAGAACAATATGGGAAAACATATGTTAATAAAAGATTTAGAAACGGTTCTTCTAATGAAGAAGGACTCGTTTCGTTTATAACTCTATCAAATCCAGCTAAATAATGGTCACTTAACTATTTAGTTTTATTGCTTCCCCAATTGTCAGTATAAATTAAATTGTCTATTGGTATTCGTTTTCCCCATCCGACTGTCTCTAATACAGGTTGTTCTTGAAACTGATGTGTATACCCAACTGACATCAAACCGATAGGCTCGATATGTGGCGGAATATTAAGTATTTTTCGTATGTCTTGTTTCTTATAAAAGGAAACCCATCCAACTCCAAGCCCTTCAGCCCGAGCAGCTAACCATAAGTTCTGCATAGCACATACTACCGAATAGGCATCTGTTTCTGGTATCGTATTGCGCCCCAGTACATGATCCCCGTTCCTTGTCGGGTCACACGTAAAACAAATCGTAACAGGTGCCTCAAGAATACCTTCAAGTTTTAGCTTAGGATACAACAAAGACCGATCATCTTCAAAATATTTTCCTGCTACTTGTATTTCTTTAGAAACAACGTCATGTAATTGCTGTTTAATTTCGTCTGAGCGAACCGCAATGAAATTCCACGGTTGCATAAAGCCAACTGAGGGTGCATGGTGTGCTGCTTTTAAGATTCTGTACAGTTTTTCCTCCTCAATTGGTTGCTTTATAAATGAACGAATATCCCTTCGGCTATAAATTGCATTATAGACACCTTGTTTTTGTTGCACATCAAACTCATGAAGAGTTGCTATTTGCAATGTAGGTTCTGTAGGTAATATTTCAGATGTCTTCGCTACTTCTGCTGTACCTTTTACCGAACCATCAGTTGAACCAGAAACGCCTGCTTGCTCGAATGTAGACATTTCATTTGCAATTTTAATAGCTGATCTCACAATGGGAAGTGCAATTGCCGTCCCACTTCCTTCTCCAACACGAAGGTTTAGATTAACAAGTGGCTGTAATCCTAAAAGTTTATTTACAAAGATATGACCCGGTTCCACTGATTGATGTGATGCAATAAGATAATGCACACATGCGGGAGTCATACGAACCGCTGTCAACGCAGCCACAGCTGTGATGAAGCCATCTATTAAAACAGGGACTCGTGCTGCTGCAGCACCCAACACAATCCCAGCAAGTCCTGCTATTTCTAATCCCCCGACTTTTGCCAAAACGTCAATCGGATCAGCTGGATTGGGTTGATTTATTTCAATTGATCTTTTAATAACGTTGGCTTTTTTTACTTTTTCATCTGTATTTATTCCTGTTCCAAACCCAACGACTTGATCAACAGATAACTGCCCGAGTACGGCGACCATCGCACTACTTGCTGTGGTATTTCCGATTCCCATTTCTCCAAGTGCTAAAAGTCTCGCACCTTTCTGTATAGCTGACTGTGCTACCTCAATTCCTACTTCTATCGCCGAAACTGCTTCTGTCCTTTCCATAGCTGGTCCTTGCACCATGTTATTTGTTCCAAAGCGTATTTTTCTGTTGATTAAACCTGGAAGTTGCAACTCTCCATTAATCCCTATATCAACAACCTGAACTGAGGCATTTGAAGCTCGGGATAAAACATTGATCGCTGCTCCACCTGTAATAAAATTTCTAACCATTTGCTGAGTAACTTCTGATGGATAAGCTGAAACTCCTTCTACAGTTACACCATGGTCTGACGCCATTAACACTACCATTGCTGGGTCAATATTAGGTTGTGCATTTCCAGTTATACCTGCTATTTTAATCGCTAGTGATTCTAACAAGCCTAAACTTCCGAATGGTTTAGTTAGTGAGTTTAAATGTTGTTCCATTTGTTCCTGAGCTTTTGTGTTCAAACCATCAATTAAACTAATTGTTTCCTTTAATTTTTTCATAATTAACTTACTTCCTCCTTTAATGGTAATTCCCGACCATACAAAAAAAACCCAGCTTAAATAAGCTGAGGTCTTGCCATAACCACATTGTAGAACTTCTCTTAGGCAGGTCTCCTGACTCCGATTCATCACATGCTGCGCCTTCCCAGTTTCCCAGTGGCATTGCAGCAGCTCCTCGACTACAGTGGCGGGCTCCGCGTTGTTTTAAACTTCCCTATTCTCCTATACTTAGGCACCTAATGAAGACATTCTATAAAACTACGTATTAGTAAACCATAGAATAGTTAAAATGACAATCTTTTCATGAATCGTATTTTTATCGCAAAAAAATATAGTTATTTTTCCTAGAACTTGTGGAGAAGATTGGAGGTACACAAAGTGGTTACATGGTAGCACTTTGCCTTTAATAAGATTGTAGCGGAAATTGAATGACAGATAATAAATTTGTTAATGTTCGTAGTGAATTATGAAATTGATTATTCAATTAAAAAACCTTATTTTATTAAAAACGCGGTCCTCACGAAATTGTTAGGTGGTGCATTAGGAGCGAAGTTCACAGGCTTTTCTTCACCCACATCGTTTATTATAGGGGCTGGGATGGTATCAAGAGGAGAAGTTGCTATAATTATTGCAGCAACTGGACTACAAGAAGCTCTGTTACAACCATAATACTTCACTTCAATTATTATTGTAATAATATTTACGACTTTAGTTGCACCTCCAAACCTCCAATGTTAAAGTATTTAATACAAGGGGAATAAAAAAGGAATATATTTGTTCAGGTCACTTAATAGTTGTCACTGGCAACTGAATTAAAAAGGAGGGCATTCCTGTAATAAAGCTAAGTTTGTGAAGATATGCACTTATACTATAGTCCTTTAGTTGAAGAAGGTAATAAAATTGGACCACACATATTTAGATATGTGTGGTCCTTTTAGTGTCAACTATTTCACTTTCCTAACCTAAATATAATCATGTTCTATAAATATATGTACGATCGAGATGTTACTGGACTAGTAGCTGAGTAAACAAATCGGATATTTTTACAGCGTTACACAAAAGTGAATCAAAATCGGCAAAAATAGGTGCTTAAAGAGGAATTTAGGGATATGTCAAAATAGGAGTGGATGTTAACTGAAGGAATTTATTAGAGGTTTTATAACGAAATCACTTAAGGATGCCTTTGTATTAGTGTTTTGGGATAAAGTCAAAGTGTAGAAATTGAAGAGTTTTATGTCAGGATAAGGAGAGAAGGGTGATTCTCTTCTTTTTTTGAATAGAGGTTCTCGTGTATTTTTATATTCTTGGAAAAAATTATATAATAAAGTTAGCGAATATTGTCATGAGGAGGCAAATTATGTCGGTTAATCCTGTTAATAATCATTTAAAATCTTTAGCTAGTAAACTGGTTTTATCAGAGAAAGAAAAGGCAAGTATTTCAACATCAATAATCACCTTATCAAGAAGGTTAAATCTATATTTTGAAGGTGGGGAACTACATACTCATTTTCAAATCGGATCTTATATAAGAGGTGCTTTCGACATAATTCGACCTCCTTTTAGGAAGTATTTCCAAAAAGAGAAAAAATAAAAACAAGTGAGTTTTTAATGAACTTTGAAAAGATCTCTATTTTGATTTGCACTAAAGACATATATACTGTGCAACTAGTTTAATCCAACAAAAAAGCATCCCTCTTAAGGAATTGAACTTAAACTAATTTCTTAAGAGTTGGTACTAACTCATTAAAATAGGGTTTAACTACAAAATCTTTTGCTCCTTGGCCCAGTGCCTCGATGTTTATTCTTTGTTGTCCCATAGCAGAACAAATGACTACCTTAGCATTTGAGTCCATATTTTTAATATTCTCTAATGCGTTCATGCCATTTTTACAGGGCATATTTAGGTCCATTATCACTAGATCAGGGTAAACATCTCTATAGAGAGACACAGCTTCGCAACCATCTGAAGCTTCAGCAATTACTTTAAAATCACTATCTTTAAGATGTTTTTTGAGGAGGTCTCTCATAAATCGAGAATCGTCTGCAATAAGTACAGTTTTGTTCATAATTTTTACTCCTTTCATTTGTTAGGCAAATTAGAAAGGGAAAATATGAAATAACGAGACTCAATAAATCCCAGCAACCCGGCTACCGTGGCAAAATGCTGTAGGCCCGTGGCTTTGCGTCTTTTACTTTCGTAAAATTTGCCTATTTAGGTCTTTAATTATATCAGAATTTGTCGAAAAATAGTAGAAATATGCATTTTGACCTAAAGTTTTGGTGTTGAATTGTTTTTTACCCCAAAAAACCTGCATAAATGTAAAGTATGAGAACATTACGTATTCAGTATATGAAGTGAAAAATAAAGAAAAAGCACCCATATTTTATGAGTACTTTCTTATTCTCTATTCTGAGTTGAGAATTTAGGTTTTTGTAATTCATGAAATAACCAGGTTATAACTTTTGCTATCAAAAGTACAAATACGTATCCAATAAATAAGTGAAAATAATTAATTTCACCGTACATTCTAAAAAGACCAGTACTTACTAAAATTGGCTTTAAAATAAATGCAAATATGGCAGCAGTTATTATAGCGTATAGGTAATAACTTTTATGATTGTTTAATGTCCATTGGTAAATGAGCATGAAAGCTACAGGAACCATGGAGGTGTCCAATGAGATGCTTGGTAGTGCCGGGATAACCTAATATATTTAGTTTATTAGTAATTAAATCTCATAAGCCCCAAAATGAACTTGGACAATAAGAGTAATATTTATTATACTGCTTAATGTACCAAGGAGGCTGACATCATGAAACGAATAAAACATTCTAAAGAATTTAAATTACAAGTCATCAAG
>NZ_JBHLUU010000078.1:0-5159 GCF_042433785.1 Robertmurraya beringensis | reverse complement strand
GTTGGTGTTTGGTGTGGTAACCTCACTATTTCCTAAAATTCAGGGGGTGGCAATTTTTTTGCTCAAAAAGCCCTCTATCAAGGTATTTTATAGCCTATTTAATATAAAAGTTTTGACAATACGCAAAAATATATGGAGGTGAAATTATTTGAAAAGATTTTGTATCTTTCTTTTTGGATTGTTTTTTGTTGTTTCATTAACAGGATGTATTGGAGAAGAATATGATTTTTCTCCCCCTACTGCTTCACTTACAAATCCAGAGGATATTACTCAAGAAGAAAAATTAGCAGAAGCAAACATAAATTGGACTTTTGATGAAAAATACAACAAGGAAACGAAGGATATTCTTTCATTAGCAAAAAAGCAAAATAAAATGCACTTTAATTCTGGGCAGAAAGTTCAGTTTTCCCTTCAAGATGGATATTTTGACGAGAAAAATGTGAAAATTTCGCTTTGGCAAAATGAAAACAAAATAGATTTAGAAATGGATAATGCAGGTCCTTATTTCAACTTACCGAAAGATAAAGGCGAGTTTATGATTGTTTTAGACCTACCTACTGATAAAGGAACTGCCCAATATGTAGGAAATATCGTCATTCAATAATAGGAAGTTTAGATAAGGAAATAACAATGAAAAAACGCTTGGTAAATCCAAGCGTTTTTTGTGTTAAAACTTGTGCTAATTACAGAACGAATTATGCTGTTTTTAATACCAAAAATTCATTGTTATTTTAGATTTTCTCCACATTATCTGAACTACTTATTTCAAAGAGGGCCCTTTTTTATTTATAGAAGAATGTGGTGACAGACACCCTCCGTGGACAAAAGTGGGAAATTTGTCCGTCTCGGGTGGACACTTGGTGTTAGATTGTCAAATAGAGGAATTATCCTAGTTATGGAGAATAATTCTAAATAAAGATGGGGGATGAAAGGATGTACATATGGAGAGATTGAAGAAGCCCTATTTAATTAGAAATTTTGAGGAACAGGATGCCAATCAAATCGCCAAGTTTGATTTTATTTCCATGTTAGCTTATCGGTACAATGGGGACTATACTTCAGATAATATTTTCTGTGCTGTTAGTGAAGAGGGAGAAGTTTTCGCTTCCGCACATATTGCACCTGATCAGTCTTGGGGTTTAATCGAAGATCCGAACAAATCTTTGGACTTTGAATTTAAGCTACAGATGGACTTAGCGATAAATGAGAATACAACAGTCCCAAAAGAGGCAGTGAATGAGCTAATGGATGCAGTTATGATTAGAGCTAAAATGATTCGAAGCCAATACCCTAATAAAAAAATTACCCTTAGACATACGATATCTTCTGATGATTTTGAGGAGATGGATTTTTATTTATCAAAAGGATTTATAGCGAAAGAAAATCATTTGGTGATGAAAAGAGATTTAACTGAACCAATCCCTTCATATCCTCTACCAGCAAATATTAGGGTAATGAATTGGAAAATGGAATCTCAAGAAGAGCAGGAAAGTTATTTGCGTGCAGAGGCTGCTGGAGATCCGAACGGGATTTGTTGGAGCTTGAATCATCTTCAATGGACAAAGTCTGGGGCAGAATGGGCTACATTTACTGCATTTGATGGACAAAACGTAGTGGGTAGTGTTATGACATGGGGACTCGGAGAAAAGAGAAGTGCGACTGAAAATATCTTTGTTTTACCTAATTGGAGACGAATGGGGATAGCAAAGGCATTGATTACTGAAGCATTAACTTTTTTAAAGGAAAAAGGGAAAACGGAAGCAACATTAGGAGTGTTTGGAGACAATCGAAAGGCGATTTCACTATACCAATCCCTTGGATATCGCATGTTCTATACCATTATTGAGTTTGGATACGACCTTTAAAATCAGCCTGACAGTTGCTAATTCTTTTTTCATAAATTTTAATATAATTTCAGATAATATTATTTCCATTTACTGTGTATCCGAAGAGAATAGGAGCATGTTAATAATGACGAGGGAGGTGTTAAACTTGCCAAGTGGAAAAGAACTAGAGCAATTACCAATGGCAAATACATTACCTGGTGCTGGTAAAGACACAAGCAAAATGAATCGTACGACATTAACTGGAGTAACTGAAAGCGATTTGCCGAAGCCAGCTCAAGTTTCAAAAAAGAATAAGTAAGAAAACAAAAACCAAATCTTTTAAGTCAGATTTGGTTTTTTGTTATGGTAATATGTGGATTAAAGGGGGAGGGGAAAAGATGGAGATTAAAAACGCTGAACTAACGATTCGATCGCTCAGGAAAGAAGATGCAAATCATTTAGCAAAATGGCTTTCAAACCCTTCGGTACTAGAATACTACGAAGGTAGAGATCAACCTTTTACAATAGAGAAAGTAATGGAAACTTTTTTTCTGGAAGAGGAAGGGTTATCGCGATATATTTTTACATTAGAAGAAAAGCCCATAGGATATATTCAAACGTATACAGTAGAAGACGAGAAAGTAAAGACGTTTGGTATGGATCAATTTATTGGAGAAACGGATTACTGGAATAAAGGAATAGGAACCCTTCTTATTCATACAATGGTTAATTACTTAGCAACGCAAAAGAGCGCTCCAAGAATCATAATGGACCCACAGGCTAGTAATAAAAGGGCAATAAGATGTTACGAAAAATGTGGATTTGAAAAAGTAAAATTGCTTCCGAAGCATGAATTCCATGAAGGAGAGTTTCGTGATTGCTGGTTGATTGAATTATTAATAGAAAGGTAAGTCCATGCTGTAAAAAAAGGAGGGGCAAGTCGCTCCTCCTCTTATTTTGTATAAATGGCTATCGCATCACGTAAAAACTCTGTCGTTCCAGGTTGGTCCTTATCGTAGTAGGCAGTGAATCTTTCATCATCGACGTACATTTGGGCAAGACCAGCATGTGCTTCTTTACTGTACGATGGCCAAAAATAGCAAAGCCATTCCTTATGAAGCTCGGCTGCTTGTTGTGCAAGCGGACCTGCGGGATCACCACTTGTAAAAGCCTGAGCCAAAACATCTCTTATTTGTTGCTCTAAAGTTGTCACCTTTTTATAGTCCTCCTCAGACAGGTTCATTAACTTGGCATTGGATTGTTCTACGGTTTCTTTTCCATACTTTTCACGAATCTCTTTTCCGTATTTCTTTTCATTTTCAGCAAGTAAGTTCTGTTTAAATCCTTCAAACTTCTCTTTATTTGACATGGTCATTCTCCCTTCAGATTCTGCAATAGTCTTTTCCACATTACAAATTAACGTTTCAATTTGTTGCTTCTTTTCAATTAGCTTTAAACGATGTTCTCTAAGCGCTGTTTCTGCGTCAAACGTAGAGGAGGAGAGTATTTCTTTAATCATATCCAAGCTAACTCCAAGCTCTTTATAAAATAGGATCTGCTGAAGGCGATTCACCTCCGATTGCCCATAAATTCGATATCCATTAGAATTCACCCTGCTTGGTTGCAGAAGACCGATTTGGTCGTAATACCGTAATGTTCTCGTACTAATTCCAGCCAATTGTCCGAGTTTTTGAACCGTGTATTCCATATGCTTCACCTCCTGATAAAATCAATATAAACCTTTACGTAGCGTTAATGTAAATAGGGGAAAAAAAATTAAGGGAAATTGGCCTCCCTATACCTGAAACCTTCACCGTATAGAAATGTAAGTATCGTTAAAAATAATAAAAATATGATCCAATATGTAATTAAATGTACTTGTTTTTTTTTATTACGAGGACTATAGTTATCTAGTAATGACAGATGTCAAGACAAGAGGAGGGTTACATAGATGGAAAATAAAGCAATTTCACAAAAAAAATTACTCAGCATCGCAGGTCTTGGTTGGATGTTTGATGCGATGGATGTTGGTATGCTTTCTTTTATCATTGCAGCTCTAAATGCTGATTGGGGATTAACTCCTGAACAAATGGGTTGGATTGGAAGTGTGAACTCGATAGGGATGGCTGTTGGTGCTCTCGTTTTTGGTATTTGGGCAGATCGAATTGGAAGAAAGAATATTTTTATTATTACTCTACTATTATTTTCATTAGCGAGCGGAGCTTCAGCCTTTACTACCACTTTAGCAGCTTTTCTCGTTTTGCGATTCTTTGTAGGAATGGGGTTGGGAGGAGAATTACCTGTTGCCTCAACACTTGTTTCTGAAAGTGTACCAGCTAAAGATCGTGGACGTGTCGTTGTTCTCCTTGAGAGCTTTTGGGCATTTGGATGGCTTCTATCTGCACTTATTTCGTACTTTATTATCCCATCCTATGGTTGGAAAATTGCCTTGATTATTAGTGCTATTCCAGCGTTTTACGCACTTTATTTACGAGTAAACTTACCGGATTCACCAGCATTTTCAAAAAAGAAGGTAGAAAAAAGAACGGTGATTCAAAATATCCAAGACGTATGGTCAAAAGATCACTCACGTTCTACCTTTGTATTATGGGTTGTTTGGTTTACTGTTGTATTCTCTTATTACGGTATGTTCTTATGGTTACCAAGTGTGATGGTCATGAAGGGTTTTAGCATGATTAAGAGCTTTGAATATGTGCTTATCATGACGTTAGCTCAACTTCCAGGTTACTATACAGCGGCATGGTTAATTGAAAAACTAGGACGCAAATTTGTATTAGTCACCTATTTATTAGGAACTGCAGCTTCGGCACTAGTGTTCGGTAATGCTGAGACGACTGCCATCTTAATGACAGCGGGGATTCTATTATCGTTCTTTAACCTCGGTGCATGGGGAGCATTATATGCATATACCCCAGAACAGTATCCAGCTGTGATTCGTGGGACAGGCTCTGGGATGGCCGCTTCGATCGGTCGTGTGGGTGGTATCCTTGGTCCATTATTGGTTGGATCACTAGTTGCAGCAGGCTATTCTATCGGCTTTATTTTTACGATATTCTGTATTAGTATCGTTGTGGGAGTGGTTGTATTAGCGTTCTTTGGTAGAGAGACAAAACAAATTGAATTAACATAAATCTTACGCGAGAACCTGTTTCCAAAGTAAATGGAGACAGGTTTTTCATTTTTATTCATTAGCTTTGCATTTATTTAAATTAAATTTGTCAAGACATTTTTACGGAAAGGTATCTGTAATTTTATTGAAAATATGGTAAATACAAGTCTTCTTGGGTATAAAAAAACCCCTTATAATTAGGT
>NZ_JBHLUU010000077.1:0-4824 GCF_042433785.1 Robertmurraya beringensis | reverse complement strand
TTCAACAATCAGGCGCTTTAATGAAGTAACTAAAGCCTAATTTTTCACTTATAACACCGAGAAATTAGACTTTTTATATTTTGATATCCTTAACGTTGTAAATCCGCATTTTCCTGACGCTACCCCTTTGTTGGAATTTTGAACAAAAAGCCGGGTCTCGAAACCGCAGCCTTTCTTATTGTAGGTTGGGTTGGTGTTAAATTAGCGGTATATACTTTGTCTCATCCTGACTTAGCATATTTGCCTAAAGAATTCGCAAAATCTTCTGAATGGAAACTAACATTTTGGGCAGTGTTGTTACTCATTGCTATACTAGGATGGTTTCTATCCAAAGAAAAAAAGGTTGAAGAAGAGACATCTTAGAATTTTTCCGATTTTAAAACATCTTGCTTAAAAATCACTCTTTAAGAGTGATTTTTTCATTAATAAGACCTTAATCCTTAATTAAATAACAAAAATGGTCCGATGTAGTTATATAATATTTTCCAAGAATGTAAAAATACATAAGAATCTCTATTCAAAAAAGAATGGATCACCCTTCTCTCCTTATCCTGGCAAATAACCCTTCAATTTCTACACTTTGTCTTTATCCCAAAACATCAATACAAAGGCATCCTTAAGTCATATCGTTGTAAAACCTTGTACGCATCTCCCTAAAATTCCCCTTATGAAAATCTAGCTATGATCAATCAAGGCTTTCTTCCTAAAGCTGTATCAATTTATACTCAAGGAATATACCTAACTATTTTGAATTCCTCCCGTTACAATTCCAAACTGTTACCTTTCCAAATAATTATCCTAGCTTATTATATATTTCCGAATTAACATATCTAAATTTTCACTTTTTGTAAGCGAACTTTGATGTTTAACTAGGGTCATTAGTGTTAATAGAAGTTTTGCGTAGTATATAAAGAGTAAAAAAGCGCCTCAACCGTTTGATACCAAAGGATTGAGGCGTTTTAGAATGATTCATTTATTAGCGTTAAAAGGTTACATCAGTTGATTGTTATTTTATTGGATAACGCCATAAAATATACAGATAAAGGCGGAGAAATCCTATTGTCTTGTCTTCAGACAAATTCCTTGATTGTTTTTACGGTAAGTGACAACGGAATTGGGATTCCGGAAAAGGACATCCCCAGAATTTTTGATCGTTTCTTTCAAAGCGATAATGCCAGAACATCTGAGGAGGGAACAGGATTAGGTTTGTCAATAGCTAAATGGATTATTGATAAGCATCATGGAAAAGTGAAGGTTCAAAGCACTCCAAGTATAGGCACAACAATTGAAGTAAGTTTTCCTAAAGCTCAAAAAAGATAATCTAGGTTTCTCCTATTATTAAAGCAGTTGATAAGGGGTGGGCTCAAGGGATAGAGGTGATAGAGTCAGCAAATAGTAGGATTTTGGTAACCCTATCAAAGGAAACGATTGCTAGTACTTTAGAATGTATGTCAAAATTTCGGTACCGTCAATAGGACAATGAAGTAACGGTAAAATGGTTGAATGATTCCCAAGTTAAAGTTAATTTCCACAAACCGATTCGTGCCATAACACCAGGACAAGCAGTTGTCTTCTATAAAGGAGAAGAATGCCTAGGTGGAGGAACAATAACAGATGTTTACCGTGATAACAACAATTAACTTATGTAGGTGATGCTTTAAAGCAACAAAAAATCAAACTAGACAAAATGAAAGAATAACTTGGAAATATATACCAAGACAATGATTTGGTATTTCCTAATTTTTTTGGCGGCTTTAAAAATCCAAGAAACCTCCTGCGTGAGTTTTATGGCATTATCGAAAAAGCGGGCTTACAGCGCATGGCTTTTCATAATCTGCGGCATTCACATGCGACCCATTTATTGAATTGAAGGAGTCAATCCCAAAGTCGTTCAAGAACGTTTTGGTCATCATAGAAGTGCTGTCACACTCGTTATTTATTCTCAAGTCACACAAGATATCCAGGATGAAGCAGCGGTAAAGGTGGAGCAAGGCTATCTTCGTCATAAAAACCTGTGAACACTTGTGAACTGTTTGGCACATAAACTAAAATACCGCAGGTGCTCTTCATTAGGAAGAACCTGCGGTATAATAGGTCTTATATAGTTATGGAGCATAGGGGGCTCGAACCCCTGACCTCTACGCTGCCAGCGTAGCGCTCTCCCAGCTGAGCTAATGCCCCGAATATCTGAAACGATATAAAAATATTATACTACATTATTGTATTTTTACAATACCTGAAAACGTATTTTTCTGCCTAAGCTAAATATTGTAGGAGGCATGTAATATCAGGGCTTCATAGGGCAGTTATGAATAACTCGTAACCTTTATACGATAACTTCCGAATCTTTCATAAAGTGGTTCTGAATTGTGGTCTTTTATAACTATTCAGGAAAATTTACCCTTCCATTTCCTATGGTTTCATGTATAATAAATGTGAATTGAATAGCAATAACTAGGGGAGTCCAATAGTTTGGGCTGAGAGAGAGACACGTTTAAGTTTCTTGACCCTTTGGACCTGATCTGGATCATACCAGCGTGGGGAAGTTAATAACAATCTATTAATTTAGATTACACTTCTACATATTAAGCCGGGTCCGTCTGTTTTTGGACCCGGCTTTTTTATTGTGTATTTCTTACTTCGATCCCCCGTTTTTTCTAGATCTCGTCCTTTTATTACATTATATAAAAGGAGAGATTTACTATGGCATCAACCTCATTAAACGAAAAAAGCATTTCGATCATGTCAAGTTTTTCAGGAAGTAAAAAGGTATATGTAGAAGGTTCGAGACCTGATATTCAAGTGCCTATGCGAGAGATTGCACTTAGTCCCACATCTGGAACTTTTGGTGAAGAAGAAAATCTACCTGTTCGTGTGTACGATTCAAGTGGACCTTATACTGATAACCAATTTTCAGTTGATATAACCAAAGGCCTACCTAATCTAAGACATAACTGGATACGAGAAAGAGAAGATGTAGAAGAATATGAAGGAAGAGAAATAAAGCCGGAAGACAATGGATTTAAAGATGATCATGACCCAAGAGCGAATCATAAAGTCTTTCCGGGGCTTAACCGAAAACCGTTGCGAGCGAAAAAAGGTCAGAATGTAACTCAGCTTCACTATGCAAAAAAGGGAATCATTACTCCTGAAATGGAGTTTATCGCCATTAGAGAAAATATGAAACCAGAGTTTGTTCGTGAGGAAGTGGCAAAAGGAAGAGCTATTATTCCATCGAATATCAATCATCCAGAGATGGAACCAATGATCATCGGACGCAATTTTCACGTGAAGATAAATGCGAACATCGGAAACTCAGCTGTTTCCTCTTCGATTGAGGAAGAAGTGGAAAAAATGACATGGGCTACACGCTGGGGCGCAGATACGATTATGGATTTATCAACAGGGAAAAATATTCACACTACAAGAGAATGGATCATCCGTAATTCTGCCGTTCCAGTAGGTACGGTTCCTATTTATCAAGCACTTGAAAAAGTAAATGGTATTGCAGAGGATTTAACTTGGGAAGTTTATCGTGACACATTAATTGAGCAAGCGGAGCAAGGAGTCGATTATTTCACCATTCATGCCGGAGTTCTTTTAAGGTACGTGCCACTAACCGCGAAGCGATTAACGGGCATTGTTTCAAGAGGTGGATCGATCATGGCTCAGTGGTGCTTGTATCATCACCAGGAAAATTTCCTTTATACTCATTTCGAGGAAATCTGTGAAATTATGAAGGCTTACGATGTAGCGTTCTCCCTTGGAGACGGTTTACGTCCTGGTTCTATTGCAGATGCAAATGATGAGGCACAGTTTGCAGAACTAGAGACATTAGGAGAACTAACCCAGATTGCATGGGAACATGATGTCCAGGTTATGGTGGAGGGGCCAGGGCATGTACCGATGCATCTGATAAAAGAGAATATGGATAAACAATTAGAGGTTTGTAAGGAAGCGCCATTTTATACATTAGGGCCTTTAACGACAGATATCGCTCCAGGGTATGACCATATCACATCGGCCATTGGTGCTGCGATGATCGGTTGGTATGGTACGGCCATGCTTTGTTATGTTACACCAAAGGAACATTTAGGCTTACCTAATAGAGATGATGTTAGGGAAGGGGTAATCACGTATAAGATTGCGGCGCATGCGGCTGATTTAGCTAAAGGACATCCAGGGGCACAAAAGAGAGATGATGCTCTATCCAAAGCAAGATTCGAATTCCGCTGGAGAGATCAGTTTAATCTATCTTTAGATCCAGAACGAGCGTTAGAGTATCATGATGAAACCTTACCTGCAGAGGGAGCTAAAACAGCCCATTTTTGTTCCATGTGTGGACCGAAGTTTTGCAGCATGAGGATTTCGCACGATATTCGTAATTACGCAAAAGAAAATAAACTTGACACGAATGAAGCAATGGTGAAGGGTATGAAAGAAAAAGCTGAAGAGTTTAAACAGACAGGTGGAAGTATCTATCAATAATATATGCAAATAATTAATATAGAAGGAAGTCGTTCCAAAAGACTTCCTTCTATTATTTTGTCTATTAAATTTATTTGTATGGAAATTCGTTTTTTGTATGTTATATTTCATATAATATATTGACGTGAATGAATGGAGCTTGGATGGAATACGTATATATGATATACGCATCGTTTCCTTTTCTTTTACCAAAAATATATCTACATAATGGTAGTGTCAAAAGATTTATGAAAACTACCTAAAGGGTTAGTTTCTCTCCTATTTACTGGATGGAGATGCGCCGCAATCGCTCTTGACAAACACGCCAATGGTTTGAGGATTGTTTAACAAGGGCGA
>NZ_JBHLUU010000076.1:0-4276 GCF_042433785.1 Robertmurraya beringensis | reverse complement strand
CAGGTCTAATTGTAAATAAATTTCCAAATGGACAGAACCACCTTTAATTAGGCATTTACCTTTTTGGCTCTAAATAGAAACAATGATTAAACTGAAAATTATGACATTATTTATGCAACACTAGTGAAGTTATATATAAATATAAAATTAATCCAAAGGGGATTGCCAACACTGTTAAATATCTTTCGGGACTCTCTACAATAAATGCTCTATTTTTTTGTATGAAACTACTTGAAACGTAATGAATTGCTTGTTTAAACTTAAATTTCTTCCCTACAAATGGAAGTTTCATTAGTTCCTTTCTATAGAAAGCAAAACCTTTTGGATTATTAACATACTGTTTATACATATTTTTAGATGAACCATCGGGCAAATACTCAACATAACAAATTACTTCATTCATGAGTAACATTTCAAACTTTGTATCTAATAAGTAGTATTTATAAGCCAAACCAACATATTTTTCATTATCAAATAGAGGGTATGGGAAACTCCTTGTTAGTTCTGTACGATATATTAGTTTTTTATCTCCGGTAACACCATACTTATTATATAAGTTAAACAGGGTTGACTTTTTTAAATTCTCAGGCATTTTCGTTCCTATTATATTATCATTTAAGTCTGCATCCAGACCTATTAATCCACTTACATTATTACTACCATTTCTCATCCAAAAATCGGTTATCTTTTCAACTGCATCATCTGACATATAATCGTCGGAATCAATACAGACGTTTAACTCTGTCTTTATTAACTTATACGCAGTATTATGAGCTCCATGCATGCCTTGATTTTTCTGCCAAACATATTTAATCTCTATTAAATCTTCTTCTATCCATTTCTCTACTAATTGTTTTGTATCATCTGTGGATCCATCATCAATAATCATCCAAATAAAATTTCTATTAGATTGTCTTAATAAACTTTGATAGCATCTTTCCAAACAATATGCACGATTATAGGTTGGAGTAAATACTGTTAGTAACTTTCCCATTCAGTTCACCCCGTGAAAGTAATGTAAAGTGCTTCAATTTCTTTTGCAGTTGTTGTAATGTCATATCCTTGATTGGTTATTGCCTTTTTCAATTCCATTTTTGGGATTTCTTTAATCTCATTAAACTGGAGTTTTTGTACCCATTTATTAATGTCTTCCAATGGTAGAAAATCAACCAATTCAATCCCTAAGTCGACTTCAGGGGGAACTTGATTAGATACTAAGCATTTTACCCCAGCTCCTTGTGCCTCAATAACTGAGATACCTAGACCTTCGTAATACGATGGGAAAATAAATGTATCAAAGGACTGAAGTAGATTATTTATGTCACTCCGAACACCTAAAAATAACACTTTTGTTTCTAGATTCAACCTCCTAACTTTTTCCTTTATATGTGGCTTTAGTGGTCCATCTCCGATTAACACCAATACAGAGTTTCTATTTATTTTATTATACGTTTGAAATACATCAATTATAAAACTGTGATTTTTAACTTTAGAAAACCTACCTACATGACCTAAAACAAAGGTATCCTGGTTTATCTTCAGTTCTTGTTTTACTTGATTTCTTAAATTAGATGAAACTATAAATTTTTCTAATTCAATTCCGTTCTTAATATATCTGACTTTATTGGAATCGAATAGCCATTTTGCCGCTTTTTTTGAACATGCAAAATTATGAGTAGAATTTTTAACTACTAATTTTCCAAAATACCATTTATAGGTACGGGAAAAAACCCCCCCCTCACTGTTGGTGCTATGACTATGTGCTATTCTTACCCTTACTCCAGCTTTTTTAGCAGATCTTAGAACAAGCCCGCTCATTTTATCTAAATGAGAATGCACGATATCGTATTCTTTGTGTTCTAAGAAAAAATCATCTAGCCCCTTTACATATTGAAAGTGGCCTACATCTGAAATATAAGGGATACAATAAACCCGGCCACCCATTTTTTTAATCTCCATATCAAAGACACCTGGCTTACATGTTAAAAAGTCAAATTGCACTTTTTTTCGATCAATATTACGGTAAAGGTTCATGATTAGTGTCTCAGCCCCTCCACGGTTCATATTGACCACCACATGCAACACTCTTAACGGATTGCCCACTGAACTTCCTCCATATCACTCATTACTTTTACATATAACTCTTTCTTTTCAGCTAACACTCGATTCAAACTAAATGATTCCAACATAATTTTTCTGCTTTGTTCGCCCATTTGGCCTTGTAACTCTTGACTTCTTTCAAGAATCAGTATTTTTTCTGCTAAATTTACTGGTTGGTTAGTAACAGTCCAACCATTTAGATTATCTTTTACAAGTTCACAATGTCCTCTATTTTTAACCGCGATAATAGGTAGACCACACGCCATAGCTTCCATAATATTTACAGGAAGTCCTTCTCTCTTACTAGAAGCAACTACGACATCACACATTTTAAGTAGTGGGTCAATATCCTTACAGTAGCCTAGAAAATCAACCATATGTTCTACATCCAATTGTTTTGCAAGATTTTTACATTCCTCAAGTAAAGCTCCCTCACCTGCCAAGAGTAATTTTGCTTTTGGCATTTCTTCCTTAACTAAGGAAAGCGCATGTATTAATAATTGTTGATTTTTATTTGCATTGAACTCAGCAGCATAAAACATTAAAAAAGCATCATTATCATAACGATGCTCTGCTCTTAACACTTCTTTATGAAAGTTTGATACTGGTGTATACCGTTCTGTATCCACCCCCACCCCATGTACATGTTCAATTAGCTTTGCTTTGAACTGATGGGAGGTAGCTAAGTGATAATCTTCTTCATTAATCGTAATTAAACAGTCCGTTAAGTTAGATAATACTCTCTCAATAGGGTAGTAGACCATCCAGTTAGGAATGGGGGATCCCTTACAAAAATGAAACCCATGTGCTGTGTAAATCACTTTTGTTCCTTTCTGTCTTGCGGACCGAGCTGCTAGTCTCGCAAGCACTCCTCCCATTGGTGTATGACAGTGTATGAGCTGATACCCATTTCGATCGATAACCTCTTTTAGTTGGTTATACGCAGCTATGTTTTTTCTATGAAAAGGTGACCGTTGGATCGGGAGATTGAACTTTTCATCTACAAATGGTAGTTCGATTGTTCCCGAAGCAGCAACATGAACATCCCACCCTTGTTCCTTAAACCACTTTAAATAAGGTAGATGGAAGGCACTGAAGTGATAGTCAACTGTTGCACAGAACAACACTTTTCTTTTCATAGGCCACCTACTTTATTAGTTGTCTATCTAGCACCGCTGATAGATAGTTTAAAAGGTCTGAACGTAGCTCTTCTTTTTGAAGGGCAAATTCAATCGTTGTTTGGATAAAGCCCATCTTTTCCCCTACATCATGGCGAGTTCCTTCAAAATCATAAGCATAGACTGCCTCATATTGATTTAGCCCTGCGATGGCATCTGTTAACTGAATTTCTCCACCTGCTCCAGGTCCTTGGTCTCCTAAAATATCAAAAATTCTAGGATTTAAGATGTACCTCCCCATTATGGCTAGATTGGAAGGAGCCTCCTCCATCTTAGGCTTTTCTACTAGGCTATTCACGCTAAAGAATCTCTCTCCAATTTCATTTCCGTTAACAATGCCGTAGCGTGATACTTCTTCCATTGGAACCTTTTGTACTCCAAGAACGGAAGCCTGATATCTTTCGTATTGATCAATTAATTGTTTTAAGCATGGCTTTTCTGCTTGAACGATATCATCTCCAAGAAGAACAGCGAATGGTTCATTTCCAATGAATTTTCTTGCACACCAAATCGCATGACCTAATCCCTTTGGTTCCTTTTGACGGATATAATGAATATCTGCCATTTGTGAGGATTTTTGCACCTCACTCAGTAGCTCAAATTTACCCTTTTCAATTAAGTTTTGTTCTAGTTCAAACGAGTTATCAAAGTGATCTTCAATGGCACGTTTTCCTTTACCTGTTACAATGATGATGTCTTCGATTCCTGAAGCAACTGCTTCTTCAATAATATATTGAATCGTTGGTTTATCTACGATTGGTAGCATTTCCTTTGGCATCGCCTTTGTTGCTGGTAGGAATCTTGTTCCTAATCCTGCGGCTGGAATGATCGCCTTTTTAACTTTTTTCATTTGTTTCCCCTTTCTTATCCTGACGTATTGTCAAAACTTTTATATTAAATAGGCTATAAAATACCTTGATAGAGGGCTTTTTGAGCAAAAAAATTGCCACCCCCTGAATTTTAGGAAATAGTGAGGTTACCACACCAAACACCAACCT
>NZ_JBHLUU010000075.1:0-3795 GCF_042433785.1 Robertmurraya beringensis | reverse complement strand
CGGACAGCCAAGAGCCGAAAGCATCCAGTCCGAATACCCCTAGGATTCGGACAACGAAGACTCGAAAGCATCTGGTTCAGTCCGAATAGCCCCTGGATTCGGACAGCCAAGAGCCGAAAGCATCCAGCCCAGTCCGAATACCCCAGGATTCGGACAGCCAAGAGCCGAAAGCATCCAGTCCAGTCCGAATACCCCTAGGATTCGGACAACGAAGACTCGAAAGCATCTGGTTCAGTCCGAATAGCCCCTGGATTCGGACAGCCAAGAGTCGAAAGCATCCAGTCCAGTCCGAATAGCCCCTGGATTCGGACAGCCAAGAGCCGAAAGCATCCAGTCCAGTCCGAATAGCCCCTGGATTGGGACAACGAAGAGTCGAAAGCATCCAGTCCAGTCCGAATACCCCTGGATTTGGACAACGAAGTACAAAATCCATATTAAAGTCTCTATAATTGTGTAAAAAAAAGGTTCATTTTATTCACTTTTAGAAAAGAGGAATAAAAATGAACCTTTTTTACAGTATTACCTAGTTTTGTAAGTTTACTAGACTGCTGTATGAAACCGGGCTATTTTTTCTCGACAATAACGAATAAAACACCTGTAAGAATTAAGATAGTGCCGATCCAAAACGTTACACCTATTGTTTCTCCAAGTATAAGCCATCCAAGTAATGTTCCAACCAAAGGCTGAAAGAAGAAAAATATTCCCCCGCTTGAGGCGTTGAGCATTTGTAATCCACGATTCCAAAGTAGAAACCCGCATGCAGTTGAAACAATGCCCAAATACAAGAGTCCTCCCCAAATGGTCGGGTCAGCTAGTTGAGTTATACTCATTTCATGTAACCGTGGCAGAACAAAAGGAGTCAGCACGATTAGAGCTACCAAAATGGAATAGGTGGTTACTACAATTTGTGAATAGTCGCTCGGCAATCGCTTGATAAGTACAGACATAAGTGCCCATGTTAGGGCGGCAATAAATAGTGCAATACCTCCAAGTGTACTGGACATATTTACATCGCCGATTCCAACAATGAAAAGTACTCCAATTGTCGCTAATATAACGGAGATTCCCTTTTTTAACGTCAATCGTTCTTTAAGGATTATGCGAGCAAATACAACCATAAATGCTGGTGTTGCAGAAGTGATAATCGCACCCATTTGTGCCGTGGATAGCATGGTTCCAGTTTCCTGGGCGACGATTGAAATGGTATTACCAATAATCCCAATGGCTATGATGAGTAAGAAATAACGTTTTTCAATCCGCCATTTTTGTCTGGTGATCAAGCCAATAATGAGAAGTGCAATAATAGCGACTAAATACCGCATCCACACAAGTTCCAGTGGTGGTATAACCGATACGACAACTTTAACAACAACATACATTCCGCCCCAAATACTTGAAGCTAATATCAAATATAACGAACCTAATAAGGTGTTTTTCATTTTTTGTACCCTCCGTCTTTTAAATTAGGTCAAAAATGCCCCTAACGGAGAGATGTAGTCACCTTCACTCCATTAAGAGCAGAAGTGTGCTACTGGTACATCATTTTCAAATAATGGAGTCCAAAGCATATCATTCACCCCTTAGATTCATATTTCTAAATTTATTATAACAAATCACATGTGTTCTTAGGGACTTTTCCGTGATCTCTACTCAAAAATGGGGCGAGCTTTCCTGTTTCATTTTGGAGTCTATTGCTAATTGTAGGATATGACAAATGGTGGTCACACCTTGGTGTAATTGTTGTTCCTTCATATAAGAAAAGCTGATTCGTAAATGATGATTTTCTTGCTCGGTAGGGTAACAAGCTGATCCAGGTAAAAAAGTGATTTGCTCTTTCTTTGCTTCTAATAAGAGGTGATCGGTATGAATCCAGGAAGGAAGAGTAATCCATACGTTTAATCCTCCTTTTGGTATGAACCAAGAAACTTCTTCAGGTGCATGTTTCGACAGAATCTCTAGAACCAGATCGCGCCTGATCTTAAGAGCGGTTCTTAATTTTTTTAGGTGATCCATCATTCTTTTGGAAGAGATAAATGGAAGGATGGCTTTTTGTGTAAGTAAAGGACTCCCTAAATCGGTGTTTGCCTTGGCAGCTAAAAGCCGTTTGAATATAGAACCAGAAGCAGTTAATATGCCAATTCTACAACCGGGAGCTAGTATTTTGCTTAATCCTTTCAGGTAAATGACATGACCGTCCTCGTCCAAACTTTTCATGGATGCTGGAGGCTTTCTAACAAAATAGATTTCACTACATGGATCATCCTCAATCACTAAACACTGCGTACTTTTAGCAATCTCAAGAAGTTGTCTGCGGCGTTTTGTGGGCATGACAGCACCAGTTGGATTATGAAACGTAGGCACCGTGTAAATGATTTTTGGTTTATATTTATCACACAAATTTTGAAGTAAGTCGACTCTCATTCCATCGCTATCAACAGGAACGGTTAGAATGGTAGCCCCTCTCCCGCGAAACACATCAATGGCTCCTGGATAAGTCGGGGCTTCCATGACGACTACATCCCCTGGTCCAACAAAAGTACGAGCAATTAAGTCAATTCCTTGTTGTGAACCACTTGTAACTAAAATATTTTCAGGAGAAGTTGGTAGGTTCAGCCTTTGCAAATACTCCACCATGGCCTGCCTTAGCGCTTGATCTCCTTGGATCTCTCCATACTGTGAGAGAACTTTGGGATTTTCAGAAAACATCCTTTGAATTTCTTGCTCTAAGTATCGATTAGGTAGCAGTCCAGGATCGATCATAGAAGAGGAAAGATGGATTCTTTCAGGGACTTGGTGAAAACGAGCAAATTGAGACCTTGGTAAATAATCTTGAACGGCAAGTTGCCAATCGTATGAACGGGTGTTTTCTTTCCGTTCAGATTCTTGGACTTTTGTCTTTCTTATAAATGTACCTTTTCCTTGAACAGACGTGATATATCCCTCTTGGTCTAGCTTTTGATAGGCTTTTACTACCGTCACTAGACTTACCCCAAGCTGTTTGGAGAGCTCACGCACAGAAGGTAATTGTAATTCTTCTTCTACAAGTTCTGAACGAATATGATCGAGAATAGATTGGTATATTTGCTTGGTTATGGAAATGTCCGCATTTCGTTGAATCTCAATGTGCATGACTTGATCTCCTTTAAGTGTTATACATGGGTGTTGAGTGTTATATACAAACAGCTATAAACTACCAATAAATGATTAAACACATTATAACACTGGAGGAAATGAGATGAAGTATTTTGTTGTTGATGCTTTTGCAGAAAAGGTATTCGAAGGCAATCCAGCAGGAGTATGTATCATGAAAGATTGGATTTCAGATGAACTTATGCAGAAAATCGCGATTGAAAATAATTTATCAGAAACAGCTTTTGCCGTAAAAGAAGGTGCGCATTATCGACTGAGATGGTTTACGCCTGGAGGAGAGATTAACCTTTGTGGGCACGCCACGTTAGCAACGGCATTTATTATTTTAAATTATTATGAAATGCAGTTAGAGCGTGTCAAATTTCATACCATTAGTGGTGAATTAACGGTCAATAAGCAAGATGATTTATTGGAACTGGATTTCCCATGCGTTCCTTCAGAACCGATCTCCATTACTGAGAAAATGATCAGCGCTTTAGGGATGGTGCCAAAAGAAGCGTACTTGAATAGGGATCTTATTTCTGTGAAAATAAATATGGGTTTAAACAAGATCAGTTGTGTTAATGATATTATTAATGCAATTTTTGCAATAGGAAAGCAGAGGTACCTAAATTTATGGTATCTCGAATATCTTTTTTAACTTTT
>NZ_JBHLUU010000074.1:0-3447 GCF_042433785.1 Robertmurraya beringensis | reverse complement strand
AATTATGGAAAGTTTTTGTTTATGGTAAGAAATAAGTGTATATGCCCTATTTGAATTGAAATATACGTTTATTTCTTTCCATAACACCTCACAATAGATTTATTAAAATCTAGGAGGTGCCATATGGAAAATCGAATAATCATTGAAGAATTAGTTGCAAATGTTTTATCTGAATTAGAAAGGCTAAATTATGCATATAACACTATTTGTGGATATCGTGCTTTTTACAAAAGAGTAATTTCATTTGCAAATGCAAGAGATGAGTTCTATTTTTCAGAAGCGTTAGGAAGGGCTTTTTTGAAGGAAACATACAATTGTACAGTTAACTATTATCAAGAAGCTATACCTAAAGAACTCAAAGGTCCTATTAGAAGAATTAGAGTTCTAGGCGATTATCAGCTTCATGGTGTGATTATCCGAAGGATTGTAAAAAAGCCAGGATATGTTAAACCACCACAGTTTGAATCAGAACTTACTGGCTATGAAAAGGAATGCGAAAATAACGAGTACTCCAAAAGAGGTCTACGAACACGGATGCAACGTTTGTTCTTTTTCATAGATTATCTTGACAGTAGAGATGTTCAAAAATCGAATGATATTACTGCAAATATAATTTCTGATTATGTAAAAACAATTTATAAGTATCATGAAAAAAGTATTGCATCTATCTTAACAGCCCTTAGGGTTTATTTAAGATTTCTCTATTTTAACCAATATACGGATGAAGATTTGTCTTTAAAAGTTCCTAAACAGAGTAAATATTATTATCCACCTGTTCCTTCTGTCTGGAATAAAGATGATGTTATTCGTATGTTGAATAGTATTGATAGAGGGAACCCAACCGGAAAGAGAGATTATGCGATTCTGCTTCTGGTTGCCAAACTTGGTATTAGGGTTGGTGACATCAAATCCTTGAAGTTATCAGATTTAAACTGGCAATCAAAAAATATAGAAATAAGACAAAATAAAACAAAGAATATCGTGTCATATCCAATATTAAATGATATAGGTTGGGCATTAATTGATTACCTAAAAAATGGGCGTCCTATTAGTAACTCTCCATTCGTTTTTATTCGGATGAATGCACCCTTTGAGGCATTTGGAAGAGACGCTAATCTTCATAATAT
Organism: Robertmurraya beringensis; assembly: GCF_042433785.1. Taxonomy (NCBI): domain Bacteria; kingdom Bacillati; phylum Bacillota; class Bacilli; order Caryophanales; family Bacillaceae; genus Robertmurraya; species Robertmurraya beringensis. Next base: position 2,320 of record NZ_JBHLUU010000074.1, on the reverse strand, counting down.
CATTACAAAATATACCAGACTTTCTGGAATTACTGTTCCTGATGGTAAACGGCAAGGGTTACATTCGCTTCGTCATACTCTTGCGAGTACTTTGCTTGAGCAGGGAACCCCATTACCAGTAATCTCTGAGATCCTAGGACATTTTAATTCTAAATCTACCAATGTCTATCTGCATACAGGAATGGATGGGTTAAGGAAATGTGCCATTGATCCAGAGGAGGTGCTTAAGAATGTCTAAGAAATCTGTAGTGTTTCAAAGTATTCTTGGTCCATTGATTGATGGATACATTGAGGAAAAGAGATCTGTTGGCTATAAGTACAAAAAAGGATCTTCTCTTTTGAAACAATTTGACACATTGGCTGCCAATGAAAACTTAATAGATATAAAACTTTCGAAAGAATTAGTATTTCTTTGGACAGAAAAAAGGCCAAATGAGACTGTCAGTACTAGAAATGGAAGAATCTCTATCATACGAGGGCTCGCTAAATATATGGTTCGTCTTGGGTATCAGGCATACATTTTTCCAGCTGCAACTATTTCGATTGATAGATATTCTTATGTTCCTTACATTTTTTCTGAAATAGAGTTGAAGAACATTTTTACCACATGCGACATTTATCCTTTTTCAGATGTTTCTCCCAACAGACATCTGACCTTACCTTTTCTGTTCCGTATGTTATATGGTTGTGGCCTCCGGATTTCAGAAGCATTGAATTTAAAACTAAAAGATGTTGATTTGGGTAATGGGACTTTATTCATTCGGGATACGAAATTTGGAAAAGAACGAAATGTTCCAATGACAGATTCATTGACGAAGCGTTGTCGTTTGTATGTAAAAGAAACTCATAACCTAAAGTCCAGTGATACTTATTTATTCCAATCCCCTTACGGAGGACATTATAAGGAAAGTACTATATATAACCTATTTAGAGAGATATTGTGGAAGGCTGGAATATCCCATAGTGGAAAGGGACCAAGACTTCATGATTTTAGGCACACTTTTGCGGTCCATTGTTTGAAAAAATGGGTCTTAGATGAAGAAGATATTACGAATCTCCTTCCCTATCTTTCTGCATTTTTAGGACACGTTGATTTAAGAGGTACACAACATTACTTAAGACTGACTGCTGATTTATATCCAAAAATTATTGCATCAGTTGAACAGAATTTTTCAACTTTAATACCGGAGGTATCGTTCAGTGAAACAGACTGATTTTGCCAGAACACTAACACGATTCCTTTCCGATTACCTTCCTAGCCATCGTAATGTTAGTACTAATACGATAAAGTCCTATCGGGATACCTTTAAACAAGTGCTAATTTATTTTAATTTAGAATTGAAAATCAGGCCAGAGTACCTTACCTTTGAAAAAATTAAAGCAGAAAAAATTAGAGACTTTCTCCTTTGGCTTGAAAAGTCGCGTAACGTCGGAATTAACACCCGTAATCAAAGACTAGCAGCAATCCATAGTTTCTACCGTTATGCACAGTCAGAACACCCTGAAAATATATTTGAATGTCAAAAAATATTAGGAATTCCCTTTAAAAAAAGGGAGATAAAGACGGTTGAATTCCTCTCACAGGAATCTTTAAGGTATATATTAGAACAACCTGATACTACCAAGAAAAAAGGGCGTCGAGATTTAACGTTAATGGCTACTCTATATGATACAGGGGCACGAGTACAAGAATTAATTGATTTAAAAACAAGAGATGTCAGACTTACGAAACCAGCCACAATTACTTTAACCGGCAAAGGAAATAAACGAAGAAGTGTACCTATTATGGATAAAACAAGAGTTCTGTTGGAGAATTACATGAAAGAAAACAAACTATTGGAAAATGGAAAACAAGATTATCCACTTTTCTTTAATAGCAATAGACGCGCATTTACAAGGCCTGGAATCACATACATTTTAGAAAAGTATTTAAAACAGGCTAAGGAAAATCATTCAGATGTTCTGTTCTCTGACAGACTTCATCCTCACATGATCAGGCATACAAAAGCTATGCATTTATTGGAGGCTGGTGTAAATCTAATTTATATAAGGGATTTACTAGGACACGTAAATGTTACTACAACTGATATATATTTAAGAGCAAATACGGAAATAAAAAGAAATGCATTAGAAGCCGCATATATGGAGGTTGTGAAGCAAGATACCCCTGTTTGGGATGAGGATACAGATTTATTAAAGTGGCTGGAGGAATTTTGTCGATAGGAATTTTGGAGTATTATGGAAAGATATTTGTTATGCCAGCTACGAATGTTACGCCTAATTACTAATATCTTTCCATAAACAAAAACTTTCGATAATT
>NZ_JBHLUU010000073.1:0-3284 GCF_042433785.1 Robertmurraya beringensis | reverse complement strand
TGTTATTGCCATCCCAAAATGACCGATAGTTGACGGTGTTGCCTGTCCAGAATTTGACGGTTATAATGTCCATGTGTGCATAATTCGAAACATTTTGACATTTATAATTCTGGAGAAAGGAAAAGACGCCTCCCATAATGTATATCTGCGCCAACAGATATACGGGAGACGTCCCCTAAAAAAACCATATGATTATTGTATCAGATTATAAACTAATTGAAAACAATGGAGTTTTTGGTTAGAGGTGCGGGGAGGATTCCTTCGCCCTGTTGCGGGAAAGACATGAGCGTAACTGGTACTAGGGAAAGAAAATCAAAAGAAAGTTCTGGAGAGACAAAAATATATAATATCCGGCGTTTAGGTTGTGATCAATGCGGCCGGATTCATCATGAATTACCAGATTTCTTAGTTCCATATAAGAGATATAAGGCAGAGTGTATAGAGTCGGTTCTTTCGAACCCTTCTACACATGATGTTCCAGCTGATGAATCTACTTTATTTCGTTGGTTTAAATGGTTTAATAATTTCGTAGATTACTGGGCAAATTGCCTCTTATCCATTGTGCTTCGAACCAAACAGGATAAGGTCCCTTTGAATTTGACGTCCGCAAATTCAGAGACTGCACTTCATAGAATAGGACGACTGGTTGGAAATGCCACCAGATGGCTGGAGAGAATTGTCCGTCCGATAGTGAATTTAAATTTATGGGTACATACCCGTTCTGCATTCTTGTCCGAAGATAGCTGATTTACACTCATGATAATCACATTTGTAAAGGAGTGTTATCATGAGAGATCAAAAAAAGGCAGAAGAAATCGCAGTACAAAGGTTCCAGCTTATTGCCCCTCTTTTGGCGGAAGGGCTAGATGCTGGAAAAGCAAAGGAATTGAAAAACCATATATGTAAGACCAGCGGTCTTTCTGAAAGGACAATTAGACGTTACCTTGAGCAGTATCGCAATGAAAGTTTTAAAGGGCTAAAGCCAAAAGGAATCCAGGGAAAAATGAAAAAAGAGGCCATTCCTCCGCATTTATTGGAACAAGCGATTCTCCTTCGAAAAGAAGCTCCTACTAGAAGTGTTGCACAAATTATTCAAATACTAGAGTGGGAGGGCTTAGCACAACCAGGGCAGCTAAAACGATCTACTCTTCAAGAAAAGTTAACTGAAAGAGGATACAGTTCTCGGCAAATGAGGCTCTACTCTCAATCAGGGGTAGCAGCCAGACGATTTCAAAAGCGTCACCGTAACCAGCTGTGGCAATCAGATATAAAATTTGGACCTTATTTACCCATTGGGCCAAATGGGATCAAGAAGCAGGTCTACTTAGTCGCTATAATAGACGACGCAACTCGATTTATTCTGCATGGAGCCTTCTATCCTACCCTTGATTCTAGGATTATAGAGGATGCTTTTCGAAATGCAATTCAAAAATATGGTGTCCCTGAAGCCGTTTACTTTGATAATGGAAAACAGTATCGAACCAAGTGGATGTCTCGTACTTGTTCTAAATTAGGGACAAGACTGATCTATGCAAAACCGTATGCGGCTGAGTCAAAAGGCAAAGTTGAACGCTTTAATAGAGTTGTAGATTCTTTTTTGGGTGAAGCTGCCCTTGATAAGCCTAATTCCTTAGATCGATTGAATGAGCTTTTTCAAGTATGGCTTTCAGAATGTTATCAAAATAAACCCCATTCTGGTCTTGATGAGAACATTAGCCCTGAAACTGCTTTTCGAAGCGATAAAAAAGCACTTCGATTTATTGATCCTGATAAACTAGCGAATGCTTTCTTGCATTGTGAGACGAGGAAAGTAGATAAGTCAGGGTGTATTAGTTTTATGGATCAGAAATATGAGGTTGGTCTTTCTTTTATTGGTCGTCAAGTAGATGTTGTCTATGATCCAGCGGATTTGGAGGAGCTAACAATTGAATATGAGGGTTATTCCCCTTGGAGAGCAAAAAAGCTTGTGATTGGAGAAAGATCTGGAAAGCGACCACCATTGCCTTCACACCTCCAGTCACCTGAAGCTGATTCTTCCAGATTACTTAAAGCTGCCGAACAGAAACACAAAGAAAGAAAAATCGAACAAGCTCCAGCCGTTTCTTTCCGTGCTGTTTGGAAGGAGGATGGCGAAGATGTTTGAGGGTTTTTATGGAATGAAACATACCCCTTTTACAAGAGATGTACCTACTACTCAACTTTATGATTCCATTACGATGCAAGAAGTTTTGGGCCGATTAAAGTATACGGCAGAGAGGCAGCTATTTGCCGTTTTAACTGGGGATTGCGGGACTGGGAAAACAACCACACTTAGGAAATTTGTAGATGGCCTTGATCAAGGGAAATATCAAGTGCTTTATTTATCCGATTCAAAACTAACACCAAGGCATTTTTATAAAGGTTTGTTAGAACAGCTAGGAGCGGAATCGAAGTTCTATAGAGGCGATGCCAAACGACAGCTTCATCGAGAAATTGAATTAATGAGAGGTATTCATGGAATTCAGCCTGTAGTTGTGGTTGATGAGTCACACCTATTAGATCGTGAAATGCTTGAAGAGGTCAGATTTTTACTCAACTTCAAGATGGATGCACAAAGCCCGATGGCTCTTATCCTTGTAGGACAAAGTGAATTATGGGATCGTCTGCGTCTTCAATCATACTCTGCCATACGTCAAAGAATCGATATTCAGTTTAAATTAAGTCACTATGATCGCGCACAAGTAGATGCATATGTCTCACGACATCTAGAATATGCAGGAATTGAACAACAAATCTTCTCAGATGGGGCATTGGAAGAAATTCATCGGTTTTCTGGGGGCACCCCACGGCTTATTAATAAAGTATGTACTCACAGCCTCCTGTATGGAGCTCAAAATGGGCGACGTATCATTGATGATCATATGATTAAGCATGTTATTCAGGGGGAACTGTCATGAGGAGCCGCTGGAAAGATATGAAGTATAATGAGGATCTCGATTGTTGGGTGGTCTTCTGGGGTGACAATACTGGTTACAAGGTGCGTTGTGGTGATTGGTTTGATCTTCACCTAGGAGATGGAAGGAAACTTTCTTGCCGTATGGAACTAGGAAGGGATTGGTATATTATCGTTGGTAGAAATGAAACAAAATTTTATTTAAAACAAAACGAAACCTATCAGGTTGATATTTAGATAAAGGGGAAGCTAAAGAAAGTTGTGGGCTTCCCCTTTCTTTCGGTCAATATTTCCGTCAGATTGTGGACAAATGCTTCTGACAATTTCTTGCCAAAATAAAACGTCAGTAACA
>NZ_JBHLUU010000072.1:0-3277 GCF_042433785.1 Robertmurraya beringensis | reverse complement strand
TGTTTTTGACATCTTTAAATTTCCTAAAGTTGACGGTATTGCCTGTCCAGAATTAGTCGATTATAATGTCCGTATATAATTCGAAACATTTCGACATTTATTTTGGGGAAAGGAAAAGACGTCCCCCATAATGTATAACTGCGCCAACAGTTATACAGGAGACGTCCCACAAAAAAAGTATATGATTATTGTATCAGATTATCAGCTGATTGAAAACATACTTACTGGAGTTTTTAGTTAGGGGTGCGGGGAGGATTCCTTCCCCATGCTGCGGGAAAGACATGTTGGTTAGAGGTACAAAGAATCGAAAAGCCAAGGATCATACAGGTCAGAGTAAGACATATAACATCCGAAGATTGCAGTGCACCAATTGTCAGACCATTCATCATGAACTTCCAGATTTATTGATTCCTTATAAACGCTATGAGGCTGAATGTATCGAAGACGTTCTTACGAACCCGTCCACCCACATTGTTCCCGCCGATGATTCCACTCTTTCGAGATGGTACGGCTGGTTTCATCAATTTGTGGATTATTGGATAGGCTGTTTGAATTCCATCATGATCAGAACCAACCAAGGAAATATCCCCCTGGATGTCACGTCCAAATGTTCAGGGACCGCACTTCAAAGGATAGGACGCTTGGCAGGAGATGCCAATGGATGGCTGACAAGAATTGTCCGGCCCATCGTAAATATTAATTTATGGATACACACCCGTTCTGCATTCATTGTCCAATAACACCTGATTTACACTCGTGATAGACACAGAGAGGAGAGTGTATCATGAGGGAACATAAGAAATCAGAGGAATTGGCAGTGCAGCGTTTTCAGCTGATATCCCCTTTATTGGCAGAGGGGCTTGACGCTGGGAAGGTAAAGGAATTAAGAGACCAAATAGTGAAGGCCAGCGGTCTTTCAGAAAGAACCATCAGGCGATATTTGGCTCAATTTCAGGAAGATGGGTTTGGGGGACTAAAGCCACAAGGAAGAAAAGGTGCTCGTAAGTCTGAAGCTATCCCTCCTCATTTATTGGAACAGGCAATCCTTCTGCGTAAGGAAGTGCCAAGCCGGAGCGTAGCACAAATCATACAGATACTCGAGTGGGAAGGGTTGGCTGAGCCAGGACAGATCAAAAGGTCAACGCTCCAGGAAAAGCTCACTGAAAAAGGTTACAGCACACGGCATATGCGACTTTATTCCCAGACAGGAGTAGCTGCCAGGAGATTTCAGAAGCGACATCGCAACCAACTATGGCAATCAGATATCAAGTATGGCCCTTACCTGCCGATTGGTCCCAATGGAATGAAGAAACAAGTGTATCTTGTCGCCTTTATCGACGACGCAACCAGGTTTGTGCTTCATGCAGCTTTCTACCCTACATTGGATTCAAGGATCATTGAGGATTCCTTCCGTCAGGCCATCCAGAAGTATGGTGTTCCAGAGGCTGTCTATTTTGATAATGGAAAGCAATATCGAACCAAATGGATGTCGCGTACCTGCTCAAAAATAGGCACCCGCCTTACTTACACACGGCCGTACTCAGCTGAATCAAAAGGGAAAATTGAACGCTTCAATAGAATCATAGATTCATTCATCAGTGAGGCTGTCATCGAAAAACCCAATACACTTGATCGTCTGAATGAGCTTTTCCAAGTGTGGCTGACAGAGTGTTATCAGAATAAGCCTCATTCTGCACTTGGGGAGAAAATTAGCCCGGAAACGGCATTTCGTTCAGATAAGAAAGCGATTCGGTTCATCGATCCGGATACGTTGAGTAATGCATTTCTCCATTGTGAAACGAGAAAAGTCGATAAATCAGGATGTATCAGCTTCATGGATCAAAAATATGAGGTGGGCCTGGCATTCATTGGACGACAGGTTGAGGTTGTTTATGACCCTGCGAATATCAAGGAGCTGACCATTGAGTTCGAGGATCATACTCCTTGGAAGGCCAAAAAGCTTGTCATAGGGGAAAGAGCTGGGAAGCGTCCTGCATTACCTGAGCACCTACAGGTGCAGGATGTAGAATCTTCAAGACTATTAAAGGCAGCTGAACGAAAGAACCAAAAACGTCAAACTGAACAGAAACCTGCCGTGACCTTCCGTGCCGTTTGGAAGGAGGATGATTCTCGTGTTTGAAGCCTTCTATGAAATGGATAACACCCCTTTCGCCAGAGATCTTCCGACTGATCAATTGTATGATTCCTCCATGATGCAAGAAATCCTTGGAAGGCTGAAGTACACAGCTGAAAGACAGCTTTTTGCCGTTTTGAGTGGGGATAGTGGTACTGGAAAGACCACGACCATCCGTAAGTTTGTGGACAAATTGGATAAAGGGAAATTCCATATCCTTTACCTGTCCGACTCTAAGTTAACACCTCGTCATTTTTACAAAGGTCTTTTGGAACAGTTAGGCTCCGAAGCGAAGTTTTATCGAGGAGATGCAAAACGGCAGCTTCATCGTGAGATTGAATTAATGAAAGGCATACGAGGGCTACAACCTGTGGTGGTAGTGGACGAAGCCCATCTTCTGGACCGGGAAATGCTTGAAGAGGTTCGTTTCTTACTGAACTTCAAAATGGATTCGCAAAGTCCGATGGCACTCATTCTCGTCGGTCAAAGTGAATTGTGGGATCGTCTTCGACTCCAATCCTACGCAGCGATACGCCAAAGAATCGATATCCAATTCCAGTTAGGACATCTCGATCGTGCCCAGGTTGAGGAATATGTTTCTAGGCATCTTCGTTATGCTGGAGTTGATCAACCAATTTTCTCTGACGGGGCGCTCGACGAAATCCATCGGTTTTCTGGTGGTGCCGCAAGGCTGATAAATAAACTCTGCACACATAGTCTACTCTATGGCTCACAAAATGGCCGAAGGATCATTGACGACCATATGATCAAGCAAGTCATACAGGGTGAGCTTTCATGAAAAGTCGCTGGAAAGAAATGAATTACAATGAAGAGTTGGATTGTTGGGTCGTGTTTTGGGGAGACAATTCTGGTTATAAGATGAGATGTGGTGAATGGTTTGATCTACATCTGGGAAGTGGGAAGACTCTTTCCTGCCGCTTGGAATTGGGCAGAGACTGGTATATCCTTACGGGTCGAAATGATGTTAGGTTCTACCTTAAGAAAAATGAGACGTATCAAGTTGATTTGTAAATCATTAGGGAAGCATGTGAACTGCTTCCCTTTCATTTTTGGACAGTGAATCCGTCAGTTTTAGGACAATCAACACCGTCAAGTTCTGGACATTGGAGAACGTCATTAACA
>NZ_JBHLUU010000071.1:0-3255 GCF_042433785.1 Robertmurraya beringensis | reverse complement strand
TGTTTTTGACACTCTTAAATTACCGAAAGTTGACGGTATTGCCTGTCCGGAAGTGGTCGAGTATAATGTCCATGAATATATTCCGGAGAAAGGAAAAGACGACTCCCATAATGTATAACTGCGCCAACAGTTATACGGGAGACGTCCCACCAAAAAGTATATGGTTATTGTATCAGATTATAAGCTGATTGAAAACAATCTAACTGGAGTTTTTCGTTAGAGGTGCGGGGAGGATTCCTTCTCCATGTTGTGGGAAAGACATGTTGGTAATAGGATCTAAGAATCGTAAATCTATTGATCATTCAGGGCAGAGTAAGACCTATAACATCCGAAGACTAAGGTGCACTTGTTGCTGTACGATACATCATGAACTGCCGGATATATTAATCCCTTATAAGCGCTATGAAGCTGAATGTATTGAAAGCGTTCTCTCGAATCCATCCGACCATACTGTTCCAGCCGATGATTCTACTCTTTCGAGATGGCATGGCTGGATTCATGAATTTGTGGATTATTGGTTGGGGTGTTTAACATCCATCATGATCAGAACCAATCAAGGAAACATCCCTCTGGATTTCTCGTCCGAAAGTTCAGGGACTGCACTTCAAAGGATAGGGCGCTTGGCAGGAGATGCCAATGGATGGCTGACAAGAATTGTCCGGCCCATTGTAAATATTAATTTTTGGATACATACCCGTTCTGCATTCATTGTCCAATAACCCCTGATTTACACTCATGATAGACACAGAGAGGAGAGTGTATCATGAGGAATCATAAGAAATCAGAAGAATTGGCAGTGCAGCGTTTTCAGCTGATATCCCCTTTATTGGCAGAAGGACTTGATGCTGGAAAATTAAAAGAGTTAAAAGAACAGATTGCGAAAGCCAATGGCCTTTCAGAAAGAACTATTAGGCGATATTTAGCTCAATTTCGTGAGGATGGATTTGGGGGATTGAAGCCACAAGGAAGAAAAGGTTCTCAAAAGTCAGAAGCTATCCCTCCTCATATATTGGAACAGGCTATTCTTCTTCGAAAAGAAGTGCCAAGCCGTAGTGTGGCACAGATTATCCAGATTCTTGAATGGGAAGAATTAGCTGAACCAGGACAAATTAAAAGATCCACACTGCAGGAAAAGCTGACTGAAAAAGGATATAGTTCGCGACATATGCGCCTATATTCTCAAACTGGAGTTGCCGCCCGACGATTTCAGAAACGGCATCGGAACCAACTTTGGCAATCAGATATCAAATATGGCCCATATTTACCTATTGGTCCAAATGGAATCAAGAAACAAGTATATCTTGTCGCTTTTATCGACGATGCCACAAGGTTAGTGGTTCATGCAGCCTTTTATCCTACTCTAGATTCAAGAATCATTGAAGATGCATTCCGACAAGCAATCCAAAAATATGGTGTTCCGGAAGCAGTGTATTTTGATAATGGAAAGCAATATAGAACCAAGTGGATGTCACGCACATGTTCCAAAATTGGCACTCGTCTTACTTACACAAGGCCTTATTCTGCCGAATCAAAAGGAAAAATTGAAAGATTTAATAGAGTTATAGATTCATTTATTAGTGAAGCTGTCATCGAAAAGCCCAATACTCTAGATCGACTGAATGAACTTTTTCAGGTGTGGTTGACAGAGTGTTATCAGAATAAGCCTCACTCTGCACTTGGGGAGAAAATTAGTCCGGAAACAGCTTTTCGTTCGGACAGGAAAGCAATTCGCTTTATCGATCCTGATACTTTAAGCAATGCCTTTCTTCATTGCGAAACAAGAAAAGTTGATAAGTCAGGATGCATCAGTTTCATGGATCACAAATATGAGGTGGGTTTAACATTTATTGGACGACAGGTTGATGTTGTCTATGATCCTGCGAATATCGAGGAACTTACCATTGAGTTCGAGGGTTATACTCCTTGGAAAGCTAGAAAGCTTGTCATTGGGGAAAGAGCTGGAAAACGGCCTGAATTACCTGAGCACCTGAAGGTGCAGAGTGTTGACTCTTCAAGACTATTAAAGGCAGCTGAACGAAAGAATCAGGAACGTCAAATCGAACAAAAACCTGCCGTAACCTTCCGTGCTGTCTGGAAGGAGGATGATTCTCGTGTTTGAAACCTTTTATGAAATGGACAATACACCTTTTACCAGAGATCTACCAACAGACCAACTTTATGATTCTTCCATGATGCAAGAAATCCTTGGAAGGCTAAAATATGCAGCCGATAGACAGCTTTTTGCGGTCCTAAGTGGAGATAGTGGTACAGGAAAGACTACGACAATCCGTAAGTTTGTGAATAGATTAGATAAAGGAAAATTTCATGTCCTTTATCTATCAGATTCAAAATTAACCCCGCGCCATTTTTATAAAGGGCTATTGGAACAACTAGGCTCTGAAGCGAAGTTTTATCGAGGAGATGCGAAACGGCAGCTTCACCGAGAGATAGAATTGATGAAAGGTATACGAGGACTCCAGCCAGTTGTAGTAGTGGATGAAGCTCACCTTCTGGACCGGGAAATGCTTGAAGAAGTTCGTTTTCTATTAAACTTCAAAATGGATTCGCAAAGTCCGATGGCGCTTATTCTCGTCGGTCAAAGCGAGCTATGGGATCGACTTCGACTGCAATCATATGCAGCCATACGCCAAAGAATCGATATCCAATTCCAGCTAGGCCATCTCGATCGTGCTCAAGTTGAAGAATATGTATCTAGGCATCTTCGTTATGCCGGAGTTGATCAACCTATCTTTTCTGATGGGGCGCTTGATGAAATTCATCAGTTCTCTGGTGGTGCCGCAAGGCTCATTAATAAACTTTGTACACATAGTCTTTTATATGGCTCACAAAATGGTCGAAGAATCATTGATGATCATATGATTAAGCAAGTTATCCAGGGGGAACTTTCATGAAAAGCCGCTGGAAAGAAATGAACTACAACGCTGAGTTGGATTGTTGGGTTGTGTTTTGGGGAGATAATACAGGTTATAAAATGCGTTGCGGTGAATGGTTTGATCTCCATCTAGGAAATGGAAAGATTCTATCTTGCCGTTTGGAACTGGGTAGAGACTGGTACATCATTACTGGCAGAAATGAGATTAGGTTCTACCTTAAGAATAATGAAACGTATCACGTTGATTTGTAAGATTCTAGGGGAAGCATAAAGGTGCTTCCCCTTCATTTTGGACAGTGAATCCGTCAGTGTTGGGACAATTAGTAACGTCAATTTCGGGACATAATAAAACGCCATTAACA
>NZ_JBHLUU010000070.1:0-2641 GCF_042433785.1 Robertmurraya beringensis | reverse complement strand
GGGCCACGGGAGCGACAGGAGCAACAGGAGCAACAGGAGCGACAGGAGCGACAGGAGCCACAGGGGCCACAGGAGCGACAGGAGCGACAGGAGCCACAGGGGCCACAGGAGCAACAGGAGCAACAGGAGCCACGGGAGCGACAGGAGCAACAGGAGCCACAGGGGCCACGGGACCAGGAATATATAGACTATTTTTAGGTTCAGATCAATCCATTGGCAATAACGATTTTGTCGGGTTAGGAACCTCTTCAGCTGACTTTGCTCGAAATACAGTTGTTATACCTGAAAATTCAATTATTACAGGGTTAGTCTTTAATACTCGTGATAATAATTTGATGGGTAATCCAGCCCAGGCTGAGATAATTATCAGTACGGATTGTGCTGCAACAAACACACCAACTACTCCGCCTGTAATTGCTACGGTGACAACAGGTTGCTGCGCCTTTGTTTCCGCTAATGTACCAATTTCCAGATGCACATTACTATCTGTACAAGTCAGAAGAATTGGCGGACCACAGGCCGCATTCCCTAGTGGTGTTGCTGTCACAGTTCTATTTAGAACGGTTTAGTAAATCGAGGTTAAGTAGGCTTCAGCCTTTCAAGTAGACTGTGGATATAAAAAAAGAATTAAGCGGCTACAGTTCTGTTTTAGACTACTGGTTGTACGTGGATCTATTGTTATTATGAATCACGAAAAATATTAACGAAGCTTCAACCATCTCAAAACGAGGTGGTTGGTTTTTTTATAGAGTTTTACAATTTTTCTCATTCTATTTGGGAAAATAGTCTATCAATGTAGTGTCATGTACACATATGATATTTATTATGTCATGTATAGGTGGTCTTAATAGAAGTGAGTGTTTCCTCGATTAACAGGAGCGATAGGGGCAACAGGAGCAACTGGACCCAAAGGACCAGATGAGCTTGTCTTTACTGTTCAAGATGCCTTCAGTGGTTGAAGCTTTGATCCGTAACAAATAGTATTTATTTACCCTCCTGGTAGTTCAGCTGGAAGAGTAGCGACTTATCCTTTTAATAGAATTTTTTCAGAAGAAGTCAACATTCCATTCAAACTTCCACGATCATATGTAGCTGGTACTCCATTGGTAGTTCAAGTCCACTTCTTCACAACGAATCAAGGTGGAGTTGGTAATATAGTTAACCTTAGAGTGAACGCATATTTTAAATCAAACGCTCAAGACATATCAACCTATGAAGTGACAGGGACAGCTTCTGGAATTGTCTCAGAACCTCCAGCTAATGGTGCTAGACATTTCAGTATCGACGTAACTTTGACCCCTACTGCAGTTCAAGCATTGTCAGGAGACTGGGCTTATATTACTATTGATAGACTTGCACCTACAGATACCTATGATAAAAAAATATCTGGTTTGCTGCAGCCTCTGTAATTTTGAGTTGTTTGATTATTGACAGTAAATTTATAAATGAAAATTATTAAAGGAGATTAGTTATCTTAACTAATCTCCTTTTGCTTAATAAGTACTTTTACTTTTTCTATTCATTATATACTCACCCTCTCTTACTTTCTTCATAAAATATGAATAAAATTCGATTGTAATGTTCTGATTTGACAAAGATCATCCTTAAATGGATATAGGAAATTTTCTGTGACCTTTGGAATAAGAGAACATAGAATAAAATGTTGTCTAAACAGAAGGGATGAATGTTTATGATACCAACTGACATGGTTACCATCGCTATTCTTGCAAAAGATAAAGCCCATGTTCTGCCATTATACCTTGAACTAATTGAAAACCAGACTTATCCTGCTTCCCAAATAAAGCTCTATATACGTACAAATAATAATAATGATAATACTGCAGAGATACTCGAAAGCTGGATAGACAAAGTAAAAGAACGATACTCAGAAATTTATTATGATGCAAGTGATGTGGAGGCACGTGTACAAGATTATAGTCCTCATGAGTGGAATTTTATTAGATTTAAAGTAGTAGGCCGTATACGACAAGAATCAGTAGATTGGGCGAAAGAAAAGGGTACACACTATTTTGTCGCTGATTGTGACAACTTTGTTGTACCTGAAACAATTGAAACCCTTGTAAAGACAGGGTTACCAGTAGTTGCTCCATTGCTGCGAAATGGCGATCTTCCATGGCATCCCTACTCTAATTATCATTTTAAGACGGATGAAAATGGTTACTACAAAGAAGAATCTATGTATCATGATGTTTTACACCACAGAGTGAAAGGTTTAATTGAGGTGGAGGTTGTACATTGCACGTATTTTATTAGACATGAAGTATTGGAATATATAAATTATGATGATGGTAGTGGGAGATTTGAATATGTTATTTTTAGTGATGTTTTGAGAAAGTGGGGCATTCCACAATATATTGATAATCGACGTATTTATGGGAAACTTACCTTTTGTGATACAGAACAAGAATTTAATTTAACAAATATTAGCGTTGATAACTTAACTTATTAGTAGTAAAAGCTAGGTGATTTTTAACTTTTGAATATAACTCTCTTATCACTAGTGTTGCATAAATAATTTCGTAATTTTCAGTTTAATTATATTCTCTATTTAGAGCCAAAAAAGTAAATACCCAACAAAGGTGGCTCCATCCATTTGGAAATTTATTTACAATTAGACCTG
>NZ_JBHLUU010000007.1:0-30386 GCF_042433785.1 Robertmurraya beringensis | reverse complement strand
CCTAATTATAAGGGGTTTTTTTATACCCAAGAAGACTTGTATTTACCATATTTTCAATAAAATTACAGATACCTTTCCGTAAAAATGTCTTGACAAATTTAATTTAAATAAATGCAAAGCTAATGATTTAAAATCAAAAACTTCTTCCCTTTAAGCGACTCCTTTCCTTCTTAATTAACTGATTATAATAGAATTCACTCTCAATCCTTCATTTTTAGGTTACTCAATATTTTTTTGAAGTGATATTCTCGAATAGTAATGAGATATTAAATATAAAATAATGTAGATAGGAAAAGAATAATGATAATTCCAATTTACAGGATTATATAATTTTATCCAAACCGCGAAAGGTTCACCAACAAAACAGCACTAATGGTAGCAAAAAATAATTGCCTTTATAAAAGGGCTAGATATATTTTTATATTGAAGTAAAAACATAACAAATACAGGTAAAAGTGAAGTGTTCCAAGGCATTGAAGCAGGAATAAATGGTACAACTGCATATTGGTAGTACCAAAAACCGAGTTGAACTCCCAGTGAATCTAAAAAATTAGAAATAAACCATAATAAAATCAAGCGGTTAAAGAAACCCATGAACTCTTTTTTTTCTAGATATCCCCCATAAAATCCAAGGAATAATGGTCAATCCTACCCCAACCCACCATTAACACGTGAACAGTACATGTTCTATCCATAACGTTTGTAGTTCTGTATTTGCCTCATGTGTTTGCCGATATAATTGTATAACTTCTTTAACTCCACCAAGCATGTCCTAAAATGCCCCTTTTTCATTATTATTCTCACTATCACTAAATCCATCTTAATAATACATGTTTGCATTTTCGGAACTCTACCCTTAAAAGAGGCACCCATCCGATTGAAAATGTAATAAAATCAGGAACGTGAGGAAAAAGAAAAGTCCAATAAAACGATATTAGGTTGGTTAAAGGAACCACCGGGTATCCTTCACCCGAAACATTTCTAAAAATATTAGAACGACTCGAATACATAAGGGGAATAGAATTAGAGACGGTAAAAATTAGTCATTTGCATCGCAATCGCCTGTTACAGCTATCTCGTTTAGGTTCAAGATATGAGCTTTATCCATTTCTTGACTTTCAAGAAAATAAACGATATTCGATATTAACCGTCTATTTATTACATCTTACTCAGGACTAGTCTTAACGGAATAAAGAGAACAGGTTCGTGTTGGTGGTGTATTTCATTGTGAGTAGTAAACAATGTAAAGATTTTGAGGAATATTTGTTTTCGGTAGATACATGGTATCAAACGAAAGAGAATATGAATAACGTATATTTCCGCGTTTCGTTATATTTATGTACATAAAAATATTATGCACACTTTATAAACAGAAAATGGATTGTTAAATTAATTTGGTTTTAAGATTAATAATTTATGCACACCTCCTTTCTTGTAGATACCGATCGAGGGTAAGTTACTAGCTTGTGCTGCTCATATAATTTTTGCAAAACGCTTGATGTCTTTTTCGCTGAAAAGCCAAAGCGCTTGTTCGCATCACGTTGAAGCTCTGTTAAATCATAAGGAAGGGGCTGTTGCTCAGACTTGGCGGTACGATTGATCGACTGAACGATCGCTTTTTGTCCTTTGCCTTTTTCTAAAATCTGATCTGCTTTGTCCTTGGAGAAAATTCGCTTTTCCCCATTTTCTTCCCAATCGGCCTTCAAAGGTCCAATTTGGGCAGAGATCGTCCAGTATTCCTGCGGTTTAAATGTCTGAATCGCCTTTTCTCGCTCCATCACTAACGCAAGTGTTGGCGTTTGAACTCGACCTGCAGAGAGAGGGTCCTTATATTTAGTGGTTAAAGCGCGAGTCACATTAAGTCCAATTAACCAGTCGGCTTCCGCTCGACAAACCGCTGATGCATATAAATTTTCATACTCGTTCCCAGGACGAAGTTTAGCAAATCCCTCTTTAATCGAACGATCCGTATGGGATGAAATCCACAAACGTTTAAGTGGTTTATTCCAGCGGATTTTTTCTAAAATCCAGCGCGCAACAAGCTCCCCTTCACGTCCTGCGTCGGTAGCGATAATGCATTCCTTCACGTCTTTACGTTTGGCAAGAGATTCGATCGCTTTATACTGGTGAGAGGTTTGCTTCATGACCTTAAGCCCCATCTTATCAGGGATAATGGGTAGGTCTTCTAAATTCCATTGCTTGTATTTCGTATCATAATGCTCAGGCATTTTTAACTCAATTAAATGTCCAAGCGCCCAAGTGACAATATACTTCGGCCCTTCAATATAGCTTTTATGTGTTTGCGTACAGCCAAGAACGCGCGCAATTTCTCTAGCAACGCTTGGCTTTTCAGCAAGTACGAGTGATTTCATTATTTATCCTCCGAATTTCCATTTGCTCGGGTTTAGTATACAGGAAAACGAAAGA
Organism: Robertmurraya beringensis; assembly: GCF_042433785.1. NCBI lineage: Bacteria > Bacillati > Bacillota > Bacilli > Caryophanales > Bacillaceae > Robertmurraya > Robertmurraya beringensis. The sequence continues at coordinate 27,959 of NZ_JBHLUU010000007.1, read as the reverse complement.
AAAAGGGAATAAGAAAGACCTTGCTTATGCAAGGTCTATTCGATGTCTCGAGTTTCCACTCGGTTTTTAAACGCTTCACGTACAACAAGAAACTCCTCATCGCCGATTGCGTCCTTTGTATGTTTTTCAACAAGAGTTCCCTCTGGAAACTTCCCAGGGTGTCCCTTCTTCTTATGCTCAAAATCTTTTCCACGGGCCATTTTTCCACACTCCTTTCCTCCAAATTAGCTTTTCCGGAAAAATTCCCTTCTATGTAGAAAAGAAACAGGACAGTTCAGAAGGTTCATGCATATTTATAGAAAGTACTGGGTTGTAAAATTTTTTAAAAGGGAGGGGGATCCAAGTGACGAATCAATCTCAAAATGAACAACCACCATTTTATGCAACTCGAGACGATCAAGCTCCAACGTTCTCGACAAGTGGATTTGTAAATGGAGAAATCAAAACCTTTGAACTTGAGCAATATAAGGGAAAATGGCTTCTCTTATTTTTCTATCCAAGTGACTTTACACCCGTCTGAGAGACAGAACTAGCGGCGGTCGCTGCTATTTATCCTTATTTTCAGGCAATGAATGTGGAGATTTTGGCTATCAGCACAGATAGCATCTATTCACATAAAGTCTTTCGAGAAACGACTCCCTTTTTACAAAATGTCTACTACCCTATGTTGAGTGATAGAACACATGCGATCTCCAAATCGTATCGAGTATTGGATGAGAAAGCAGGAGCGGCTTTTAGAGCCTCTATTTTTATAAATCCGGAACAGATCATTGTAGCTAAGCTCGTCTATCCGAGGGAAGTCGGACGAAACCTTTATGAACATGTTAGGCTTATGCAGGCACTACAGCATGCAAAGGATACCGGTAAAGGTGTCCCAGCAAATTGGATGCCTGATCAAAGCTAGATAGCAAGCCCCTCGCTTACCATAATACAAGGTATAATAGGGGAAGGAGGGATGTTCATGGATTTTTCTCAAAGTATTTTAGAGGAACGTATTCGTAAGGCGATTGAAAATGGAGACTTCGATCATTTACCTGGCTATGGGGAACCGTTAAAGCTTGAAGATTTATCGGCCATTCCTGAAGAACTTCGTATGGCCTATACCGTGCTGAAAAATGCGGGCTATTCCACAGAAGAACACTCAATTAAGCAGGAAATGATGTCTATAGAATCTCTGTTGAAAGCCTGTGATGACGATGATCAAAGACGAGATCTTTAGAAAAAATTAAATGAAAAGCTGCTGCGTTTTAACAGTATGTTATCCAAACGCCGCGTGAACACAAACTCTTGTATTTTTAAAAATTATGAGCAAAAAATAAATAAGAAGTTATTATTTTAATGCCTAAGGAAACTCCTTAGGCATTTTTTTGTCACATCTTCAAACATAATTTTTTACATATTCCCTTAAAAAAAGACATAATTAGCCGAAATAAAAAGTAGTAGGTTGATAGAAAGAGGACTTCTATCATACAAGTACTTAGGAAAAGACAGGAGAATGAAGTATGGATAAAACGTCGGTAATAGGTGTTGTCATAGGGGTCGTGGCTGTACTAGTGGGGATGTTCTTTAAAGGCGTTAGCCCCGTGCAGCTTGTGAATCCAGCGGCAATTTTAATTATTTTGTTAGGAACGGCTGGTGCTGTAACAATCGCATTCCCAACAAGTGAAATCAAAAGAGTACCAAAGCTGTTCGGAAAGCTTTTTAAAGAAGACAAGTTACCAGACACAGCTGAACTAATAAAAATGTTTTCTGATTGGGCACAGCTAGCTCGTAAAGAGGGGCTATTAGCTCTAGAGTCGCAGACAAATGAAATCGACGATGATTTCTTGAAAAATGGATTATCGCTTGCTGTCGATGGACAAAGTGCCGACTATATTCGCGATGTGTTATCAGAAGAAATTGAAGCAATGGAAGAAAGACATCAATCTGGTGCACTAATTTTTACACAAGCAGGTACGTACGCTCCAACCCTTGGAGTACTTGGTGCAGTAGTAGGTTTGATTGCAGCCCTTGGGTACATGAATGATATCGAGGGACTAGGACACGCGATAAGTGCTGCATTTATTGCCACTTTACTAGGTATTTTTACCGGTTATGTACTTTGGCATCCATTTGCAAACAAATTGAAGCGTAAGTCAAAGCAAGAAGTGAAAGTTAAACAAATGATGGTTGAGGGAATTCTATCCATACTAGAAGGGGAAGCGCCTCGAGTCATTGAAACCAAACTAGCTTCTTACCTACCTGGTAGTGAAAAGAAAAAGTTCTTAGCTGCGACAGGAGAAGCGGCAAATGAGTAAGCGCCGTAAGAAGCATCATCATGAGGAGCATGTTGACGAATCTTGGTTAATTCCTTACGCTGACCTTTTAACTCTCCTACTTGCGTTGTTTATCGTATTATTCTCCATGAGTTCATTGGATGCAAAAAAGTTTCAAGCAATGGCAGAAGTGTTTAATGCTCAATTTACGAGTGGAACGGGGATATTTGAGTTTCCAAGCCCGATTCCTGAAGAAGGAGCAACGGCACCAGACGAGCAGCAAAATGACTCTGAAAGTACCGAACAGTCTCAAGCACAATCTCAAGGGATGACCGAAGAGCAAAAACAACAGCTAGCAGAACAAGCAGAACAGGTTGAGCTCCAAGCCATTCAAGCGAAGGTAAACGAGTATATTACGAGCAAAGGGCTAGAGGACAAACTGGAGACTACACTCGAAGATGACGGATTACACGTAACGATTCGTGACAATGTTTTATTCGAATCGGGCAGTGATTCAGTTAGAACGCAGGATTTAACCATTGTTAGAGAAATCTCAGATTTACTCGTTATGGATCCAGCGCGAAGTGTGATTATCAGTGGACATACAGATAATGTTCCGATTAAAAATGCACGGTTCGCATCAAACTGGGAGCTAAGTGTCATGCGTGCTATTAATTTTATGAAAATCTTACTCGAAAACGACAAGCTTGATCCAAGTTGGTTTAGTGCGAAGGGATACGGGGAATTTCAACCTATTGCTTCAAATGAAGATGCCGCTGGAAGAGCGAAAAATCGTCGTGTAGAAATTTTAATCTTACCAAGAACGGCGGACTGAGCCTGTGATGGCTTCAGTCTTTTTTGTTTTTAAAATAAGGCTGAGCCTTAAATAAAAAGGACCACTCCAAAGAGTGGCCAAAAAGAGATACAAGGGATTATTCATTAGGAAGCGCTTACAAGAAACATTAAAACTAATCGTTGTTATTATCAGGTTTTGGTACTTCCGGTTTACACATTCGATCCATTAAAATTCCAGCAAAAAGTATGCATGCAATTGGAATGGTGAAATTCAAGATGTGAACAACGGTCATGGAAATACCTCCTTCACACATGGTTGAATCTATTTTAATTATAGTTTTTTTTCACAAAAATGGCAAATAAATTTCATAAATTATACAAATTTAGCAATTGACAACAATCTATATAAAGGTGATTTCAAAGAGTGTGAAATATTTTTCCAGTTAAAGAGAATAATATGGGTAGAAAACGGATAAACAAAAGTTTATAATAAAGACAAAAGTCTATAATGTCATGAGGTGAATTATGAGTGATAAGGAAGCAACGATACTTGGACTGATTAAAAGAGATCCATTTATATCTCAAAATGAGTTGGCGGAAAGGACGGGCTTATCTCGTTCGGCTGTTGCTGGTTATATTTCTTCTCTTACAAAGCAAGGAAAACTATTAGGTCGGGCATATGTATTGCCTAATAAAAAACAGGTGATCTGTATTGGCGGAGCTAATGTGGATAGGAAAATGCAAGCGATTGATAAGCTTCAGTTAGGAACATCCAATCCTGCTAGTACTAGTAATTCTTGTGGCGGGGTGGCAAGGAACATTGCTGAAAACTTGGGAAGACTAGGATTCGATGTTTCTCTTATGACCGTTGTAGGCGACGATCATGAAGGCAAATGGCTACTGGACTACACCAGGTCTTACGTAGATATAGAGCCTTCAAAAATTCTTCCTAATGAAGCAACGGGGACGTATACGGCTGTTTTGGATGTAGATGGCGAAATGGCGGTTGCTTTAGCAGATATGAGCATATATGATTCTGTCGATCTAGATTTTGTTGAAAAGCGCTGGGGCTTTCTTGCATCAACAGAGCTTGTCATGATTGATACAAACTTCCCTTCTGACGTACTTGCTAAAGTGATTGATCGCTGTAGGGAAGAAGCGATTCCACTTGTCATTACCCCAGTTTCAGCTCCAAAAATTAAAAAGCTGCCACAAAATCTTGATGGCGTGGCTTGGCTGATCGCGAATAAGGATGAAGCTGAGGCTTTATCAGGGAAACCAATCAAAGACGAAGGTGACTTTTTTAAAGCGGCAGAAGTGATTATGAAAAAGGGCGTTGAACGAGTGGTTATTTCACGCGGGGATAAAGGACTTATTTACTTTACAAAAGCGAATGAAGCGGGTGTCTTGTTGCCGCCAAAGGTTGATGTGGTTGATGTAACGGGGGCTGGAGATGCATTGGTTGCAGGAATCGTCTATGCCTATTTACGTGACTTAAAAACCGAAGATGCGTGCAAAATTGGAATGGCTTGTTCCATGCTAACATTAGCAACGGAAGAAACGGTGAACCCGTCATTGAATCATCAGCAGCTACAAGAAGCTTTTCAACATAATTTTCACTAAGGAGCAATCAAACATGGAAAAATACTTAGAATACTCACAAGAAGTGTTAGAAGCGAAAAAAAATAATGTACCAGTCGTGGCATTAGAATCAACGATCATTTCTCACGGAATGCCGTACCCACAAAATGTACAAACGGCAAAGGAAGTAGAAGACATTATTCGTAAAAATGGTGCCGTACCAGCAACGATCGCTATTTTAGACGGAAAAATAAAAATCGGTTTATCAGACGAAGAGTTAGAACTGCTTGCTACTCGAAATGATATTGAAAAGGCGAGCCGTAGAGATTTACCATACCTAGTGGCGACAAAGAAAAATGGAGCTACAACGGTAGCGGCCACGATGATCTGTGCAGAACTTGCTGGGATCGAAGTATTTGTAACCGGTGGAATTGGTGGAGTTCACCGTGAAGCTGAAGTAACAATGGATGTGTCAGCTGATCTTCAAGAGCTTGCTCAAACCAATGTGGCTGTTGTGTGTGCAGGAGCAAAATCGATTCTTGATATTGGTTTAACACTTGAATACTTAGAAACGCATGGGGTGCCCGTCGTTGGATTTGGTACAGAAGTTCTTCCGTCTTTTTATACAAGAACAAGTCCTTTCCAAGTGAACGTTCAAGTGGAAGATGAAAAAGAAGCAGCAAGCATGATTCATACAAAGTGGGAGCTAGGATTGAAGGGTGGAGTGGTTATTGCGAACCCAATCCCAGAAACAGATGCTCTTGAAGAGGAATTTATCAACGGTGTAATTGAATCGGCATTAAAAGAAGCAAAGGAAAATGAGATTGCAGGTAAAAATGTTACTCCATTCCTTTTAGCAAAGGTGAAAGAACTTACAGAAGGAAGAAGCTTGGAAGCTAATATAGCATTGGTGAAAAATAATGCTGATGTTGGATCAAAAATAGCTGTTCAACTTAACACTTTATCTTAAAAATTATCATGAAGGAGTCAGTCTAATAAGGACTGATTCCTTTTTTTATGCATAAAAATAGAAATAGTTTTACAATAGGTCGATCTGTACATTGTTACGAACGAGTTGTTCTTAAAAAAAATTGTAAAAGTAAGATATAAGGAGAATGGAGATGAAAATGAAAGAAAATCGTTCATTATAACGAAAAAATGGTCACTTTAGGGTGTTTAGTTTTAACTGTACTTGCGTCTAAAATAAAAGTAAGTAATTCTTTATATAGAACAAAAAATAATATGATAACAAACGAAAACTATTAGAATAGTAGGTGGCAGGAATGTACCGGAAAAACTGTGACAAATGCTATCGTCCTTCTTACAGCAGTTCGGAAGCAGGGGAGTGGATCTGTCCTATATGTGGTCATAACCTAACAAAGTTACCATTTTTTGACGCAATTACACTTGAAAGGGTACATGTAAATATCATACCAATCCAAAGAAAATTGAAAGCCTATGAGAAACAAAAACTAGGAATAAAGACTTAATTAACAAAAGTCAGAAAATTTTAAAAATGATTTCGACAGTGGGCGACAGGAAGACTTATGATTTTTGTGCAAATTTTTATAAATGTAAAAAAATGTATGTACCCTTTGGTGTTCAATTGTTCTTTATGGAGGTCTTTGTCGAATACTGTTGCTAAAAAGTTGGGATAGTTTTTAAGTGTATGACAAATTTTTACACAATTTACTAAAATCGAGTAGTAAAATGATTGATAAGTGAATCACATTAGGAGAATAAAACGCAGAAAAAGGCAAACCTTCTGAAAAGGGGGGACGCAAAGTCGCAGGTCTAAGGTAGTTGGAAGTTTTTTGCTAAGACGGCTGGACTGCCTGGAATACGATTGTATTTTAGGGGGAGATTGAGGAATGTTGGAAACGAGTGAAGTGACATTAGAAGAGCTAGACTATGAGTGGATGATGTTAATCATTGAAGCAAAAAAGTTGGGCCTGGAGAAAGAAGAGATTAGAAGATTTTTAGATGAGACTGAAATCAAAAGATAAAAAGAAACTCAGTGTTGTTTCATACATATAATGAAAGTATTTCTGTTAAGGATGGACCGGATAGGAATGCTTTTTGTTTTGTAATAGGCAGTTTTCATAAAGATTGTTGTTAAAATCTAAAAGCCGATTTTAACGTGGAAATAGCTATTTTTATTAAAATTATGCTACAAAGTATAAAAAAAGAGCCAAAAAAAGACAAAATCACCTGGATTTTGTCTTTTTTGCATTAGCTATTATTTGATTGGTTACTTCTCCATTTATTAAACTCAAGAAATTCTTTAAATTGATCCTTCGAAACCCCGGAGTTCATAGCCTCTTTCACAAGCTTCATCCAGTCAGAATCTAGTTCGTCTTTATTTGGGTGCTCATGTATAAGATGATCAACTGGTACATGAAGGACAGCTGAAATTTTCTCAAGAAATTGGATAGACGGATTCGTTTGTAAATTTCTTTCTAATGAACTTAAGTATGATTTCGCGACACCAGCTTGTTCTGCTAGCTCAGACATGGACATTTTCTTCTCAAGACGAAGTTTTTTAACACGATCTCCAATCATCTAGATCACTCACCTATCTCTCTGTATGAATTCATAATAGCAAAAAAAATTGGGTAGTTCCATATTCAGAACGAAAATAGTAGATTCCGTTCTTAAAATTTCTTTAGTTAGTCACAAATGGAAGGTAATTACGGTTCTGGTAATTAAAAACGGATTAACCACTTTTAATACTTCTATGTAGCATTATACACAATACAGTTCGCAATGAAAGTGTTAATTGTGGGCATAAATAAAAAATTTCCACTGTCCACCCCAGACGTACAAAACCGCCCCATCTGTCCACGAACGGTGACAGACACCACAAAAAGACAGAATGGTCCATTTTGTCCACGAAGGGTGTCTGACACCCTTTTATACCCGGGAATGGGGGGGGTGAAACCTGTTTTTTTTGTTCGACAAATTCTTTTTTTGTGTTTGTTGGTATTAAAGGGGGGAAGGGAATTCAATCAAACGTTTGATTGACTATTGTTTGAGGATATCTAACAAAATTAGACATAGGAATGCTTTGCTAATATAGACCAATAGAGAGTACAATAAAGACTATACATTATTGGGATTTGGGGGAAGGTGAGATAAATGATTGTTTTAAAATCACCTCGTGAGATTGAGGCAATGAAAAAAGCAGGGGAGCTTCTGGCTGCTTGTCATAAAGAAATTAAAAAAATAATCAAACCAGGAATAACCACTTGGGAAATTGACCAGTTTGTTGATACATATTTAGCCCGGCATGGTGCTATTGCTCAGCAAAAGGGTTACAGAGGTTACGAGTATGCAACATGTGCAAGCATTAATGATGAGATTTGCCACGGCTTTCCAAGAAAAGAACCACTAAATACAGGGGACATTGTCACGATAGATATGGTTGTTAATGTGAATGGTGCCTTAGCAGACTCTGCGTGGACGTATATGGTGGGAGAAGCTTCCGAAGAAACAAAACGTTTGGTAGAGGTAACAAAAACGAGCTTGTACAAAGGAATTGAAGCAGCCGTTATAGGAAATCGAATCGGAGATATCGGACATGCCATCCAAACCTATGTGGAAGGAGAGGGATTCTCGGTCGTAAGAAACTTTATTGGCCATGGAATTGGCACCTCCATTCATGAAAAGCCGGATGTTCCGCACTTTGGACTACCAGGAAAAGGTCCACGCATAAAAGAAGGAATGGTATTTACGATCGAACCGATGGTGAATGTCGGAAGTTACGAAACCAAAATGGATTCCAATGGTTGGACCGCTCGTACCATTGATGGGGAAAACTCGGCTCAATTTGAGCACACAATCGCCATCACGAAGAATGGTCCGATCATTTTAACCGACCAAGGAGAATAATCAATCACTATCAACACAAAACTATATGAATTTAGATGGAGGAAGTCCCATGACAGAAAATCATGAAACAGAAAAAAAGAAAATTAGCTTACAAGAAGCGATTAAGCAACAACTAGAAAAAAAGAAAAATCAGCAAGCAGGAGGAAAAGCTAGCGCCAACGGTCCTGCGACCACAAAGAAAATGAAAAGCCAGCAAACCAAAAAGGTGAGCAATCAACGCCGTAAGATGGGCGTATAAGGGCATATGATCAAAAATAGGGAACAACACATAACTAGTGCTGTTCCCTTATTGTTTTAAAAACTTTTATTCCTCATCTTGTACTTCGCCATCGCCAATCTCATCTTCTCCTGGTGCGTCGTCACAAGCAACAACAGACGTAACTAGAAAACCAGCAAGTAAAATCATAAGAAGTTTACGTACCATTCGGACATTCCTCCTTTCGATGATAAAATCACTCAATCATATTATTTGAAGGGTCCATCCAAACTATTCCTCTATCAATCCTATAGATGAAATGAAACTTAGGAGTAAAGGACAATAGTAATGCTATCGAACAATTTGTATACTAAGGGTAATAATGATTGTAGAAGGAGTAAGCATGAGATTAATTCGAATTGATGAATATGAGCCACGTACCATGCAGTTGGCGAAACCGGTATTTGATCGGCAAAAAAGGGTGCTTCTTGCAGCCGGCCGCTCAATCCATCCATCCTACCTGAAAAAGTTAATCGATCTTGATATTCGATATTTATTTATAGAGGACGCAGAGTCATTCGGAATTTCGTTGGAGGAGATGCTCGATGTACCCACATGGGTGGATGCAGTAGATGTACTCCAAGCGGTTTATAAAGCGGTAGAGAAAAAGGAAGAACTTCCGATTAGACCCATTCAACAGCTCGCGATAAAGCTGGTGGAGGAAGTAAACAAAAGAAAGGCTATTCTTTTAATACCTGCCTCATCATTAGCGGAAGAGCTACGAGAATACGCCCATTCGGTTAATGTCACACTTCTTGCATTACAAATTGCGAAAAAATATCACATTTCCCAAATGCAAATTCGTGATTTAGCTGTCGGAGCCTTGGTTCATGACATAGGAAAAGTTCTAACTCCTCTGAAGGATGATCATCCAAGAGTAGGGTTTGAATATTTACGAAAGACGAGAGAAGTGAGTTTGCTCTCTGCTCATGTTGCTTATCAGCACCACGAGGCCTTTGATGGTAGTGGCGTACCTAGAGGGTTACGTGAAAAAGAAATACATGAATTTGCTCAAATCTGCAGCATTGCAAATTTTTACGAAAATGCATTATCTAAAAAGGGAATTCCTCCTCATGAGGTAATGGAGTATGTGATGACAAAGAGTGGAACGCTTTTTAGCACAGACTTGGTAAAGCTGTTTGTCCAAGAGGTACCACACTTTATTCCAGGAACGAAGGTCATTCTCAATAATGGGCGCCAAGCGATTGTCACGAAAGTGAGAGGTAATCTTCAAAGACCGTTCGTGCGATACTTAGATTCGAATGAAGAAGTTTCGTTAGGGGAAAATCACACATTATTAATCACGGAAGTGTTGGAACAGTAAAAAAGAGCCGGGGGTACAATGGCTGTTGTCCCCCCTCAATTCGGTATACAATGTATCTTACAAAAAAATAAGCAGAGATTTTTCCGTTAAACGGCAGAGTAGAGCTCTGTTCAGGGGATATAAGCGGAGATTTTCCGATTAAGCAAAGTAAAATCACCCATTTTGACGTTTTTTGAGCCAATAGGCGGAATCTTTCCGTCTATTCCTGCGTTTTTTAGTGCTATTTTCTAATTAAGAGAAATTTCTCCGCTTAATGATCAAACCTGCTGTTTCCCTCATCAATCAACCAAAAATAGATATAAAAAATGGCTCAGTATAGTAAACTGAGCCATCCAGCCGTTAAAAATATCGGCGATTATTGTTTTCTTAGATTCCCTAATTCCTCCGCTAATGCCTGCGTTTCACTTGGGCTAAACGAATCTCTCTTCATCACGAGGTCATAAATTTCTTTTAGCTCTTCATACATATTTTCATCAAAATGTGATGGTTTGATGGCACCTAAGTTTAATACCTTTAGCTTTTCCTTTATCTTTTCAATCATATATTCCACATTTTCTACTGATTTCTCAGACAAGTTCATCGTTCGTTCTCCCCTTTTTCTACAAGCTTGTAAAATTATCTTTCCATGTTCCCCTATAAAAGTCAAATGAATTTCGCCAACTTCCTTCCTGAAAGGTTGAAAAGCTTTTCCTTTTCCTACAAAATATAGAAAGGAGGGAAATATTATGGTTAAAGTTTTATTTGTATGCCTCGGGAATATTTGTCGTTCACCAATGGCAGAGGCGATGTTTCGTGATTTAGTGAAAAGGGAAGGATTAGAACATAAAATAACGGTTGACTCTGCGGGTACGGGAGATTGGCATCTTGGAAAGCCTCCTCATCAGGGAACACAGGATATATTAAGTCAGCATCAAATTAGTTTCGAGGGACAGGTGGCTAGACAAATTCTTGCTGCTGATCTAAACGAGTTTGACTATATTGTGGCCATGGACTCTCAAAATGAAAAAAATATACATAAGCTGAAATCTCTTCAGTCGAGTGTCAAAATTGTAAAACTGCTTGATTATGTTCCGGAAGCAGAAAAAGTGGATGTTCCAGATCCGTACTTTACTGGGAACTTTCAAGAAGTGTTTGATTTATTAAAGATCGGCTGTGAACGTTTATTAAAAGAAATTCAAACGAATGAGAATGCAAGCTGGGAGGGAAAATGAGATGAGTGGAACAAAAAAGTTTTGGACAGGTGTTCTTTGGGGAGCTCTTGCCGGAGGGGCAATCACTTTACTCGACCGTGACACCAGACAGGCTGTTGTACAAGGTTGTAAAAAGACAAGTGGAGAGCTATCCTATTATATCAAGCATCCAGATGAAGTGGTCGAACAGGTGAAGGATGCAACCACCAAAATTCGTTCAACCGTTGAGCAAGTAAGTGGAGATATTTCATTCATTGCAGACAAGGTCGAGGAACTTCGCGAAGTAACACCAGCTGTAAAGGGGATTGTGAAGGAAACAAAAGAGGTTTTCCAAAACGAAGAAGAATAGTTCAGCGTAAAGAAGGGGGAATGGAATGGTTATTGATCTGAGATTTCTTACCTTACTTACAAAAAGAGTATTGCAGGATGATGTATTTGGACTAGCTGCACAGCTAGCCTACTTCTTTCTGCTTTCTTTATTTCCATTGCTCATATTTTTAGCGACGTTGATTTCGTTTTTACCCATTTCTCAACCAGAGCTCTTAGGTTTTGTGGAAGATTTTGCTCCAACGGAAACCTTTACTCTGATTGAAACCAACTTAAACGACCTTATGGAAAAAAGGAATGGCGGCTTGCTGTCTTTCGGGATCATTGCCACCATTTGGTCAGCATCCAATGGTATTAACGCCATTGTTCGGGCATTTAACCATGCATACGATGTCAAAGAGAGCCGTTCTTTTTTTGTCGCAAGGGGCATGTCGATCTTATTAACCTTTGCAATGATTTTTGTCTTTATTGTCGCCTTGTTGCTACCTGTTTTCGGAAAACAAATCGGCATCTTCTTATTTTCTTCATTTGGTTTATCAGATGAATTTTTGTCCATTTGGAATGCGCTTCGATGGGTGGTTAGTTCACTCATTTTGTTTACGGTATTTGTCGGTTTGTACTGGATCGCGCCAAATAAAAAATTCAAGTGTGTCCGTGCGGTACCTGGAGCTATTTTTGCCACCATCGGTTGGGCACTCGTTTCACTGGCTTTTTCTTACTATGTAAGTAATTTCGGTAATTACTCGGCAACTTATGGAAGCATCGGAGCCATCATTGTATTGATGATTTGGTTTTACATGTCAGGAATTATTATGATTATTGGTGGAGAGATTAACGCACTATATAGCAAAATAAAGGATGAAGCATGCTAAAAAGCCGGGGATGAACCCCGGCTCTTTCTATGACTTTAATAAACGTAGGCTGTTTAAAATCACAAGAATGGTACTACCTTCATGTCCGATGACCCCAAACGGAAGGTCTAAAAATTGGAGGAAGTTTGAAGCAATTAACAACATGATGACAGTGATAGAAAAAATGACATTTTGTTTGATAATTCGATTCATTCTTTGTGATAGTGTAATGGCTTCGGCAATACGAGGAAGGTCATTCTTCATTAACACGATATCAGCTGTTTCAAGTGCTACATCTGATCCTTCACCCATGGCTATCCCCACATTGGCTGTTGCTAAAGCAGGAGCATCATTGATTCCATCTCCAACCATTGCAACGGTACCGAACCGCTTTCGAATTTCTTTTAGTTTTTCCACCTTTGTTTCTGGCAGGCATTCGGCGACGTATTCATCCACATGACTTTCGCCAGCGATCGCTTCAGCCGTTTTTTCACTATCACCCGTTAGCATGATCGTATATATCCCTTTTGCTTTTAACAAATCAATGGCCGCTTTTGTTTCCTCACGTACCACATCCTTTAATGCAATAAGAGCAACAAGCGTTTCATTTTGCTTCACAAAAACAATCGTTTTCCCTTCAGATGCAAGCTGTTTGGCTATCCCATTAGAAAAGCTTTCTGCCTCCATCTTGCCAACAAAGTCAGCTTTCCCAATTTTCCAATCCAGTCCGTCAAGACTTGCTCTCACCCCATACCCTGATACATCTTCAATACTCTCCGGATGAGCTAGCGTAGACCCTGTTTCTTTTTTTACATAAGTAACAATCGCTTGAGCTAGTGGATGATTCGAATGATTCTCTATGGATGCGACTGCTTGTAAAAGGGGCTGTCTTTCCAACTCTTCGACCACAATGATATCCGTTACCTCAGGTTTCCCTTTTGTAAGGGTCCCGGTTTTATCAAAGGCAATAGCCTGTAAGTGGCTAAGGTTTTCTAGATGAACTCCGCCTTTAAAAAGGATGCCGTGCTTCGCACCATTGGAAATGGCAGATAAGGTTGCCGGCATAATTGACGCCACTAACGCACAAGGGGAGGCAACCACAAGTAAAATCATCGCCCGATAAAAGGTTTCCGTCCAACTCCAGCCAAGGGCAAAATGTGGCACAAACATCATAAGTACAACGATAGCAAGAACTGATTTTACATAAGTTCCTTCAAATTTCTCAATGAAAAGTTGAGAAGGTGATTTTTCACTTTGTGCGGATTGAACCAATTGAATGATCTTTTGAAATAGAGTGTCGCTACTTGGTTTGGTGATCTCTACGGTAAGAGATCCATTTACATTCACCGTACCAGCAAATACTTCTTCCCCGATTCCTTTACTTACTGGAAGTGATTCCCCTGTAATCGCCGCTTCATCTAAGTTCGATTGGCCTTTAATAATTTTTCCGTCTGAAGGGACGCGTTCACCAGGTTTGACTAAAATATGATCGCCAATACGAAGCTCGCTTACATGGACCGTTGCCTCATGATTCCCGCGGATAAGGAGTGCCTCTTCCGGCTGAAGCTCCATTAGTGCAGAGATCTCCTTATGGCTCTTGTTCATAGTGTACGTCTCAAGTGCTCCACTCATTGCAAAAATAAAGATTAGAATGGCCCCCTCAGTCCAATAACCGATAATCGCCGAACCGATCGCAGCAAAGATCATCAGCATTTCTACGTTCAATTCCTTATCTGCGATCGTATCTTCTATTCCTTCCTTGGCTTTAGCAAATCCACCGATCACAAAAGCAAACAGAAAGGCAATAATAGATGTGGTCGACCAATCGATTTTTTCTAATGTCCAACCAACCGCAATGAGAACCCCACTCGTAATGGCAGCGATTAATTCCGCATGCGGCTTTACTTTTTCAAAAAAGCTTTCATTTACTTCAATAGGTCTCTCTATAGCCTTTAATTCTGTATTCATATTCTCTCCTCCATTCGTCTAATTGAGAAAAATAATCAAAGTCATTACCCCTAAAAAACACGAAAGCTGTCATCTAATGATGACAGCAGTATTGCTTAGGTTATATTTTATTACGTTCATCATACCATATATTTTATGAGTTCAGAAGGGATTTGCTCAATATATTTTTCTTCCTTAGATGGGTAGAGGATATACCACTTTACATACATTGTAATAGTTTTAATTTTAAAATAAGTAAAAGGTTAGAGGATCACGCACTATTTTCACTCGCTAAGTTTACCTTCATCCGTTTCCCAAACACAACGATCACAAGGAAGATGGAAAAAAGAAGGGTGCTTACGATATGGAAAAAGCTGATTTGATCAAAGGCTTGAATGATGACTCCACCAATCGAAGGGCCTGTTAAGCTTCCAAGGCTAAAGGCGATTCCGCAAAGCAAATTTCCTGTAGGCAATAGATTTTTCGGCATAATATCCGTCATAAACGCTATTCCTAGCGAAAATGTGGAACCAACCACCATACCGGCTGATAGGAAGCAAATAAATAAACCAAGAAATGAATCTTCTAAAAAGCTCGCTGCAGAGAAGCTCGTAAATCCAAGAAACAAAATGACAATCAACACTTTCCGGCGTCCAAAGCGGTCACTAATGATTCCGAGCGGCAGCTGTGTAATAATCCCACCCACTGCGAAGGAAGTTAGCAAGATCGACACTTCTGACACTTCAATACCAGATCTGAGGGCATATACCGGGAAAATTCCATTCAAGGATGATTCTAAAAATCCATACGCAAGCGGTGGTAAAAATGCGACCCAACCGTATTTTAGAGCTTGCCCAAAACGTTTGCCTGTGTCTTTAAAGCCACCGAGCCCTTCATCATTGTCAGGATATTCATTTTTTAATGCAAAAATAAACACCCAACCGACGAGACACATGGCTGATGAGATGATAAATGGAAGGGAGGGACTAATGTTAACAAGCGGTGTCATCAGTGGTCCAACCGCAAATCCGATCCCAAAAAACAATCCGTACAAAGAAAGATTTCTTCCCCTTGTTGCTTCTGGAGAAGAAGAAGTGATCCAGGTTTGTGTGGCAAAGTGAAGGGCGTGGTCACCTATCCCAATGAAAAAGCGAAGCAAAAGCCAAAACCAAAAGTTTTGCCACAAAGGAAAAAGGGCCAGGGCAACGACCACCAACAATCCTCCGAATAAAATAATGTTTTTATATCCAAATTTTCGAAGCGGCTGCTCCATAAAAGGTGAAGCTAGAAGAATTCCTATATATAAAGCAGTAGCATTCATTCCGTTCATTCCAGAACTGATTCCGCTTTTTTCAAAAATAACCGCGACTAACGGCAGCAGCATTCCTTGACTAAAGCCTGAGATCGCTACAATGCTGACAAGGATCCAGAAAGCCTGTTTACTATTTTTCATGTGTGGTTTCTCCTTCATTTTTCTTCTCCCATCATACAAGAATATTTCGGAGGTTGAAACAAAATTTTACGATGAAGTTCTTTTTAAAAATGGAAAAATAGTGTAATCTCATCTGTATGAAAATCATATCGAGGTGAGAAAATGGAATTTCATATGAAGGATGTCGGGTTTTACACAGAAACACCATATGGAAGATTAGATGTGGCAGGAGATGAAGCTTACGGTTTCCGCCCTTATCAGCTATTAGTGGCTTCGGTTGCGGTCTGCAGTGGGGGAGTTCTACGCAAAGTGCTTGAGAAGATGCGCATGACGATTGAAGATATACACATTGCTACAGATGTGGAAAGAAACAAAGAGGAAGCCGATCGAGTGCAAGTAATCAAAGTTCACTTTACGATTAAAGGTGTGAACCTTGACGAAAAGAAAATCCATAAGGCCATGGAGCTAACACGGAAAAATTGTTCGATGGTTCAATCCGTAATTGGAAAAATTGATATCATTGAAACGTTTGAAATTGCTTCAAAATGATAATAAAAGGGAGGGGCAGAGTTTTCTGCCCCTCGTTTTACATGGTTAGCTCTTCTGGCTCACTGCCTGCTTTTTCAAAATAAAGGATTCTTTCTGGCTTAAAAGCTAATAATACGTAATTCGGATCATCTGAGCCAGACATCCATTCAGCTAACGAGTCGTCCCAAAATCTTTTCCGAAGGTCCGGTGAATCCTCAACGGAGGCGGTCGCTTCCATTTCACAATAATGACTGGTAAAGCTTCCGGCTTCGAGACCAAGTAAAATATGAACATTTGGATTGGAATTCATGTCATCGAGCTTATGTGTATCTTTGTGAGTGGCTGCATATAATGTCAACCCATCGTGGAAATAGAGCATAAATCGGCTAAATGGTTTCCCATCTTGAATCGTAGCAAGCGTTCCAATCGCGTGATTATCAAACATATGTAGTACTTTATCTTTTACATTCATGATGATCTCTCCTTTTAAGAAGCTACCTATAATCTGTCTCGTTATCGAGTTTTTATGACTGATAAATTTTACATGGAAGAAGGAAGGCAGTATGGCAAATAAAGTGTTCTTGATATTGGTCCTAGTTGGTGTACCGTTATCTGTTATTGGCACCATGATGCACTGGTCGAGTATTATCATGTTCATCATCTACTGTTTAACGATTATTGCGTTATCTAGTTTTATGGGGAGAGCGACCGAAAGCTTGGCTATTGTTACCGGTCCTCGAGTGGGGGGCTTATTGAATGCGACCTTTGGCAATGCGGTGGAGCTCATTATTTCTGTATTTGCGTTAAAAGCAGGATTAACGGGTGTGGTGCTTGCCTCATTAACCGGTTCTGTACTAGGGAACCTTTTGTTGGTGGCAGGACTTTCGTTTTTTGTTGGGGGACTAAAATACAAAAGACAAACCTTTAATGTGTTTGATGCAAGGCATAATTCGGGATTATTAATGTTTGCCGTGATTGTAGCATTTGTGATACCCGAGGTATTTTCAATGACTATGGAACAAACGGAAAAAATGTCCTTGAGCGTTGGAATCTCCGTGATATTAATTCTTTTATACTTGGCTGCTTTATTTTTTAAACTGGTTACTCACCGTGGGGTCTATCAAACCTCTCATGAAGGGGAAGAGCATGAAGAAGAGGTACCAGAATGGGGAAGAAACAAAGCAATTGGAGTTTTATTTATTGCCACACTCGCTGTCGCTTATGTTTCTGAAAATCTCGTTCATACCTTTGAAGTGGTCGGAGAAACCTTTGGGTGGACCGAGCTTTTCATCGGGGTTATTATTGTGGCCATAGTTGGAAATGCTGCCGAGCACGCATCAGCGGTGATTATGGCTTATAAAAACAAGATGGATATCGCGGTAGAAATTGCGGTGGGTTCGACGCTGCAAATTGCGATGTTCGTTGCACCTGCACTCGTGTTAGTGTCGTTATTTTTCCCAACACCGATGCCATTAGTGTTTACGATTCAGGAGCTGATTGCGATGGCGTCCGCTGTGTTATTGTCGATCATCATCGCAAACGACGGAGAATCCAACTGGTTTGAAGGAGCGACATTGCTAGCTGCCTATTTTATTATGGGGATTGGATTTTACTTATTATAAAGGCAACGAAAAAAGCTATTATAAACGCCAAAAAAGACTCTGTATCAAGAAACGGTACAGAGTCTTTTTTTTATTTTTTTAAGTAATATTTACATTTCCAAGAATATGTTGGACAAGGTCGGAATAAAAAGATACAGACGCCTGTTTTCTAGTTTATCAACTCCCTCTCTATGATAATGGTTTCGTTAAAGAAGAGACGAATAACAAGATAAACTACAAACCTCCTTTAAAAAAGTGTTAAGCGTATGCTCTGCTATCCTCCTTTATTAAGAATGTAAGCTAATTATAGCTGATAAAAGTATTTATGTAAATATTCAGAACATTACAATATTGTTACAATTTGGCGAAAGGGGGCTTATTTACTCGTTGTTTATACATCGATTATTGTTCTATGTTGGTGGACTGGCTATTTTGACTTTAGGTGCTTCTCTGACCATAAAAGCGGATCTTGGTGCTGGCCCTTGGGACTCGCTCAATGTTGGATTGACTCATTTGCTTGGGCTCACAGTAGGTGGTTGGTCCATTATTATTGGTCTACTGTTAATCTTCTTGAATGCCCTAATTAAGAAGACAATGCCCGAAGTGTCCTGTGCCATAACGGTTGCTATTAGTGGAATTTTTATCGATGGGTGGCTATTATTCGTGTTTAATGCCTTTCATCCAGTTGGATTTTATCCTAAGCTAATCAGCCTTAGCTCAGGAATCTTACTCATTTCATTAGGGATAGCTACGTATATTCAGGCTAGATGGCCACTGAGCCCCATTGATGATTTTATGATTGCCTTGAAGGAGAGATATAAGATTACTCTTGGAACAGCCAAAACGATAGGTGAGGTCCTTGCCTTATGCTTTGCCATTCTTCTTCATGGTCCGATTGGTTTGGGCACCTTTGCTGTGGCACTTGGTCTTGGGCCGTTTATTGCTTTTTTTAGCTTGATGTGGGAAAGAGTGTTAATTAAGAAATGGTAGAAATTTTTGGCAAATGGATAATTTGATGGAACTCCGAAAAAACTAATATCAAATCTATGAGTTAGCTGAAAGGAGTTCCACTACATGAGAAAGTTATTGTATGCGCTAGTCGTTGGCTTTCTTTTCTCGCTCTTATCTTTTTCCACCATACACGCTGAAAAACCAGCTGCATCTGAAGCAAAAAAGGAAAAGCAACAACAGGTTCAAGTTCCAAACTCAGTACTAAACATTACAAAAGAAAATACATATCCTAACCCAACGCAGGATATGCCGACCTTGCAACCTAGTGAACTAACTAAGGATTTAATCCAATCTTCTAAAGTGAAAATTGAAAACCCAGAATTGATTCGCATGTTAAATGAAACGACTGTGAACAGTACACCGTTTGCTGTCGGTTACCGTGCAATCATTTACTTAGGGCAGTGGCCGTTAAATTATGAATCAAGCGAAACGGCACCGAACTGGGAATATCAAAAAATTAATACGAATTATGTAGACAATCGTGGTGGAAACACAAACTACCAAATGCATTATGTACAAGAAATGCAGAAAATTGTACGTGGTGGCTTAACTTCAAAGGTGGCTAATGCAGAGGATGTAAAGAAAATGATGCTATTAAAGGCTGCTGAAAAAACAGGTCTCCCTCTGGCATTTGAGACCGTCGTAGGTGGAGGAACAAAGAAGGATCAGGTATACAATGTACCGCCGAAACGCCTTGGTTACCTGTATGGATACGCACCAGCTGTGAATGAAAAAGGAAAGGTCACTTACGGTGAAGTGTATATCATGCTTAAAGGCAGCAAAAAAATGATTGTAGTGAAAAACGTAACGTCGCAAGGAATTGGCGCTTGGATTCCGGTTCAGGACCATATGGCATTTGGATTCATCGCACCAGATAAGCCGAGATAAGACGGAGCATATAAAGGGTCGATCACTAAACTTGGTGATCGACCCATTTATTTTTAAATAAGAGCTTTACGTGTAGAAAAATCAATGCCTTTATAATAACTGTTTTTCACTAACACATTCGGTCCAAGGCAGCGAGCGGCTGGGCAATGGCAACTTAAGCTTTTTGCCAAATCCGTTTCAAGCCATTTATTAAAAATGCCAGGTAACTCATCGGTTTGGATATTTCCAAGTGGTGGAGTATCACCGAAATCCGTTACGATGACATCCCCTGTGAAAATATTTATATTCAGTCGTGAACGACCATCGGGATCATTGCGGACAGTTACGTTTTTGGCACGATAAAGCTTTTGTAAGAGAGCTTGATCTTCTTCGCTTGTGTTACACGCATAGAATGGTAACGTTCCGAACAGCATCCATACATTTTCGTTTCGGAAGTCAAGTAATCTTTGAATCGCTTGGCGAATTTCGTCTAGCCCGAGAACTTCTAGATTTGATGCAAAGTCAGAAGGATACATAGGGTGTAATGAATCTTGCAACTGATTTGATGCTGTCATACTAACATATCCACTGTCATACATAGGGTGAATTTCATGCCTTTGGCATCCCATCTCCTCAACTACCTGCTTATGAATTTTTTCTAAGTGAGGTACTGTTTTGCTGTTTAGCATTGTCTCAGCAGATACAAAAACTCCCATATCAGATAAAGCCTTAGAGTTAGTTATCATCCTGTCAAACAATGCTTTTCTTTGTTCTCTAGTTGGCTTTCTTTCCATCATGGCAAAGCCTGTATCTATAAACTCATCCTTTGTTACCCAATTATGAGAGATATGTAATACATCTATATAAGGTGCTATGAGCTTATATCTGTCTAAATCTAATGTCAGGTTAGAGTTTATCTGAGTGTATATACCTCTCTCATCAGCATATTTCAATAAAGGTAATACATAGTTTTCTACTGACTTTAAGGAAAGCATAGGCTCTCCTCCTGTAATGCTCATTGTCCTCAGAGTAGGGATCTCATCTAATCTTTGCAGTAATAGCTCTAAAGGAAGTGCTTTAGCATCTTTATTAGTAAGGGTATGTCCTACAGCACAATGTCTACATCTCATATTGCAGAGATGAGTGGTAGTAAATTCTATACTGGATAGAGCTGGTTTACCATACTGCTCTACATCTAGATAAGCCTCCCAAGCATCATTTTTAATACTGATTTTGGGTTTGGTTACTTGTTTATTCATCTTAAAAACTCCTATCTTATTAATACCTAATTATTATGAGCAGTTTGTAGTACATATGTCAATGGAAGCAAAATACTCTTAAACTTGCAATGTAATAAATCTTGCAACCTCACAAAAACTTTATATAATAAGTAATAGACTAATCAATATGCTTACAGTTTTAAAGATATAGAGAGGAGATATTGCTAATGGCAACAGTACAAAAAAAATTAGTAGCTATCTATGTCAGAAAGTCAAGGCTCAAGGATGCAGACTCTATGGAGATAAGTAGACAGTTAGAGCTACTTACTGACTATGCAGAAAAGAATAACATGGAGTATGAGGTATTTTCTGAGGAAGGTAGCTCTGAGGACTGGAATAGACCTGAGTTTCAAAG
The DNA here is from genome assembly GCF_042433785.1 of Robertmurraya beringensis. Lineage (NCBI taxonomy): Bacteria > Bacillati > Bacillota > Bacilli > Caryophanales > Bacillaceae > Robertmurraya > Robertmurraya beringensis. Next base: position 6,468 of record NZ_JBHLUU010000007.1, on the reverse strand, counting down.
GATGCTCATGGAGCTGAGAAGAAATATTTATGATGGAGTCCTTTGTACAGATCAGGACAGGATAACAAGAGACAGGACAGATTTTGGACTCTTTGTAAGGTTTATGAAAGCAGAGGCTTTACAGCTCTATACATTAAATAAGACTTATAACTTTATGAATGATGAGGATATTTTTGTAACAGGTATCCAGTCAGAGATGGATAACCATTTTATGAGGATGACAAAGAGAAAGCTTAGGAGAGGAAGAATACAGGCTATTAAGAAAGGAGTATATTTTGGCATAGCTCCATATGGCTATACAAAAGATGAGCATAAGCATCTCCTCCCTCATCCTACTGAGGCTAAGATTGTAGATGATATTTATAGAATGTATGTACAGGAAGGGCTTAATCAGGCTGAGATTTGTGAGCAGTTGACTCTTAGAGGGATTAAAACAAGGTCAGGAAAAGATTTTACTCCAAGAGCTACCTCCCTTATCCTGTCTAATGTAGCTTATAGAGGTGTAGTACATTATGAGCTAGAGGGAGAGGATGTTATCCATGTAGAAGAGGCTCATCCTGCTTTAGTGGATGCAGATACTTACAAAAAAGCTCAGGAGATTAGAGCAGGTAGGAGGACTATACCTCAGCAGTCTCAGAGAGGTGTATACACTTTATCTAAGCTCCTTGTATGCCCTAACTGTGGGCAGACTTTATCTTTCTGTAATAAGTATGTTAGAAAGTCAGCTAGAAGGGCTTTAGATAAATCTCAGAGAGAACTGTATTTGCTTAACTGCTTTAGCTCTAAGTCTCAGAGGGCTAAGCAGGAATTTAAGGGAGAAAGATGTAAAAACAATGCTACAAAAGCCTCTAGAGTTGAGGAGGCTGTATTTAATGAGCTAAGACAGCATCTTACAGACCTAGACAGGAGGATTGAAGCTATTATAGCAGGAGATAACACTTTCCTTAGTAATGTATCAAGAAAACAGCATGAGCTGACTCTGCAATATAACAAGCTAAATGAGCAAAAGAAAAGGGTACAGGTTGGCTTTAAGGAAGGTATCTATGACCAGGATGAGTCTGCTGAGGAGATTAAAGCAATTAAAGAGCAACAGCTAAAGATTGAGGAAGAGTTAAAGGGCTTAGAGGGAGCTGATGCTAAGTCTGAGGTAGATAAGCATAAGAAAGCTAAAGCTAAAATAGAGATGCTCCTTTCTATGGATACAGATGCTAATCCTGTAAAAGCTAATAAACTACTCCTTGATGTAATAGACAAAGTTTACTACTGGAAAGAGCAGTCTGACAGAGATGGAAAGACAAAACCCTTTGAGATTAAGGTTGTATATAAAGATTGGGATTGAGTAGGATGCTATGTGGACTAACCATAAATCCTTTTTTTCTTCTTTTGAAAAATAAAACATCCCTTAACTGATGCATCAGAATTATGTTGGTTATTAACTAACTCAGGTCTAAACAATAGTCTTGTTGTATCAGTTTCTCTAAGAATAATGTCTTCTCCAATCCCAGAATCACTAGAAGTTGTTTGAATTGAAATGCTCATCTCTTTTCCCCTTTTCAGCCTACTTTTATCAAGATCATCCTTTGCTATTATCAATTTGTATGATGAATCTGTCAATCCATGTTCAACTTCTTTGAAAAATGGGGAAAATAGAAGCAAACAGCCTTGAAAGTTAGAAGGAATTTCTGTAGGATGAAAAACGAGTGAAAGGAGCGAGTCAAATTGGGTAACAAAGTAAGCGATAAAAATTCACAGGTTACATTTTTAAAACAACGACTAAATATGTTTATTGAAGTATTGGATGCGATTGAACCAGAAAATACCGAGCTGGAAGATATCGATCGTCTGATTGAAATGATTGACGATTTAGAATCAAAATGCCGAGAATTTAATAACCGTGATCAATAAATGATAAAGTGTAGCTAAGTGTAGCTGCACTTTTTTCTATGATGAAACTTATGTTTGATATATTCGTACATATATATAGAAAGGATGTGGAGAATGTTGAATATGGGAGATTTGTTATTTCAGATATTATCCATGCTATTAATGGTCGGGTTTGTTACGGTATTTATTTACATACTTGTGAGCTATTTAAACCGCTCGAAGAAACCATCATCTTCAGCGATGGAAGAAAAACTTGACCGTATTATCGAATTGCTCGAACAGGAGAGAAAGAGGGAATAACTTATATGTTAACTAGAAGTCAGTTTTCGATCATATTAGGGTTTGCCATCGTACTTGGTGTGATTGCCGCATTGGTTGATATTCCATTTTGGATATTAATTGTGGTGATTTTATTGATTACTATGGCAGTGAGCTATTTGCCCATCATGATGAACCTATATCTTACAGACGATATGAAAAAGGTTGAGAGGTTTTTAGAAGCTAGACTGAATCAGCCCATTTTTCACTTTTATTATGCGTTAGCAAAAGAGGATGACTTTCAGGTAGAAAAAGCACTTCGAGATGTGCGTGAAAAATATAAAAAAGGTCATTATTATACGATTTATTCTGTTACCTATGCTGCATACAAAGGAACGTTAGTGGAGAAAAGAGACTCTATTGCTCAGATCAAACAGCCAGCATTAAGAGTGTATTATGAAGGGCTGTTAGCGATTGAGGAGGGAGAGCTAGATCGTGCCTCGCAACTCGCTAGTGAGCAAAAAAAACCTTGGATGAAAGAAGCAATATTAGCCGACGTTGCAGGCAGACGTGGGGAGAGTGATCTCGAGATCAAGCATCAGCAAGAAGCCCTTCGCCTGACGCATGGACTTCAGAGGTATTTGTTGGTGAAGAAATATGGAGTGGGGCGGCCGTGAATGTCACGGCCTTTTTCTATATTTCAAGGAGCGGATGGAACAAATGGCCGAAACCCTTTTCATCAAATCGCGATAGGAGTATAATATGTGATGGGGAAATGTTGAAAAATTCATACTTATTTTTTAGATACATGGGGAAGGGGAACCAGTCATGAATATCGAGAAGTTTCAGGAAAGTATGTATCAACTCATCGTAGAAACATCAACAAAGCTACCAAAGGATGTTCGACGTGCCATTCGTGCGGCGAAGGAAAAAGAGAGCTCAGGTACACGCTCAGCGATGAGCTTAGCAACGATTACAAATAATATTAAGATGGCAGACGACAATGTGTCGCCAATCTGTCAGGATACAGGGCTACCAACGTTTAAAATTAAAACGCCTGTTGGAGCCAACCAAATCGTGATGAAAAAAGCGATTAAAGAAGCAATTGCTCAAGCAACTAAAGACGGAAAACTTCGTCCAAACTCAGTTGACTCTCTTACGGGTGATAACAGTGGAGACAATCTAGGAGAAGGTACCCCTGTTATTAAGTTCGAACAATGGGAAAAGGATTATATCGACGTGCGCCTCATCTTAAAGGGTGGCGGTTGTGAAAATAAAAATATTCAATACAGCCTTCCAGCAGAGCTAGAAGGACTTGGTCGTGCTGGACGAGATCTAGATGGCATTCGTAAATGTATCATGCATTCAGTATACCAAGCACAAGGACAAGGCTGTAGTGCTGGTTTTATCGGTGTCGGTATCGGGGGAGACCGAACATCTGGTTATGAGCTAGCAAAAGAGCAACTATTCCGTTCAGTAGATGATGTGAATCCTAACGAAGATCTTCGAAAATTAGAAGAGTACGTGATGGATCACGCTAATGAATTGGGAATTGGTACGATGGGCTTTGGTGGGGAAACAACTCTCCTTGGTTGTAAAGTAGGTGTCATAAACCGTATCCCTGCGAGCTTCTTCGTATCAGTAGCTTATAACTGTTGGGCATATCGCCGTTTAGGAGTAGAGGTGAATCCAGAAACAGGTGAGATCAACAGCTGGATGTATCAAGAAGGAGAGAACGTAGATTTTGCTGCGGAACAAGAAGCACAGGCACAAACAGCTGCATCTCAAGAAACAGAGAATCGCGTGGTTACCCTTGAAGCCCCTATCACAGAAGAGCAAATTCGTGAACTTCAAGTAGGGGATGTTGTTAAAATTAATGGCATGATGTACACGGGGCGTGATGCCATCCATAAATATTTGTCTGACCATGATGCACCGATTAGCCTTGATGGACAAATCATTTACCACTGTGGACCGGTTATGCTAAAGGATGAAGAAGGCAAATGGCATGTAAAAGCGGCTGGACCAACAACCAGTATTCGTGAGGAGCCATACCAAGGAGATATCATGAAGAGATTTGGTATCCGTGCGGTTATTGGAAAAGGCGGAATGGGTTTGAAAACTCTAGCTGCATTAAAAGAACACGGTGGTGTGTACTTGAATGCAATCGGGGGAGCAGCCCAATACTATGCAGATTGTATAAAATCGGTTGAAGGTGTAGACCTGATGCAATTTGGAATTCCAGAAGCGATGTGGCATTTAAAAGTAGAAGGGTTTACAGCAGTCGTGACAATGGATTCTCATGGGAATAGCTTACATCAAGATGTGGAAAAATCATCTTTAGAAAAACTGGCTAAATTCAAAGAACGAGTCTTTTAATATAAAATCGTCGAGTGCTGAAGTAGCACTCGATTTTTTACATAACGGAGGAGAAAATGAAGGGGAATATTATCTTTTTAAATGGTGTATCAAGTGCAGGGAAAAGCACTTTGTCAAAGGAAATCGTGAAGTTTCTTCCTAACTATTTTCATTTTAGTGTGGATGACTTCGATACGATTATCGAAAGGATGGAAGAACGCGGGACAGATCGTCTAATTCCTGTCCCGACAGAAACGTTTTTCCACCGGTCGATTGCCATGTTTTCCGATCAAGGCATTCATCTCATAATCGACCATGTGCTGCACGATCAAGAAACGATAACAGATGCCTATCATACATTGAAAGACTATCCCATCTATTTTGTAGGTGTTCATTGTCCTGTGGAGGAACTGGAAAGAAGAGAATTGGCACGTGGCGATCGAAGAATTGGACAAGCAAGACTACAGCTTCAGTTTGTTCACCAACAGAAGGAAGCCTATGATATTGAAGTGGATACTTTTAATAATGGTACGGAGGCGAGTGCTAAAGCAATTGCCGAATTTATTTTAGCTAACGAAGCTTCACTCGGTTTTTCTAAATAACATGAATGATTTTCTCTCTAATTACGGACAATAAGGAAAACTTGTACTGTGAGAGGGGACTACAGATGAAAAAGCTGTTAGCCATCCTTTTTTCCTTATTGCTTAGCTTTTCGACCATCGTCTCAGCAAGTGTCTCCAATGCTCCGATTCACTGGGGCTTTAAAAAATCTTCAAATGAAGAACCGGTCGAAGCCGGAAAAGAGTATGATGAGCTGTTAGAGAAGTACGGAGCCTTTTATAAAGGTGATCCAAAGAAAAAGGTCATATTCCTAACATTTGATAATGGCTATGAAAATGGGTACACAGCCAAAGTGCTTGATGTGCTGAAAAAAGAGAAAGTGCCTGCCGCCTTTTTCATAACGGGTCATTACTTAGAAAGTGCCTCTGACCTTGTGAAGCGGATGGCGGATGAAGGTCATATTGTTGGCAATCATTCGTATTATCACCCAGATATGACGACCGTAAGCGACGAAAGATTTTATAGAGAGCTTGAAAAAGTTCGTGCAGGTACCGAAGAAATAACCGGTGTTAGGCATATGGTATACCTTCGCCCACCTCGAGGGGTGTTTAGTGAACGCACCCTATTGAAGGCAAAGGAAATGGGCTACACCCACGTTTTCTGGTCTCTCGCCTTTGTTGACTGGTACCGCGACGACCAAAAGGGCTGGCAGTATTCCTATAATAATGTGATGAAGCAGATTCATCCGGGAGCAGTATTGCTATTGCATACAGTATCTAAGGACAATGCGGATGCGCTAGAAACAATCATTAAGGATTTAAAAAAGAAAGGTTATACTTTTAAAAGTTTGGATGAGTACACTCGTGGTGAGGCAATGAAGGATCCGATCTTTAAGATTCGGAAACGAAATAAATGAAAAATTGTGAAGCGGATATCTATGATGTCCGCTTTTCCTCTGGTGATTAAATTTAAAAAAAGTTATTGTGTTCTATCTGAGAATTATGTAAGATATACTTCTGCTTCAAAATCTGAAGTCTTTATTAAAATTAATTTAAAAACAGAAGTTGACTTCTGCGAATCAAGATGATATAGTATTACATGTAGCCGACAACAACGACTTGAAATTAACTTCTGAAAAAGTTTTTCGTAGAAGTTGACAACGGTGAAAAGATATTGTAAGATAATCAAGTGCTTAATTGAACCTTGAAAACTGAACAAGACAACAACAAACGTCAACGTTAATTCTAAGTTTTAACTTTTAAGAGCTAATCTTACTCTTCATTGGAGAGTTTGATCCTGGCTCAGGACGAACGCTGGCGGCGTGCCTAATACATGCAAGTCGAGCGAATCTTTGGGAGCTTGCTCCCAAAGATTAGCGGCGGACGGGTGAGTAACACGTGGGCAACC
>NZ_JBHLUU010000069.1:0-2515 GCF_042433785.1 Robertmurraya beringensis | reverse complement strand
GTGTAAACGATAAACTAGAATTAACAGTTTTCCACAATTAAGAGTAAACAGAATTCCACAAATAAGATTTAACAGTTTACCCTAAGCTGGCTTGCTTTCAAATATACTGGAAATAGTCTATTGAAAGTGAGGAAAGAGGAGTGGAAAGAAGAGTGCTATACAATGAGATTCATAAACTTCGTAGTCAAGGATTTTCCAAAAGTCAGATAGCAAGGAAGCTAAATGTCTCTAGGAATACGGTCATTGATTACGAAAGGATGTCACCAGAGCAGTTTTATGAGTTTGCGATTTCTCTTCAGACTAGAGAAAAGAAGTTGGATCCCTATCACGAAGAAATTTTAGGATGGATAAAAGAACATCCAGATCTTACTGGAGCACAAGTGTTTGACTGGCTAGAGGAAAGGTTTGGGGTACAATCCGTTTCGGAGAACACGGTTAGAAACTATGTCAATGAGATTCGGGAGGTTTACCATATACCAAAGCAAATTCTGAAACGAGATTTTATCACTGTACCCGATTTGCCAATGGGACTACAGGTGCAAGTGGATTTTGGACAGGCGCGGTTACCAACAACACAGGGAAAATATAAAAGGTTATATTTCGTAGGTTTTATCCTAGCACACTCAAGGTACAAGTATGTAGAATGGCTAGACCGACCTTTCAAAGCTCAAGATTTGATTCATATGCATGAAAATGCCTTCCGGCATTTCGGGGGAATGCCGATCGAAATGGTTTACGATCAAGATCGTTTACTCGCAGTCAGTGAAAACGCTGGAGATTTGATCTTGACGGCCGAATTCACTAAATATCATCAAACTCGTAAGTTCAAAATCTATCTCTGCAGAAAATCGGATCCGCAGTCGAAGGGAAAAATTGAACAAGTAGTAAAGTACGTTAAGAATAATTTTTCGAAAAATAGGATTTTTGATAATCTTACAGACTGGCAAGAGTCTAGTATGAAATGGCTGAAACGTACTGGTAACCATAAGGTACACCATAATACGAAAAAGAGACCTGATGTGGAGCACGCCCTGGAAAAGCAACACCTACAAAAGATCTCTGGTACTTACATTTTTGAAAAAGTCTTCACTGATAGTATAACAAGAACTATCCATAAGGACAATGTAATTCGTTTTGATGGCAATCGCTATAGTGTGCCTCTTGGCACCTATCGAGAAGGAGCAGCAAACATTGCTTATATTGAAACAGATAAAGAATACCTATACATACGTCTTCAACGAAATGGACAGGTTTTAGCTAAACATTCGCTTGCATCTGGTAAAGGAAATCTTATATCTGATCCACTACACCGAGAAAGAAATCATACAAAACGCAACCTACTTATTCAGCAAATTGAAGAATCAATTAATGATTATGAGCTTACAAAGTGGCTTATCGGGGTTCTAACTATGCATTATCCACGACATCTAATCGATCAGCTGCGAATCGTTCAGGCAGTAATTTTAAACTATCCCTCCATAATTAATGAGGCGATAAGTGAGTTGAAACGGTTGAAATTGACAAGTGCCAATGATTTACGGGACATTGCCCATTCAATAGAATTACAGAGTAAGAGAATACCATCATCAAATGGAATAATAAACGAGAAATATAAAGACCTTATAGCTCCTGTGCGAAAAGATGATATTTACATGGAAGTCCTCCAGGGAGGTGGTCGAAGATGAGTCAACCTTATCAGGCTCTACAGGAAAAGTGTCGTACATTGCGTCTCGCCGAGACATCTAAAGAGCTCCCTAGTCTCTTACGAGAGGCAGAAGCTAAGGGATGGACCTACCATGAGTTCATTCACGAAGTGCTTAGTTATGAGATGCACTGTCGCGAGAAAAAGAACAGTGAAAAGCTGATGAAATGGGCTGAGTTTCCGGAAATAGTTACATTCAAAGATTTCCGAATAGAAGAACAATCAGCTATTGGAGAGAAGCAATTAAATGTATTAAAGGAATTGTCTTGGATTGACGAATATTTTACGTTGATAATGATGGGCCCTACAGGAGTCGGAAAGACGTTCCTTTCAACAGCCCTCGGTATCCACGCCATTGAGCGTGGGTACCAGGTATCATTTATATCGATGGAGAGACTCATTTATGTGCTGAAGTCTAAAGAGCATATAAGTAAGTCTAAAACAAGGTATAAAAGGATAACGTCTTCTGACTTAATCATTATAGATGATTTAATGTATGTCGCTTTTGAACCAGAAGAAGCTCATCTGTTCTTTCAGTTCATTTACGAGATGTATGACAAGGCAGCATTCATCCTTACATCAAATAAAGGCCCAGCAGAATGGGGAAAATTCCTAGGGGACCAAACACTTACGACGGCAATACTGGATCGTCTTTTACACCGAAGTGAGATATTAAGCTTCAAAGAGGATCAAGACAGTATAAGAATGAAATATCGAAAGGTCTTATTTGATAATCAAAGTGTTTAATCTTATTTGGTGAAAACTGTTCAAACTTATTTGTGAAAAACTGTTGATTTCTACTTGACGGTTACA
>NZ_JBHLUU010000068.1:0-2401 GCF_042433785.1 Robertmurraya beringensis | reverse complement strand
TGAGCCAGGATCAAACTCTCCAATAAAGAGTAAGATTAGCTCTTAAAGTTAAAACGTTGGCTAGTGTATTTTTCAACACTAATCATTTTTGTTGACGTATGATTTGTTTAGTTTTCAAAGAACAATTCGTTAGGTTACCGCTCAAAAGCGACTTCCTTAATATATCACATCGCCCATTTTGGAGTCAACAACTTTTTTACTTTTATTTTTTCAAATCGTTGCTTCCTCGTGAGGACAAGGAATAATATATCACGAATAATATCCAATTTCAATATAATTTTAAAAAAGTTTTTCCTTTTAAAAGTAGAATCTCTTAATAGGAGTAATAGATTGGGTTCACTAGCATATATATACGATATAAAATAATAGAAAGGAGCAACATATGCTATTAGAATCATTCTCCTTATACCTTTCACTAGTTATGGCCATCTTCTTATTTTACTATGCTTACTGGGAGGGAATTCGAATCGCAAATAGCGAAGGTAAAGTATACGGTGGTACATTTATCTTCACACTCGTCTCAGCTTTTATTTTTTCTGGATTTACCTACACACTCTAAAAAAGGAGAACCTTCAAAGGTTCTCCTTCTTACTTATACGATCTCTTTTAATGCATCTTTTTTTGCTTTCTTCTGTTTTCCACTTCTCTCATCTAATAAAAACAAAGAAATACCCACGATAACAATGCTTCCACCTAATATCTGAGTAAATAAAACTTTTTCCGATAAAAAATAATATGCAAGAATTGTCGCCCCCACCGGTTCAAATAAGATTGCCATCGAGATGATTGAAGTACTAATCCACTTGATTGCCCAATTGAATAAGGAGTGACCTAATAAGGTAGGAATAAGAGCTAATAAAATAAAGTTCCACCATTCATTTTTCGGATATGGATATAGAGATTCTCCGACAATAAGTACATAAAACAATAAAACAATCGAGCTTATACTATATACAACAAACGTATAGGTAACTAGAGAAATTCTCTTTCTTACTGATTGTCCAAACATTAAATACGCAGTAACAAGTGCACATGCCAGTAATGCAAGAATATCCCCATATAAAGCTGTTCCACTTACTCGAAAATCTCCCCAGCTAATAATGACACTCCCTACAATCGCTGCTACCGCACAAAGTATGGCTTTTAATGTAAAACGCTCCTTAAAAAACAAAAAAGTACCGACAAATGCAAACAACGGTTGAAGAGTGACAAGTACTGTAGAACTTGCCACAGATGTGTAGTTTAAAGATTCAAACCATAATATAAAGTGAAAGGCTAGAAACACTCCCGCAAAAGTAGCATATAACCAATCCCTCTTCGAAATAAACGCCAATTCCTTTACATACTTTATTAAAAAGACCGGCAGCATAAACAAAACAGAGAAAAGTAGTCGGTAGAAAGCAATTACCCCCGAAGGAGCATCAGAAAACTTTACGAAAATGGCTGAAGCCGATACAGCAATCACACCAACGATTAATGCAAAATACGGATTTACTATTGTACGATTCATTCGTTTCCCCTTCTTATTTCCTCCCAGTACTCCACACTATCTACTCAACACTTTCGACCTCAACTTGGTTGACACCATTAATTGATTTCAACTCGTAGTAAATATCGGTTGTGTAAATACCTTTATAGGTTGTGACTAAGCAACTAATCAAAATATCATCTGTCTCTTCTTTGACCTTTAAGTGTTTTACCCCTAACTTTCTACCTTTTATTTCTTTAATCATTTCTGTTAAGTTAGTTGATTTCTCTAAAAATAATTTTACTTTAATTTCTTTCTCTTTTAACTTTTTCGGTCCCATCTTATCAAATAAAAATGGAATGACTTTAATACCGAAAATTAAGAATGATATGCCAGCAAGAGCCTCTATGTAAAAACCAGCACCAATCGTAATTCCAATCCCAGCAGATGCAAGTACCAATGACGCGGTTGTAAGACCTGAAATGGCTTCATTGCCTCTCCTCATGATTACCCCTGCTCCTAAAAACCCGATACCACTTATGATATACGAGGGTATTCTACCAGGATCCATTGGCCTTGAGTACTCTTTAGCATATAAAAAGGCGGATTCATATGACACCGTCGTTAACAGGCAAGCCATTACTGAAATAATTAGACAAGTTTTCAGTCCTAATGGCTTCCCTTTTAGTTCTCGTTCTAACCCGATGACAATCCCAGCAACTGCCGCAAAAGATAATTTAAAAAGAACATCGTAACGTGTAAATTCTATAAATAGTTCTTTCATTTATTATCCCCCTTAATTATGTACGTATTGTCAAAACTTTTATAGTAAATAGGTTATTAAATCCTATCTAAGAGGGCTTTATAAGCAAAAAAATTGCCACCCCCTGAATTCTAAGGATAATTGAGGTTACGACACTCTCAACAACCTAG
>NZ_JBHLUU010000067.1:0-2234 GCF_042433785.1 Robertmurraya beringensis | reverse complement strand
ATACCGTATTTGACTTCGCGAACTGAAAAGACATTATTTTGACGGAGTATACTCAATACTTGATTTACATCCAATTTGTTCTTTGTAAGTAACTTTCTGTCCATAACACCATCTCGAATGATGATGTCAGGATTGCCTAATAAGAGAGAACGTGTCGATTTATTTTTTAGAGTCATAAACTCTATTCCCAACATAAGAAGCGTCCACAATCCGATGGCATATAAAAAATAAAAAATCCCTACCTTATCTTCATAAATGGTATTTCCTAAAAAATCTCCAAGTACTAACACAAAAACTAAGTGAAGCGGGGTTAACTGATAGATGGATGTTCTGCCTGTTATGATAATGATAAAAAATAAAGTTGCAAAACCAACGATGACTTTGATAGTCAGTAAACCAATATTAACTTCTTCCAAAGTTTTTTCCTCCAATATAAATTTTACTTAGTTGTAAGATCAATTTTCTTCTTATTACACAAAGATTATTCATACTAATTCAAGGGATGCGATTCATGTTTTGGATGGTTTGTTACACCATGAGACGGATCTAAATATAGTAGAGCATTATACAGACACAGCTGGTTACACAGACCAAATAATCGGACTGACCCATTGAGCGTAAGCGGGGTATCTTTGGTTAGCCGCTTCATCAGGGCCAAATATCGCAATCGATTCCATTAATGGTCCTAACGTAAGTCCTGTAAGGATGAAGCACATCAACATCAAGCTTTTAAATCCTGTTTTTTTGTTAATTTGTGCTGAATCAGCAACATCAAGAAAGACAACTCCAGCAATCCCCCGGCAACGTAAGGAACGCCTTTCCATAATGGAGCTGTCCCGTTTTCTAACAATGGAAAAAGCAAGGTATAATCTTTAAACTGAAAATTGGCAATCGCCACAAGATGCCCCAGAATAACAACAAATGGCAACAATATTCCGCTCACAATTGCAATTGTACGGAGTCCTTGAAAAGTAGCAAAGAAGCATGCAACAAGTGTGGTTCCCGCAAGAACTAGTATCGGTGTTTGCGGCAAGTAAGATGCGATTGTCCATGTTAGAGTATCTTTTAAGGAAATAAAGCCCATGAGCCATAATAACAAACTATAAATAATCACTAAGATTGCAGATAAAAACTTTCCAAAGTGCTGATCTAGCCACTTTTTAATGTGTTGATTGTTCATGTTTTGAATGATGTAGTTCAAGCAACCAATCCAAACAGGTGAAGCGACAAAAACAAGAAGCACTACGAGACGAGCCAGGCATCTCGCTTTGATGCTCCTAGCAGTAACGGGCCAATAATAACGTGGTTCATTAATCCAACCGAAAGCATAATAATCATGTATGACTGAATAGGAGTAATCTTAGGCAAAAACTCACCTCAAATCCAACAATTGGAAATAGAAACATCATGAGCTATAATTCCCTCAACAACTTCGTTCTATTCATCTGATATTAAGCTAGTCCTGGCTTATATCGGCCGGACCAACTTAGAGCAAGAAAAAAATGCTAAGCCCGTCACGACAAAGGCTTAGCGTATATTTTGTTCATCCAGCCTAGCTATCCATTTTGATAAAACTTTAACGTGCTCGCAGTCAAGCAACCGTTTTCCCAACGAAACTACACATTTTCAATAATAATCCTTTGTGCTGTTCTCAGGTTGCGTTGTACAGTTCTCAACACATTTTCTTCTTCTGCGTAAGCCCCTACTTGCACACCGTCAACAATTACACGTTTAATAGCCATATTGCTTTTCAGATTAGTCGATTTTCTCTTCAAATTAAACGCGCGTGCTAACCCATTAACATGCCCTTGGGCAACCGCTTGCCGCCAATTCGGGTCTCTTAATTTTTGGGCATCGCTTGCATGATCAATAAATCCGTTCTCCGTTAATAAAGCGGGCATTCTGGTTTCTCGCAGTACATGGAAATCGGCCTTTTTTTTACCACGGTTATGCAAGTTATTTACTTTGACAATTTCTTCATGCATAATGTCCCGAATTAACGCTGTTCTCGATGAATCAGACAAACTGTTATGAATATAATCTTCATACCCATGAGCTGAACCGTTAAATGCATTAACGTGGATGGATAGAAAATAATCTGCACCCCAAGCATTCGCATCATCTGTACGTTCTTTCAAGCTGCGCGTAATATCTGCTGTTCTACTCATTTTAATTTGCAGGCCTTCATAATGGTTTTCCAAGAGATTTCGGATGCTATGGGAAATATTTAAGGT
>NZ_JBHLUU010000066.1:0-2061 GCF_042433785.1 Robertmurraya beringensis | reverse complement strand
TTGTGCGTGTGGCAGCACGCTTCGCTATAGGGTGAAAGTCCCGAATACAACCGCCGTTCAGTCGGGAAGTATTAGCTGACAGACAGTGCGAAGTCCGTGAGGATTCGTGCGGAGGGTCTGAAGGCAAAACTCTGACCAGAGCCGTAAATCCCATGTTGGCACGATAGCAGGATGACTGTGCAAGAGAACAGGAAGTCCCAATAACTGACGTAGCTTGAAGTGTTATGAGGGCTGGGATAGAGTGAAAGTGAGCGATGTGACCCACAGAGACCTCCCTTTGTCCATCCAGACAGGTATTGCAGCTCAAGGAGGGAATCCAAGACTGCGAAATGTGAGGGGAGGAGTCAGAGAACACCATAGTAGTAAAGAAGCTTATGCCTATGACTCTCTAGTAATAGAGACGAGGACGGCACATAAGTGAGAGTGTCCAACCGTGGCACTTGGGTTTCTTTCTCAAAAGGACTGAAACTTGCGAAGGGTGGGACCCATGAAGATAACATAAAAGTACCATATTGCATGTCTGTGGAAGTGGGCAGAAGCTAGTAGTGCAAACACGGACGCTAGGGCTGAACAGAAGGGTAAGCCGTCCACCACCAGTTGAACGTGGAAAGAACTGCCGTTGTAGCTATTGATTCCGCTAGTAAACGATAATGGAGAAGCAGAAACAGGAAGATGTGTACCAGTTACGCAAGAGGAGTATTTAGATGGAAAGAAGAGTCTGGTATAGCCTATACGATAAAGTATATAAAATGGGGAATCTCCAATCGGCATTTTATCAAGTCCGAAAGAACAAAGGTGCCCCTGGTATCGATAAGGTGACAATCGAGGATTATGAAAGGGATTTGGAGAGCAATCTAGAAGCTCTTCAAAAGAGACTAAAGGAAAAGACATATCGTACGAAGCCAGTTAAAAGGAGATATATTCCAAAAGATAATGGCAAAGTAAGACCGCTAGGTATTCCAACGGTAGAAGACCGAATTGTTCAGGCGGCAGTACGTAATATCATTGAGCCTATCTTCGAAGAAGAATTTCTGCCCTGTAGCTTCGGTTTCCGTCCTGAAATAAGCGCTCATATGGCACTTGACCAAGTGTCCGACTATCTTAATCAGGGATATGTACATGTAGTTGATGCAGATTTACAGTCCTATTTCGACACAATCCCTCATGATAAACTTATCCAAAGAATCCGTAAAAGAATAACTGACGGTTCTATTTTGAGCCTTATTCGACAATTCCTTACAGCAGGAGTTATGGAAGAACAAGTATATCAAGAAACATTGGAGGGGGCACCCCAGGGAGGGGTGTTAAGTCCGCTCCTTTCAAATATCTATCTACATCAACTAGACCTCCTCATGAAAGAAAGAGGACAGCGAATCGTAAGATTCGCAGATGACTTTATCATTCTCTGTAAAAGTCAAAAAGGTGCAGAACGAGTGATGAAAGGTGTCAAAAGATTTTTGGAAGAGGAATTAGGACTTACAGTCCATCCAACAAAATCTAAAGTGGTGGATTCAACAAAGGAAACCTTCACTTTTCTAGGGTATGAATTCTACCGTAACATCCGCAGAGTAGACCCAAAGAAGCTTAAGAAATTTAAGGATAAAGTAAAACTGAAAACACGAAAGAATCAAACAGTAGATATTCAAATTCTAATTCAGGAAGGACTCAATCCCTTAATCAGGGGATGGGGTAATTACTTTGGAAAAGGAAATGTAAAATCTCTATTTAAAAAACTTGATTCATGGATAAGAAGAAGATTGAGAATGGTTCAGCTAAGAAGCTGGAGGCATGTTAAAAACTTACATCGAGCACTTATAAAGAAAGGATGGAGAGAAAATAGTCTGCAGGGGATAAGGATGTTTGCCTGGAGAAGTTCAAAGAGCCCCATGGTTCATGGAGCCCTGGATAATGAATTCTTTTCAAACCTTGGATTAGTCAGTCTTGAATCTAGATTTACAACTGTTGTCCCCAAAGGGGATTAGTGGGAAGAGCCGTATGCGAAGATCCGCACGTACGAGCTCTGTGAGAGGGGTGGTCAGAAATGGCTACCCCTACTCGATT
>NZ_JBHLUU010000065.1:0-1950 GCF_042433785.1 Robertmurraya beringensis | reverse complement strand
CTCCACTAAAGGAGGAACCGACTTATGACAATGGAAAAGAGAGCAAAACTTAGGCACGCAGAATATTATTCATTACAACAAAGTATGGACGAATTATATTCTCGTAGCCTAAATGGAAACAACTTTTATAACCTTGTAGAGTTAATGAGCACCGAAGAAAATATCAGACTAGCGTACAGGAATATTAAAAGGAATAAAGGAAGCAAAACGCCTGGGACCGATGGTTTAACTATCACGGACATACAAAACTTAGGTGTTGAAGAGGTAATCACTAAGGTCAAAGCAATGTTTGTTAGGTATAATCCTCAATCAGTTAGGAGGGTCTTCATACCTAAGCCAAACGGAGACAAAAGACCATTAGGAATCCCCACAATATGGGATAGAGTCTTTCAACAGTGTATACTACAAATCTTAGACCCTATTTGTGAAGCTAAATTTCATAAGCATAGCTATGGATTTAGACCAAACCGTAGTACTCATGATGCAATCGCTCGCATGAATGACCTTATAAACCGAGGTAAAAAACATTATTGCGTAGATGTTGATATCAAAGGATTCTTTGATAACGTAAACCACGGGAAACTACTAAAGCAAATATGGACGTTAGGGATTAAGGATAAGGCGCTTATTTCTATAATTTCTCGACTACTCAAAGCTGAAATCGAAGGAGAAGGAACACCGACAAAAGGAACCCCACAAGGCGGAATCTTAAGTCCCCTTCTCTCCAATATCGTGCTAAATGAACTTGATTGGTGGATCAGTAATCAATGGGAAACTTTTAAAACCAAATTCCCTTTTAAAACTGAAAAAAATAAATTTGCACCACTCAAAAAGACGAGATTGAAAGAATGCTTTTTTGTTAGATACGCGGATGACTTTAAAATCATGTGTAGTGACTACCACACTGCTAAAAAGATTTTCTTCGCAACTAAGGATTTTCTACAAATTAGGTTGGGACTAGAAATTAGTCCTGAAAAGTCTAAAGTGATAAATCTGAAAAAACAAGGTAGCGAATTTCTCGGTGTAAAGATTAAGGCTGTACCAAAAAGCCACAAAATTGTCTCTCAGTCAAAAATGACCAAGAAGGCAAAAATGAATGCTAAAACCAAAATTAAAGCCGAGATAAAGAAAATCCAGAAGGACCCTACTTCTCAAAAAGTATGGAACTTTAACACAGTGGTAATGGGGATTCAGAATTACTATTCGGTTGCTTCCCAAATTACAAAAGACCTGTCGGAGATAAACTACTCTCTTAGAATAGTGCTTTATAACAGATTAAGAGAAAATTATAAAGAAGCGTCATTAACAGACATGACTAAAACTCTAAAGAAACGGTATGGTCAGTACAAACCCAAACTTTTTAAAATACAGGGTATGGTACTTGCACCAATCTATGCTCAGAAGAATAAGCCTCCAATGAAATACTCTCAAGAGACTTGTGATTACACAGTTAAAGGGAGAATGAAAGTTCATCAGAACCTTAGAGGAATCAATCATAGAGTTTTATACTTGCTAATGAAATCTTTCATAAGAAATGCCAGTATTGAATATAACGACAATCGAATATCCAAATTTGTCGCTCAATACGGAAAGTGTGCAATTTCAGGAAAGGAACTAGAGATTGACGAGATACATTGCCACCACATAATTCCAAAGGAGTATGGCGGAGATGATAGTTACAGCAATCTCATAATCCTTCATAAAAGCATACACATTCTTATTCACATGAAAGATAAGGATAAAATAAACCTTCTTCTTACTAAATTTTCTCTAAACACCAAGCAACTCTTGAAGTTAAACAAATTAAGAGTACTGGCACATAGAGAAGCGATATAAGGTTAATGGTTAACTGAAATTAGATGGGACGCCGTATGCGGTGAAAGTCGCACGTACGGTGTTAACCGGGGGAAAAGTTGGAGATAACATCAAATACTTACCTATCGGAACTGT
>NZ_JBHLUU010000064.1:0-1819 GCF_042433785.1 Robertmurraya beringensis | reverse complement strand
TTGGATTTTTTCACTAATAATCGTCTTCTTCATTAAATCTTCAGCGTGTTTTGCCTCCTCTGACTCCCAAATCTCCCAACCTACGATTTTTCTACTAAAAATATCGATAATTAAGTAGAGTCGATAAGAAAAACCGGGCAAAAACCGCCCGGTCCTTTTTTGTCTAGTGGATGTCCGATAACTTGTACTCTTTCCCATGTACCCCTTTATAGTACTCCGGGTACATTTCTCCTCCACATTTTTCACATGAAAACATTGGGGGAGTGTTAGGATCACCATCATCCATTAAGTCAAAATCCCTTATAACATGTAACGGGATATCCTCTTTTTCACGACACTCTAAACAAACATAGCTGACGCTCTGTGTCTTTAATAGGCTGGTGTTTTTCTTCTTTTTCTTTCCTTTTTTGCAATGCTTGGATACCGGTGAAATAAGCAATCTCCCTCTCTAAATATCTTTTAGTCGTTTGACATAGTGCCACCTTTATTTCTAGTCTACCATTTTCAAGGCAGACTTCTCCCTTGTATTCATAGAAACACTCACAGTGAGGACAAATAAGTGGATCTTTAGCACCACTAGATACAACTCTCTCCCTCCATGTTTGGCGTCTCAACGTCTTTTTCACTTTGACAATCCATCGTTTAGCTTTTTGTTGCCAAATGCTTAGTACTTTCTTACACAGATTTTTAATTCTTCTAGAATACATTCCATAATGTCTGATTGTCTTAAATTGTTCATCAGGTATATGGCGAATTAACCGACTGATGAATTCCTCTACCGTTACAGTTTCTAACTTTTCCTTTCCATCCGTCTTATCATTGTATTTAAATGTCACATACTGACCGTCATATGCCTCGATCCGATTTATGCCAATTGCAGGGCGACGAATATAACGACCAATATAGCGAAGTTGTTCTTTTACCTTTCCCTTTTGTTTTGGGGCATGCACATAGAAGCCTTCCCCATTGTTAGAGAACGCCTTTTGTAGTCTTTGCTGAACCTTTTTCTTTTCTTTCTCTGAAAGATTTCTTCTAATTAGCTTTAATACAACGGTCTGCCACTGTTTTCGAAGCATTTCAAATGGCAGGAAATCGTACGATTTCCATTCACCTTTCTTAGTTAAACCACCCATTGTAACTAACATATGTACATGGGGATTGAAATTTACTCTTGAACCAAACGTATGAAGTCCTGCAATTATTCCAGGCGTTACCTTTGCCTTTTTTTTCAAAAAACCCAATAATAATTCTAGCAGCTTCATCCATAAAATCTTTCAGTAAATAACGATGAAGTAAGAAGATATCTCGAAGACCTTCATCAATTGTAAAAATGACATGTCTATGATTAACCTGTAATACTTCATCAGTTAATAGACGACTCCACTCCTCACTCTCACCTACTGAACAGGTCGTACAGAACCTTCCCTTACAACGGTATGGAACCTTTCTTACATCATTGCACCCTTCACACACAAATAGCTTAAATCCATTTTTGGGATCTCCACAATCGCGAAATTTTTCAACCTCCTTTATTACGATTGGACGAATTTTAGCTCCGTGCTTTTCTTTGAATGCTTCCCAGTGTTGATGTTCATCAAAAAAGATTTGTCTAAGAATATTCCTCTCCATAAATTGAAAATACCACAGCCCAAAAGACTGCGGTAGACCCAAAATTTATACTTTCTTATCTTTTAAAACAAGCCTTTCACCGGCCCTTTTAACCACGTTATATCCCATGTCCATACCTGGTTTGGGGCTACTGATAAATGACTTTCTGGTAATCTACCCTCGGGCTTTTTGCTTCTTCCCCGATGATTTT
>NZ_JBHLUU010000063.1:0-1780 GCF_042433785.1 Robertmurraya beringensis | reverse complement strand
CTCCCTCTATAAATGTTGATATATCAACGGTTTGACCCGTTGGTGGAGTGTCAAAAAAATATTTTTCGACACGCTTCCTAACAATATTTTTATATTATGTGAATCTATTCCATCATATGGGTACGCTACGCGGTCACTACTGGATAATGGTGGTAAGTAGTGATAGTGAAATATACGATGCACCATGGATCTCTGCATAGCTTATGATGACGTACCCTCCCATGTCTCTGGGCATCTGTGTGCCTACATTCCTTCGTTCGGTCTAGTCATAAGGCAGAGGCTAGCGAAGCTCCTTTAGGGACTCAAGGTCGGATGGTAAAAATATGGCCAGCTTCTCCGTGTCATCCAATTGTCTAGGTCAATTAAGGGGATGTAGAACTACATAGCCTCTGCGAGACTAGGAATATCCTTCATCATTCGCTGTGCGTCGAACGCTTTGTGCTTTGTACTGATTCCATGTAACACTTTCAATAGTTTTCCGCATAGTACCACGATGGATTGCTTCTTACGCAAAGGGTTATCCTTGCGATTTGTGTAATACTCGTGTAGCTTTCTAAAGGCTTCATTATGGCGAATCATAGGCATCATCACTCGGAAAAGGAGGGCGCGTAGCTTTCGTCTGCCCCGTTTTGAGATTCGCTTTTGTCCTTTGTGCTGGCCGGAGGAGTTTTCACGTAATGTTAGTCCCGCGAGTTTAATGATTTGGCGTGGATCTTCATAGTGTGAAAAACTACCGATTTCAGATAGTAAGTCGACAATTGTCGTATCTCCAAGTCCTTGAACTGTTGAGAGCCATTCATATTCTACCGATGTTTGTACAAGTGTAACTAAGTGCTGTGTGATGGTTTCAATCTCTTGTTCCAACTGATGGTAACGTCGAACGAGTGTGGCAATTTCGAAACGGGCCATCTCACGTCCTTCTGTTACTCCGATGGAGTTAGTAGCGACTTCAATGAGGCGCAATGCTTTTGGTCTTTGAGGGGATTTTAATCCCTCAACCTGACGATAAAGTGCTAGCACTTCATCTGGTTGTTTTTGATCAAGATCACCTGGGAATGGAGTACATTCAAGTACAGCCATCGCCATCTTTCCGAATGACGGAAATACCTGAGTAAACTCGGGAAAATAGCGATCTAACCAACGGATCATCATGTTTTTGACAGCTCCAAGTTCCTCTGTCAATTTACTCCTAAATGATGACCCTACACGGAGTTCAGCCTCCATCTCTTTCAAAATACGGGGGTAGCTAAAGCGTCCATCTTTAATCAGACGTGCAATCACCAGTGCATCTTTACGGTCATGTTTCGTTGGAAGATTATCATCCAACTCTTTTGAACGCTTGACATGCATGGGATTGGTCATGACAAGGGGAATTCCTCGTTCTTCTAGGAAATAGGCTAAATTCAGCCAGTAATGCCCTGTAGGCTCAATTCCCACAATGACGTCCGTTTTGTCGTACTCTTTCATAGTAGCGAGAATGCTTTGGTAGAAACATTCAAACCCATCTCTAGATTGAGGTACAGAGAATGATTTTTGGAGCACGCGTCCGCGATCATCAACAAAACAAGCGAAGTGAGTACGCTTGGCAATATCAACTCCAACGACGAGTGTTTTTTCGGTGACTTGATTTATTTTCTGATTTTGTTTAAAATCCAATGTGGAGTCCTCCTTGGTTACCTAAGTTAGGGGTCAATTCGTGCAGATTTGACACCCCGTATCATACCAAGAGGGCTCTTTTTTGTTCAAGTCCCCAAAAATCCTTCTAACAGGAATGCTCCTT
>NZ_JBHLUU010000062.1:0-1637 GCF_042433785.1 Robertmurraya beringensis | reverse complement strand
CGTATTGTCAAAACTTTTATATTAAATAGGCTATAAAATACCTTGATAGAGGGCTTTTTGAGCAAAAAAATTGCCACCCCCTGAATTTTAGGAAATAGTGAGGTTACCACACCAAACACCAACCTAAAAAGGAAGTGACAAGTTGTACCCTCAAATTATAACCTATTTATTAACTTTTATTAAGTACCAAGAACAAATCATTCGAACATTGCTTACCCTACTTATCGGAAAAAACATGTTTGAAAAACCAACAGAGCAACCTGTGAATAAACCCTATCGAAAACTCCAGGTAGATGATCTTCCGATAATCGAACCACTGGAAAAACTTGATTACAAAACTCTTTTGAAGGAGTATTTCAACGAACACGGTAAGTCACTAAAACCTGTTCAAAGGCGATCTAATTCCAAGACTGTTGTACCTAAATCAATGAATTGTCCTAAGTGTGGTGCTCCGTCGGACTATCTTTATGCCAATAACGGAGATAAAGGTCAATTTCAGTGTAAGGTGTGTTCGTGTCTTTTCAGTGATAAAAATCGTTTTTCAAAAGAGGCCATTTTAAAGTGTCCTCATTGTTCAAAATCACTCGATAAAATTAAGGATAGAAAAGACTTTTTCGTCTACAAATGCAAAAACAACAACTGTTCTTTTTACCAAAGAAACCTTAAAGCGATGTCCTCCAAAGAGAAGACACGATTTAAGAAAGATCCTCAAGCATTTAAAATAAGATATATCTTTCGGCAGTTTCATATTGATTTTCTACCTTTGGCCAAGCAAACGCCTGAACTACCAGCAGTAGATTTGTCTAGGATTTATGCTTCACCACATACATTAGGTTTGATATTAACCTACCATGTTAACTACGGCCTTTCGGCCCGTAGGACAGCTGCCATTATGCAGGATGTTCATGGTGTGGCTATTTCCCACCAAACGATATTGAACTACGAAAATAGCGTGGCTCTTATGCTTAAGCCATATGTGGATTACTATCCGTATGAGCTTTCCGACCAATTCTGTGGTGACGAAACTTATATTCGAGTCGGTGGACGCTGGCATTATTTATTTTTCTTTTTTGATGCGGTTAAAAAGATCATTCTTTCCTATCCGGTGTCTCCTAATCGAGATACAGCGTCAGCCATTCGTGCGATAGATGAAGTGTTAGTAAAGATGAAGGAGATCCCGAAAGACCTAACTTTCGTAGTAGATGGAAATCCAATCTACCTACTAGCTCAACACTTTTTCGCACAACATGACATTTCGTTTGATGTGAAGCAAGTAATCGGGCTTACAAATGATGACCCAGTTTCAACTGAATATAGACCTTTAAAACAGGTAATCGAGAGACTGAATCGAACATTTAAAGGCAATTATCGCTCCACTCATGGCTTTGGCTCGCAACAAGGGTCGGTTTCTTTTGTCACCTTATTTGTGGCTTACTTTAACTTTTTAAGGCCGCACGCCACCTTGGAAGGTAAGGTACCTGTCGTGAACCCAGAATTATCAGGGCTTCCGACAATGCCAGCACGTTGGACAAAACTGATTGAGTTAGCACAAAACTGGATTATCGAGCAGCAAACCGCCTAACTTTTTGTTTAGCTGAGCCCCTTGGGCTATTCAGTAATCGGCGAAGCGAACTCTT
>NZ_JBHLUU010000061.1:0-1571 GCF_042433785.1 Robertmurraya beringensis | reverse complement strand
TAAGAAAAACCGGGCATAGCCCGGTCCTTTTCATGGTTAGAGAATATCCGATAATTTGTACTCTATGCCATGTACCCCTTTATAATACTCAGGATACATTTCACCCCCACATTTTTCACATGCAAACATAGGAGGAGTTGTCGGATCTCCATCATCCATTAAATCGAAATCCCTTACCACGTTAATAGGAATCTCTTCTTTCTCATGACACGCCAAACAAACATAGTTGACGCTCTGTTGCTTGGACTGGTTTAGGCTTATGTTTTTCTTCTTTTTCTTTCCCTTTTTGCGGGTTTTTGATACCGGTGAGATCGTTAATCATCCTTTCTAAATAAGCTCTTGTAGTTTTGCATAAGGCTACCTTTATTTCTAATTTACCATTTTCAAGGCAGACTTCTCCCTTGTATTCATAGTAACATTCACACCTCTGACAAACGAGAGGGTCTTTCTTGCCACTGGCTACTATTCTTTCACGCCACGTCTGGCGACGTAAGGTTTTCTTAACTTTTACAACCCAACGTCTTGCTTTTTGTTGCCAAGTACTCAACACTTTTTTACACAAGTTTTTTGATCTTCTAGAATACATACCGTAATGCCGAATAGTTTTAAATTGCTCGTCTGGGATATGGCGAATTAAACGTGAAATAAATTCTTCGACACTTACGGTTTCGGATTTGTCTTTTCCGTCAGTTTTATCCTTATATTTGAACGTAACGAATTGCCCATCATATGCCTCAATCCGATTGATTCCAATCGCTGGTCGACGAATATAACGGCCAATATAACGAAGTTGTTCTTTTATTTTTCCCCTCTGTTTAGGTGCATACACATAGAAGCCTTCGCCATTATTGGTGAACGCCTTTTGAAGTCTTGGTTGGATTCTTTTCTTTTCTCTTGGTGAAACTCCGTTTCTAATTAATTTTAATACGACCGTTTGCCATTGTTTACGAAGCATCGTAAATGGCAAGAAATCATACTGCTTCCATTCTCCTTTTTCTGTTAATCCACCCATTGTAACTAACATATGTACGTGAGGATTGAAGTTGACCCTTGAACCAAAAGTGTGGAGTCCAGCAATAATCCCAGGTGTTACCTTTGCTTTCTTTTTGAAGAAGTCAGTAAGTAGTCTTGCAGAAGCATCCATTAAATCTTTTAATAGATGTCGGTGAAGGAGAAATACATCTCTTAGTCCTTCATCAATCGTAAAAATTACGTGCCGATGATTAACCTGAAGAACATCTTCAGTAAGTAACCTACTCCATTCTTCACTTTCTCCAACAGAGCACGTGGTACAAAATCGACCTTTACATCGGTAAGGAACCTTTCGCACATCATGACAACCTTCACACACAAATAACTTAAATCCATTTTTGATATCCCCACAATCTCGAAATTTCTCAACCTCCTTAATTACGATAGGGCGGATTTTAGCACCGTGTTTTCTTTTGAAAGCTTCCCAATGTTGGTGTTTATCAAAAAATATTCTTCTCAATATATTGGTCTCCATAAAATGAAAATACCACAGCTTAAATGACTGTGGTAGACCCAAATTTTTATACTTTCTTATCTTT
>NZ_JBHLUU010000060.1:0-1562 GCF_042433785.1 Robertmurraya beringensis | reverse complement strand
TAGGTTGGTGTTTGGTGTGGTAACCTCACTATTTCCTAAAATTCAGGGGGTGGCAATTTTTTTGCTCAAAAAGCCCTCTATCAAGGTATTTTATAGCCTATTTAATATAAAAGTTTTGACAATACGTGGGCGACCAAGGGGGTAAAAGCATGATTTCTATAGGGATGAGTTTAATAATGGTTGGCCAGGGGATCTGCCCCGTAATAGCTAACATGGATTTTGTTAACCACTCAGATTTTTGAAGTCCACCATTTTTGATAATAAATGATTTTGCCCTCTGCAGAACATCCGAATCCTTTGGTAAGTAACCAGAATAAAGTAGTGCAAAATAACATTCGATTGTATTAGATAAGTTACCAAATCTTTCATCATAATAAAGTTTCCATGAGCCGTTATTCTCTTGCTTTTTACATATCTCATGCACCAGTCGTTTTATAAGCGCCTCCTCTGATTGGATGTCCAATGACCGTAACAATATGATCATATAGGCATTTGTCATTAAACTACCTTCAAAACAAAACTTCCACGAACCATCTCTTTTCTGCTTATCTCTCAGGCTTGCGATTAAATGATCTTTCGTCTTCATTATTTTTTCACTTCTCATTAGCACCACACCTCTGTTCGAGATTGTCAGTTAAAAATATGAAGCTAGATAAGAAAACATACGATTTGAATGGAAAGAACTTTTTAGACATAGTGACAAGCGGTATTCGAGTATACTTTATAAACTGGGTAAAAAGAGGTGGGAATTATGGCTAACCAGCCGAAACAAGTATTTACTCACATGAAAACGTACCAACCCTACCATAGTCCATTTGATCCTTGTCGTCCGATTGGGGTTAAGTTTTACTCAACGCCTCCAAATCTATATGTAGGATTTCAACCCCCTAATCTTCAGCAATTTTCACCAAAAGAAGCGCTATTAAAAGGCACCCTTTGGCCTATTTTTTACGATTATTATGAAAACCCTTATGAAGCAAAAAGGGGGCAGGAGAAGTGAAGCAGTTGCCTGAAAGATACTACCAATTAATGGAGGAAATTCAAGCCGCCGACTTTGTTCTAGTAGAACTCACGTTATACCTTGATACTCATCAAACCGATCAACAAGCGATGCAGCAATTTAATCAATTCGCACAATACAGTAAACAGCTTAAACAACAGTTTGAAGCAGAGTTCGGTCCACTACTTCAATATGGAAATAGTTATACTGATGCAAATTGGAGTTGGGGAACATCTCCTTGGCCGTGGCAGGTGTAGAAAGGGAGGATAAACATGTGGATTTACGAAAAGAAACTGCAATATCCGGTAAAAGTAACAACCTGTAATCCAACCTTAGCAAAATTCTTGATCGAACAATATGGTGGAGCAGATGGGGAATTGGCTGCTGCGTTAAGATACTTAAACCAAAGATATACCATTCCAGATAAAGTGGTTGCTCATAAGCCCCAAAATGAACTTGGACAATAAGAGTAATATTTATTATACTGCTTAATGTACCAAGGAGGCTGACATCATGAAACGAATAAAACATTCTAAAGAATTTAAATTACAAGTCATCAAGG
>NZ_JBHLUU010000006.1:0-3282 GCF_042433785.1 Robertmurraya beringensis | reverse complement strand
TTTGTACAGGGTAAGACCACCAATAAGAGCCACGTCATATACTCACTGTTTGTGGTATCTACATTATGGAGTGGGGAACCAATTTTCATTCCTGGGTTAAGAGCGAAAGATCATGATTGTTTTTTGAAGTTAATTCTGTAGAACTTCTTAAAAACTATCTATTAAAAACGAAAGAATTATAGTACTATTACATCAGTAATATTATCCTAGTTTTGATGAATATTTTAGATAAAGGAATGGATTTATGATGGATACTTTGAAGAGTATTGGTCATTTTTTAAATTCTGCCAAAATATTAGTGTGGGTATTATTTGGATTAATCTCCTTAATTGGAAGTATTGATAAACTATTTCCAAATGTTTTTCCTGAAGGTATAAAAGCTTTAAAAAGTTTTAAACAATCCACCACCGACAATCGTTTTCTTTTATTACTTATTTCATTTTTAGAGTTCCTAATTTATTCTATTTGGAAAATATCAAGTGCTCTGTTTAAAATTACAATTGCTACGATTCAATTAATAATTGTGTTTTTAAAGAAGACTCTAACTCCCATAATTATTAATGCGAATAAAAAACTAGAAACGGCAACTGAAAAAATCGATAAAGTTTCCCAAAAAATGGAAGAAACAACTACAAAAATGGAAGAGGATAGTACAGATAGTCCTAAGAGGGGTTCCGTCAGGAAAATGCGGATTTACAACGTTAAACTATTTTTTTGGAAACAAAAACCTTGCTTCCCCAACGCTAAGCAGAAGAAGCAAGGTGAGTTAATAATTTCACTTGCCAGAATCACGAGGTGGATTCACCATGTTCATGTAATTTATATCTTCCAGGGTAAACAATATTCACCTCAACCTTAACATGGCGCAGGGAATCTTGGTTTAAAACGAGTTGCCGTTTTCCTGTGGCAATGCTCTTCCATTGATGTGGATGTTTGCGATACAAAGATTCGCCCAAATTGTAAATATCTATACCCTCTTTAAAAGCAGTTTGATACGTTTTGCGGATTTGCTCCTCTATTTTTTCCCGAGCCATTTGTGTGAGTTCCTTCAAAGTTAGTATCCCCTTTCCATCCGTATGGGGGATTGATGCTTCTATTGCGGGGAGATCCATTATTAGAGGTATACTTACCATTGATTCCATTGTAGACAACAAAGTAGTAGGTACAGTTAATTTTCGTGGTATACCTATTCCGATTAATGGGTATTGGGACGAAAGCGCTAATGGTTATAGAAGGTGAGATACAGAACACCTTCAATCCCCCGAAAGAAGGGGGTGGTAATGATGGAGAATGTGATAGTTCTTCTCTCTTCGATAGTTAACCTTACCTATCGCAATAATAAATTTGACGACAGTATTGTTAGTAAAGAAGAGTAGAGAAAAAGAACCCTCATCCAACAGCCAAGAAGAATGAGAGTTCTGAATCACAGCAATGGGTTAGGGGATATACTCCCCTTTCCCATCCATCATTATTATATTCATATAATAACTTATATAAACAAAATGGACAAGATTGGAGGTATCTTTCATGTTAAACATATCTTTTTTCATTTCCATTCTTACAGTGATCATTTCGATAATTACCCTATTTATTATTAGAAAAATAAAAAAGGAAAGTTAAACGGTAGCGATTAGTCGCTATCTTTTTTTGTACTTTCACCTAAAAAAACTACAAAACTATGCTGAGCTATTCTTTGCCAGATCTCGAGATAGGGTCCCTTGACCCACTTTGTCCATCATTAGAGTCGACAGCTTAGTGTTCGTGTTCAGCTTCCATCGCATCTGCTTTTGTTTTATGGACGGTTCCGAATGGATGATTTGGTGGTGCATAGATTGAATAAAGTTTTAATGGGATATTTCCTGTATTTGTTAGGTTGTGCCAATACCCTGCTGGAACAAAAATGGCTGAGTCGTCAGTAATTTGTCTTACAAAGTCTAACTGATTTCTGTTTTTCCCCATTTGAACAATTCCATCGCCTTGTTCAACACGTAGGAATTGGTCCACATCAGGATGTATTTCTAAACCGATATCTTCCCCAGGTTGCAAACTCATTAATGTTAGCTGTAGGTAAGTTCCTGTCCAAATCGCAGTGCGAAAATTATTGTTTTGCTTTGTAGCTTCATTGATATTGATTACAAATGGCTGCTTACCTTGATCAGTGAACTGGCGTACTTCCCTTTCCATATGTGGGTAATGGTATCCCCAATAGTAGTAAGGCATAGGAACATGCGTGTAATATGGGTGGTGGTGATGATGATGGTGATAATAATGATATGGGTATCCATATGTTACATAATTCATTTTACTCAATCCCTCCTCAAATTGCTAAAATATCCTATGCAAGAGAGATAATGAGTGGAACCCAAATTTTTAGGTGCTGATTCATCTTTCAGTTGGGGCAACGAACCTAGTCCCTGTGTCCCGGTTATTTCTTGGTGAACAGGGTGATGAGGAAAAACACTATGAAACTTACAAGTAACGCAACGCCTCCACCGATGTAGAAAATTAATGTGACACCTTCAGGTAGTGGAATTTGAAACTAACCTTATCATTATTGACAGTTAAAATTGCTTCAAATCCCTTTCCTGCCTTGCTTTTAAAACCTTTGATTTTACTTGTTTTCCTTTAAAAAGGTCAGTCTGTTTGATGATAATGCAGCAAGTGGGATTGGTTTATAAACTATAAACCGATCGAAGTAAGATGGTATATACTTTGTGAAGCAATAGAGGGAAATTTACTTTCCAGTCCATCCATGACAGCAAAATGGGAAAGTTATCTAAAGAAAATTCTAATGTTTTACCACCTGCTGCTGCCTTTTCAGTCTCAAGTATGCTCTTGGGACAGCAATTGTTTTAATTAGACCATGACTTTATAAAAACAACCTTCGTTTGTGANTTTGATTTACAGTCATATTTCCTTCTTTATATAGCTTTACTGCATAATTCATTCCTGCGTGATTTTTATGATATTTCTTTAACCGTCCTTTAAACTTCCCTTCTTTCTTTGCGAGCTCAATTCCTTCACGCTGACGCATACGAATAAGGTCTCGCTCTAATTGGTTAACACCAGCCATTACCGTAATTAAGAATTGGCTATATGGATTATCTTCTGATAAATCTAGCCATGTATCCTTAAATGATTTTAAGCTTGCCTTATTATTTCGTATTAAATCAATCAATTCAAATAAATCTTGCGTACTTCGAGTGATCCGAGTTAAATCTGTAACATAAATAATGTCACCTTCCTGTAAATCCTCTAACATTTTTTGAAGTTGTTCACGAT
>NZ_JBHLUU010000059.1:0-1556 GCF_042433785.1 Robertmurraya beringensis | reverse complement strand
TGCCCGCAGAGGCTCCATGTCAAGCAACATGGCCTTTTTGAAGAATAATGAAAGAAATCTATAAAATAAAAAACTGAGGAAATGAAA
This sequence comes from Robertmurraya beringensis, assembly GCF_042433785.1. NCBI lineage: Bacteria > Bacillati > Bacillota > Bacilli > Caryophanales > Bacillaceae > Robertmurraya > Robertmurraya beringensis. The sequence goes on along the minus strand of NZ_JBHLUU010000059.1, from coordinate 1,469 downwards.
GAATAAGAGAGTTATTGTCCAAAATTCGGGGGTTAATCCGATTTTAGTGATAGAGGTAGAAGGACAGAATCACATTGAGTCCACCAATAGATGACATAATACATATCATATGTGTTCAATAAAAAAGCGGGTTAGACTACTTGCCTATACGGGAAGAGAAAAGTTGGTTGTAAAATAGAAATAATAAAAAGACCTATTCTTTTAAGTAAATAGATCTTTTCAAGAAATTCTTCTTTAGTTTTTATTACTAATACATCCTTGGTTTATCTTTTTAATAATTGATGTTGTAGAAAATCCTGGTATAAATGGAGACCGCACAATTTTCCCACCATATTTTAAAACTTCTATTCCCTCTGGTGTCTCCTGAAGATTATAATCTTCACCTTTCACATAGATATCGGGCTTTAACGTAACAATAACAGACAGTGCATTTTGTTCGCTAAAAGCTAAAACATAATCAATTACTTTTAACTCACTGAGCTGAAGGAAATGGCTGTATTATTTGATAAAGAAATTCTTCACTTAACAAAATATTTTTGATGAACTCTGCTTTAGATATATTTGAGTTCAGTTTCTCTTTATCTTCTTGAATTTGATTAAGAAGTGGTACTTTTCCGAGTACAACATAATAAAGAAGGCTAATAAACTCATAGTCTTCCTTATACATTATTGTCTGAAGTATGTGTATAATTTTCCCTTGCGTTATACGTTGAGCGAACTCTTCACTTTTGACGAGGTAGTTAAATATATTAATTTTTGAATCACCATTTTGAAGAAAGCTCATATATGTCGAAAATCCACTACTGTATATTTCACGGTTAAAAAGTTCTCTGTATAATCCTTTCAGGAACTTTTCATTATCCTGTACAAATATCTTTTGAATGGTTTGAATTATACTCATTTTTCCTCCACAACACTTTCTTAATAAGATAAGTTATGTAGATCTTTTTTATTTGCAACCTTCAAAACAATCGTTCTACTAAAAATAGGCTGAGTAGTTTCCAACACAAAACAAATATAAAAAAACCACAGATATTTTCTCTGTGGTTTTAAAAACATATGTTTAATATTCTTTACTGGATTGTTTTCTCAATTGCGCGCATTAGTGCAAAACCCGCATGATCCCATGAAAATTGCAGCATATCTGCTCTTCCTTGAAGTCCTTTTTGTTTACAAAGTTCCGGATCATCATAAGCACTTCTCATCTTTTTCATTAAGTCCTTTACACTTGCTTCAGCCCACATTTGGTCTTGTTCAGAAAATAAATTCCAATAAACTGTTGAAATCGCATCGGGGCTGCTCATACTGATAACAGGATTGCTTAAGTGATAATCTACTAAAAATCACTAGTGTTGCATTAATTTAAATTAACTATTAAAAACATTTGAAATGTTCAATTTTATTATTTTGTGCAAAGAAAAAGTCCTTTATAATGGATAAGTCAGGTGGTAACCCGTCCAAATCCACTA
>NZ_JBHLUU010000058.1:0-1417 GCF_042433785.1 Robertmurraya beringensis | reverse complement strand
TCTTATATCCTTATCAATCTTTTTAAATTCCGGATAAAACAATATATCTGAATATTCAATTATTTGTAGTTTCACCCATAAAAATCCAATTTGACAAGTTTCAAAAATCTTTATGCAACGCTAATGACATAATATAAAAATATTGTTAGGGAACGTGTCGAAAAATATTTTTTTGACACCCCAGCAACGGGTTAAACTGTTGCTAAATCAACATTTATAGAGGGAGGAAACTATAGTGGAAAATAATACTCCAAACAGGATTAAAAATCCTGAAACACCAGTCCCTAAGACGCCGCAAATGAACGATAGAGATTTTCTAAACGATGCCTTAACTACGGAAAAATATATATCTTCCTCATACTCGACTGCATTAAAAGAAGCTAGCCATGAATCGTTGTATCGTACAATAGCGTCTGTTTCCCAAGAAACAGAAGACTGTCACCGCAATCTATATAACTTAATGTTTAAAAACGGATGGTACGGTTTGGAAAAAGAAACTCCACAAACTATTCAACAATCGGTTCAGCAATTTTCTAACTACATGCAAAGTCAAGATCCATATAGAGGTAATGTAATACAATAAAAGAACACGTGTTCAAGAAGAATAAACTCAAGGTAAAACAACAATAGTTATGCGAGACAAAAGGTTGGTTAGTTGTTAACCAACCTAGAAAATAATTTAGAATTTACAACAATCGAAAGGGCGGCGGTAAGATGAATCTTAAGTGGATGAAACTTTTATCAACGGTTTTTCTTTCAATTTTCTTGTTATTAGGGGTAGCGTCAGGAAAATGCGGATTTACAACGCTAAGCCCATTTTCAAGACGATTCCCCCAGTTTTAACAACGTTAAGAAAGTTTCAAGGGTCTTAAAGAATCTAACGAGACCATTTTCTCCGAATTAAAATGGTATTCTCCAAGTAAATTAATATGTTCCCAACCTAGAGGTGACATATGGTGCAATAATTCTTCATTAAAACTACCTGACCGTTTTTGATATTCAACTGCCTTTGTTAGATGTAAAGTATTCCAGATACTGATGGCATTGATAATTATGTTTAAGGCACTGGCCCTTTGCAATTGATGCTGTATGGTTCGTTCCCTAAGCTCGCCTTGTTTTCCGAAGAAAATAGCTCTTGCCAGTCCATTCATGGCTTCTCCTTTATTCAATCCTTTTTGTATTTTTCTTCTTAATGATTCATCCGAAATATAATTCAAAATAAAGATCGTTTTTTCTATTCGGCCCATCTCACGTAAGGCTGTAGCCAAGCTGTTTTGTCTTGAATAAGAACCTAATTTCCCCATAATAAGGGATGCTGAAACTGTTCCTTCCCTTATAGAATGAGCTAATCGCAAAACATCCTCATAATTCTCTTTAATGACCTTTGTATTTATTTGTCCACGTAAAATGACTTCTA
>NZ_JBHLUU010000057.1:0-1408 GCF_042433785.1 Robertmurraya beringensis | reverse complement strand
TCACTAGTGTTGCATAAATAATGTCATAATTTTCAGTTTAATCATTGTTTCTATTTAGAGCCAAAAAGGTAAATGCCTAATTAAAGGTGGTTCTGTCCATTTGGAAATTTATTTACAATTAGACCTGTGCAACGACAACAATTTCGCTTATCAAGGGATGGCTTTTCCTTCAATCTTTCGAAGCCAGATATGCGCTGGTTTCCACAATGCAACCCTCAAATAACGGCTAATTTGTAAAGTTTTTCGCTTACTTCTTGTTTCAATTTGTACAAGTACATGTAGGCAAAAAACAATAAGCGCGATAAATACTTGATTTTGAATCGCCCATTCGCTCTGACCGTAGAACTTTTTGATGCTGAGATGTTGTTTGATCCATTTGAAAAACAATTCAATTGCCCAGCGTGATTTGTACATTTCTGAAATTTCATCTGCACCTAAATCAAACCTATTGGTGATTAAATGGAGCTCATTACCTTTTGAATCCAAGACCTTTAGCAGGCGAAAATAATTTTCAGCACGGTTTTGTGTCGTACCAATCAACACCATTTGATCCAATAAAACAGACGTATTTTCAGGTAGTTTAAAGTTGTAAACTTCACGTATTACAGCGTTTTTCCGTAGCCTTGAAAGAAAAAAGTAGCCATCATCGGTCATACGGTCAAAACGTTCATAATCTAGGTAACCACGGTCAAACACATACATGCATTCTTTATCATCTACCATGATTTCGAGCTGGCCACGGTCATGTTCTTTGGCAGTTGTCATAACGGCTTTTTCAGGGTAGGAAATTCCTTTTTCCATAAACACAAGACGCAGATGTAACTTCACTCCAGCCTTTGTTTTGCGGAAATTTGCCCATTTATGATTCGTCAAATTGAGTGGCAATGTGCTTGAATCTATGATTTTTAACGGCATCACAAGGTTGGTGTAGTGCGTTTTGACATGAATTTGGGACACTAAATCAAGAAAAAGCCTTTGAAATAGATCAGGATTCATACCATTTAGACGGCGTGACAGCTGAGAAATACTAATAGAATCAAGGTCAATTCCCTTTTGAAGCTGGTCATCGAAAAGACAATCGCCTAGGGCATGAAGGCTTTCAACTTCTTGTAGCTGCGCAAAAAGCAGTAATTTTAAGAACGACTCTGTCGTTAATTTTTTCGTATAGTAATCTAATTTCATCATTTTCACCTGTTCCTCAAATAATTGAAGATTTATTGGTGAAAACCATTGTCCAAATGAAGTTTTTGGTGTAATCTTGTCCATGAGTTGGTCCTTTTTTAGTGGATTTGGACGGGTTACCACCTGACTTATCCATTATAAAGGACTTTTTCTTTGCACAAAATAATAAAATTGAACATTTCAAATGTTTTTAATAGTTAATTTAAATTAATGCAACACTAGTGAT
>NZ_JBHLUU010000056.1:0-1406 GCF_042433785.1 Robertmurraya beringensis | reverse complement strand
CACTAGTGTTGTATTAATTTAATTTCACTATTTAAAAAACTCAAAATGTTCAATTTTATTATTTTATGCAAAGAAAAAGTCCTTTATAATGGATAGGTCAGGTGGTAATCCCGTCCAAATCCAATAATAAAGGACCAATCTTATGGATAAGATTACACGAAAAACATCATTTGGACAATGGTTTTCACCTATAAATGTTGAATTATTTGATGATCAAGTGAAAACATTGAAATTAGATTTCTATACGAAAAAACTTACGACGGAATCATTTTTAAAATTATTACTTTATGCACAGCTTGAAGAAGTAGAAAGTCTTCATGCGTTGAGTGATTGTCTTTTTGATGATCAACTCCAAAAAGGCATTGATCTGGATTCCATTAGTATTTCTCAGCTTTCACGACGATTAAATGGGATGAATCCAGATTTATTCCAACGACTTTTCCTTGATCTGGTCGCACAAATTCATGCCAAAACACACTACACCAAACTCGTCATGCCGTTAAAAATCATTGATTCAAGCACATTGCCACTTAATTTGACTAATCATAAATGGGCAGAGTTCCGCAAAACAAAAGCGGGTGTAAAGTTACATTTGCGCCTAGTATTTATGGAAAAAGGAATTTCTTATCCTGAAAAGGCTGTGCTAACAATGGCAAAGGAACATGATCGTGGTCAACTCGAAATCATGGTAGACGACAAGGAATGCATGTATGTATTTGACCGGGGCTATCTAGACTATGAACGCTTTGATCGCATGACAGATGATGGGTACTTTTTTCTATCTAGGCTTCGTAAAAACGCAGTCATACGAGAGGTCTACGATTATAATCTACCCGAGGATACGAATGTTCTGTCCGATCAAATGGTGTTGATTGGTACAACTCAAAACCGTACTGAGAACTACTTTCGTCTTTTAAGAGTGATGGATTCAAAAGGAAACGAACTTCAGTTACTTACGAATCGTTTTGATTTAAGCGCCGAAGAGATTTCAGAGATGTATAAATCGCGCTGGGCAATTGAGTTGTTTTTCAAATGGATCAAACAGCACCTCAATATCAAAAAGTTCTACGGTCGAAGTGAATGGGCGATCCACAATCAAGTGTTTATCGCATTAATCGTTTTTTGCCTACATGTCCTCGTTCAACTCGAGACAAAAAGCAAGCGTAAAACCTTACAAATTAGCCGTTATCTAAGAGCTGTTTTGTGGAAGCCGGCACATATTTGGCTTCGGAAAATCGAAGGAAAAACGATTCCTTAATACACAAACTGTCGTCGTCGCAACTGTCTAATTGTAAATATTTTTCCAAATGGATGGAGCCACCTTTGCTTAGGTACTTACTTTTTTGGCTCTAAACGGGAAGAACTTTAAAACTGAAAATTCAGTCAGTATTTATGCAACACTAGTG
>NZ_JBHLUU010000055.1:0-1404 GCF_042433785.1 Robertmurraya beringensis | reverse complement strand
CACTAGTGTTGTATAAATAATGTCATAATTTTCAGTTTAATCATCTTTCTTGATTAGAGCCAAAAAGGTAAATACCCTATTAAAGGTGGCTCCATCCATTTGGATTTTATTTACAATTAGACCTGTGCGACAACGACAATTTGTTTATTTAAGGGATGGCTTTTCCTTCAATCTTTCGAAGCCAGATATTCGCTGGTTTCCACAATGCAGCCCTTAAATAACGGCTAATTTGTAAGGTTTTTCGCTTACTTTTTGTTTCGATTTGTACGAGAACATGTAGGCAAAAAACAATCAGTGCGATAAACACTTGATTTTGAACTGCCCATTCGCTTTGACCGTAGAATTTTTTGATGCTGAGATGTTGTTTAATCCACTTAAAAAATAGCTCAATTGCCCAGCGAGATTTGTACATCTCCGAAATTTCTTCGGCACTCAAATCAAAACGATTCGTAATAAGCTGGAGTTCATTTCCTTTTGAATCCATCACTTTTAGAAGGCGAAAGTAATTTTCAGCACGGTTTTGAGTCGTACCAATCAATACCATTTGGTCTGACAAAACAGTCGCTTTCTCTGGTAGGTTAAAATCGAAAACTTCCCGTATGACTGCATTTTTACGTAGTCTGGAAAGAAAAAAGTAGCCATCATCAGTCATGCGATCAAAGCGCTCGTAGTCTAGATAGCCACGATCAAACACATACATGCATTCCTTGTCATCCACCATGATTTCAAGCTGACCACGGTCATGTTCTTTTGCAGTTGTCATAACGGCTTTTTCAGGATAGGAAGTACCTTTTTCCATAAACACAAGACGGAGATGCAACTTTACTCCCGCCTTTGTTTTGCGAAATTTTGCCCATTTATGATTGGTTAAATTGAGTGGCAGCGTGCTTGAATCAATAATTTTTAACGGCATCACAAGTTTCGTATAGTACGTTTTGGTATGAATTTGTGATACTAAATCAAGGAAAAGCCTTTGGAATATATCTGGATTCATCCCATTCAATCGGCGTGACAGCTGAGAAATACTGATAGAATCAAGGTCGATTCCTTTTTGAAGCTGGTCATCGAATAGACTATCGCTTAGTGCATGCAGACTTTCGATTTCTTGTAGTTGCGCAAAAAGTAGTAATTTAAGGAATGACTCAGTCGTTAGTTTTTTCGTATAGTAATCTAATTTCATCGTTTTCACCTGTTCTTCAAATAATTGAAGGTTTATTGGTGAAAACCATTGTCCAAATGAATTTTTTCGTGTAATCTTGTCCATGCGTATGTCCTTTTATAGTGGATTTGGACGGGTTACCACCTGACTTATCCATTATAAAGGACTTTTTCTTTGCACAAAATAATAAAATTGAACATTTTAAGTATTTCCAATAGTCAAATTAAATTAACGCAACACTAGTG
>NZ_JBHLUU010000054.1:0-1372 GCF_042433785.1 Robertmurraya beringensis | reverse complement strand
TAATAATTGATGCTTTCTCTTCCTTTGTATAACGTTTACCATTATTACTCTTCATGTCGATCAACCTCCGTGTATGATTTAAACTATACACTAAAGTTCCCTACGACATCTATCCTAACAGAGGGGGAAAACGAGGCAGGACAAAAGTACTTTAAATATAGGTGATTATAATGATTTCGAATCCTCCCCAACAAAATATGAACAATGGGTGGTGCTACTGATATAAAAGCCTATTTTGCTTATTTTAGAAACTTCTCGAGTTACAAAAAGGGGTGCCTCCAAAAGTTATTTTGGGACACCCTCTTGAAAATAAAAAAAACCACAAATAGTCTTTGTGGGTTAAACTTCGTATGTATCGCCACAAACAGGATTCTACTTAGTGCTGCTACCTTCCGGTCCTGACACATTTTCATAGCTCTGTCTTGGCTTGTTTATATAAAAACAAATATCTTGGTGAAGATAAATAACAAATAATGTTAACTAATTTAAATTAAACTCTAAATTCAAGCAAAGAAACAGTATCAGGTATCTTGCAGATCACAACCATCATTAGAATATTTAACTGATTCACAAACTTATATCCCTTTAAACTCAGCCTTCCTTTTCTCCATAAACGCACGAACACCTTCAACCTTGTCTTCCGTTACACAAAGCTCGCCGAAATACTGTGCTTCTATCTTAATACCTTCATTCAATGTAGTATTAAAACCTAGGTTCATCGCACTTTTTGCTTTGGAAACGGCCACTGGACCTCTAGTAGCGATTTTGACCGCAAGCACCTTTGCTTCATCCAAAGCCTTTCCCGACGGAACCAATTTATCAATTAACCCGATTCGATAAGCCTCTTCAGCATTGATACTTTCACCCGAAAATATTAATTCCTTTGCCTTTCCTAAGCCAACAAGGCGTGGTAATCTTTGCGTTCCGCCATAGCCCGGGATAATCCCTAATGTCACCTCCGGTAGACAGATAATTTATTTACCGAAGCTGAGTTTGGTAGCTTGCCTATATGCCTATATTTTAAAAATTAAACTTATCGATATAATCACTAACAAAATGGCCCAAAAAAAAAACCTTAAAATTAAGGTTTCTTTACGTACTTTGTCACTAGTTTTAAAGACTAACACAAAATGGAAGTTGTATGTCTTATTCATTCATATCCTAGTTAATCTGAGGTAAAAGAATAATAACTTCAGTACCCTTATCTTTTTCACTATTCACTTTTATTTTCCCTTTGAAAGAATGGTGTTAATGACGTTCTCCAATGTCCAGAACTTGACGGTGTTGATTGTCCTAAAACTGACGGATTCACTGTCCAAAAATGAAAGGGAAGCAGTTCACATGCTTCCCTAATGATTTACAAATCAACTTG
>NZ_JBHLUU010000053.1:0-1323 GCF_042433785.1 Robertmurraya beringensis | reverse complement strand
TTTCTGTGAAAATAAATATGGGTTTAAACAAGATCAGTTGTGTTAATGATATTATTAATGCAATTTTTGCAATAGGAAAGCAGAGGTACCTAAATTTATGGTATCTCGAATATCTTTTTTAACTTTTGTCTATACTGCTAATTTATGTTGACTCATGGTAGGGTTCTTTGTTCTTTAGCATGTGATAGATGATTGTAAGCATTCGATGTCCAATGGCAACGAGTGCTTTTTTCTTTCCTCTTCTTGCAGCTAGTGACCAATATTTAGCGGATAACCTGGTGTTTTTACTTCGTGATGCTGCCCACGCAGCTTCGCAAAGTGCTGACTTAATATGAGGGTTTCCTTTCACCGTCCGTGTGCTTTTTCTTTTCCCTGCACTTTCATGATTTCCTGGTGATAGTCCTGCCCAGGAAGCAATATGTTTGGAAGTAGGAAATTGTTCCATATTTACTCCGATTTCTGCAATTATTGTAGCTGCTGTATCTTTTTTAATACCTGTCATCGTGACAATGATATCCACTTCTTCTTTGTAGTCTTTTAAGATTTCATCTATCCTTTTTTCAATATCTGATATTAACTCTTCTAGATAGACAATGTGCATCCAAGATTGTTTGATAAGAAATAATTGGTGGTCATTTATCGTACCAAACAAGGAGTCCGTAATTGACTGTTTTTTATGAGCCATTCGACCATGAATTCTTTGTTCAACGTCTTTTTGATCTAAGTAACCATTAGACATTAGTTGTTCTAAAAGTTTCCTGCCGGAAACTCCAAATACATCTGAAATTACTGTACTTAATTTGATATTTGAAGTCTCAAGTACCTTTTGGATTCGATTCTTTTCAGATGTCATATGACCAATCCATTTCTTGCGGAGACGAGTTAGATCCCTTAGATTTCTTATGTCCTCTGGAGGAACAAAGCTCTTCTCTATTAATCCATGTCTTAATAATTTGGCAATCCATTCTGCATCTGACACATCTGTCTTTCTACCGGGAACGTTTTTGATTCTTTGTGCGTTTGCCAAGGTAATATCAAAAAAATCTTCTAAGATGTTATAAACAGGTTTCCAGTAAACGCCAGTGCTTTCCATCGCAATATGAGTTACCTGTTTTTCTTCTAACCACTTTAGAAGCCGAAACAAGTCTTTAGTCATAGTAGGAAATGTTTCAGTTTCTTTTACCAGGTCTGCCTCTGATTCACCCATTAGGACACAGGCTACAATAGTCTCTGAGTGAACATCCAAGCCAGCACACCGTTTGTACAATGTTTCCATTTGTTCAACCTTCCAGAATTATATTCCACAAACAGTGGAATGAATTT
>NZ_JBHLUU010000052.1:0-1203 GCF_042433785.1 Robertmurraya beringensis | reverse complement strand
TTTAGTGGATTTGGACGGGTTACCACCTGACTTATCCATTATAAAGGACTTTTTCTTTGCACAATATAATAAAGTTGAACATTTTGAGTATTTTTAATAGTGAAATTAAATTAATGCAACACTAGTGCTCTCTTATAATTATAACAAAATTGATTAAGTTCAGATGAAACTATAAAGGGTGATTGCTATGTTAGATTATCAAATCGTGTGGAGAGGGCCGGTAATGGATGCGACTGGCTACGGTACAGCGAGTAGGGGATACGCTTTAGCATTAGATCGACTAGGTTTAGATGTTAAGATAGAGACGTATACATGGAATAGACCATATCAAGAAGCTGAAAGCAACGACAAACAAAGGTTAGAACAGCTTATAAGTAAGAATTATGATGAGTCTAAAAAGAAGATTCTAATTTATCATGCCCCTCCTAGTATTGTTCATACAGATGAAGTAGTTGATTTTGAACATCGAATTTTGAATACTGTATGGGAGACTGAAAAACTGCCATCTTATTGGCTACCAATTATCGATAAGTTTGATGCAGTTTGTGTTCCGTGCTCTCTAAATGTTAGGGCTATGAAAAATAGTGGTGTTCAAATACCTGTTTTTTTAGCTCCACATGGGGTAGATTCTCAAAGATTTAGTCCAGAAAACAAAAAACTTACACTAAGGGGAACGGAAGGGAAATTTGTGTTTGTTTCGGTATTCGACTTCCAGCAACGAAAAAATCCTGAAACGTTATTAGAGGCTTATTGGAAAGAATTTAAACCATCTGATCAAGTTGTGCTTGTAATTAAAACATATTCAGATAATCAAAGTGAAATTTTGGAAAAAATTAATAATTATAAAAAAAAGTTAGGTTTTGGTGATGAAACAGCACCTTTATACGTAATGACAGGTACTATAGAGGAAAGTCAATATCGAGGTATTTTTAATCTGGGCAATGCCTTTGTTCTTCCTACTAGAGGCGAAGGGGTTGGCATCCCATTTATGGAAGCTTTATCAAGCGGTACTCCATTAATCGTCACTGGCTGGGGTGGTCAAATGGATTATGTTAATGAAATAAATTCATTTTTAGTCACTAGTGTTGCATAAATAATGTCATAATTTTCAGTTTAATCATTGTTTCTATTTAGAGCCAAAAAGGTAAATGCCTAATTAAAGGTGGTTCTGTCCATTTGGAAATTTATTTACAATTAGACCTG
>NZ_JBHLUU010000051.1:0-970 GCF_042433785.1 Robertmurraya beringensis | reverse complement strand
GATTTTACTGAGCAAACGGCCGGAAATCCGACAGTGGGTACGTTAATTTTTATTACGATGCTTCTTACTGGTTTTGGTGTATATGATCGAATGGCCCAATTTGGAGGGGCTGGAACAGCTGTACCCGTAACTGGTTTTGGCAATGCGGTCATATCACCTGCCATTGAGCATCGTTCCGAAGGATTTGTACTGGGCGTAGGCGGCAACATGTTTAAATTAGCAGGGGCGGTTATTTTATTTGGTGTTTTTTCTGCTTTTGTCATTGCCCTCATCAAAACCATTTTAATCCAGTGGGGTGGTTTATAATGCTGGCAGGTCATCGTACATGGATTTTTGAACAAAAACCAGTGATACTTTCAACTGGAACAGTTGGAGGACCATTTGAAGCAAACGGAGCGATCGCAGAAGATTTCGATCTCCTTCATGCTGATTTATGGCTTGGACAGGATTCCTATGAAAAGGCACATAAAGTCCTTTTTGAAGAAGCCTGTCAAAAAGCCATGGAAAAAGGGGGCATCCAAAAAGATCAAGTTCAATTTATCCTAGCTGGGGATCTGATCAACCAGATAACTCCGACAAGTTTTGCTAGTCGAACAATTGGAGCTCCGTATTTTGGTTTATTCGGTGCCTGCTCTACGTCTATGGAAGGACTGGCTCTAGGTGCTTATATTGTGAATACGAAAGGAGCGAAATATTTATTAACAGGAGCATCTAGTCATGATACAGCTGTTGAAAAACAATTTCGTTATCCAACTGAGTACGGCGGTCAAAAACCACCTACTGCACAATGGACTGTTACTGGTGCAGGTGCCGCCCTTTTATGTGATTCTGGGGAAGGACCTCGTGTCACTTCTGCCACAATTGGACGTGTGATTGATATGGGCTTAACAGATCCATTTAATATGGGAGGAGCAATGGCGCCAGCTGCGGTTGATACCATTGAAGCCCATTTAAAGGAACGAAATATTGA
>NZ_JBHLUU010000050.1:0-938 GCF_042433785.1 Robertmurraya beringensis | reverse complement strand
GTGGACATCGACAAGTATGTTAAGAAACTGACGGCATATAAATTTTTGCAGCTACTCATCTTGGCACAAATCAATGAATTAGACAGTTTAACCCATCTATCCAAGCATTCGAAAGATAAGAAAGAACTTCAGGTTCACCTGAATATGGATGGCATTAGTACATCTCAGCTTTCCAGAAAACAGTGTGATCTATCTCCGAAGTTGTTTGAGAAGATCTTACACCATCTTGTTTTTATGATTCAGTCCCAAATGAAACAATCTCCGATTGTTCGAGATATTGGACGTCTTCATGTGATTGACTCATCGACAATGAGTATGTCCATATCGCAGTATCCATGGGCAAAGTTTCGCAAAACAAAGGCCGGCGTTAGACTGCATTTACGGGTCGTTGTGACCAAAGATTTAACAATCCCTGATAAAGCCGTTCTATTGCCGGCAAAACATGCTGACCGGACCCAAATGAATGAACTAATCGAGATTGATCCTGATGCTCTTTACCTTTTTGACCGAGGATATGTGGATTACAAGCAATTCGATAAGTACTGCCTGGAAGGCGTTCGATTTATTACTAGACTTAAGAAAAACGCCGAAATTGAAGTACTAAGCGAACAATCACCCGATCCCGAAAATTTGATCTATCAAGATGCTGAGGTATATCTTGGAAATGCACAAAATGGTACGAAGATGCAGCACACCCTACGCCTAATCAAAACTAAAGATCAAGAAGGAAATCTTGTTATTATCGTTACTAGTTGTTTTGACCTTACTGCCAAAGAAATCGGAGATTTATATCGATATCGTTGGAAAATAGAAACTTTTTTTAAATGGATGAAACAACATCTGAAGATCAAATCCTTCTTTGGAAAAAGTGAAAATGCTGTCTATAATCAAATCTGGATTGCCTTGATCACATATTGTCTTGAAGTATTACTTCAATT
>NZ_JBHLUU010000005.1:0-99397 GCF_042433785.1 Robertmurraya beringensis | reverse complement strand
AACTGTCTAATTGTAAATATTTTTCCAAATGGATGGAGCCACCTTTGCTTAGGTACTTACTTTTTTGGCTCTAAACGGGAAGAACTTTAAAACTGAAAATTCAGTCAGTATTTATGCAACACTAGTGGTATGCATTATATAAAATACGGATAATAATACTTATAAGTATTATTGGAGGTGGTTTTAGTGACAATCTTAACTGCGAAAGTGACTATTAGAGGAGTGAGACCATTATTATTTAATAAGTTTACGGTTGATAGTATCCCACTAAAAAGAACTTCAAGAAGTGGGGTACCTGGTAATAATCCCGAGGAATGGAAAAATTCCTTTAGCATTACTGATGAGGGCCAACTTTACTTGGACCCTAGTTATATTTTTTCATGTCTTCGAGCTGGTGGTAAATTCATCCCTAAATCTAGGGGAACTATAGAAAGTGATGTTGCCGCTACTTTACAAGTACTATCTGAAAAAATATTACTAAACCGATATATTCCCAGTAACATAGAAGATATATCTACTGACGGTGATGCAGAAACATACATCGATGTTCGACCTGTAACAAGAAGAGGAGTTAAAAACATTCGTTATAGGTTAGCAACTAATAAAGGATGGGAAACAGAATTCTTAGTTTCTTGGGATGGCAGCCTAATAAATCCAGATTTAATACATTCAGTTTGTATCGAGGCTGGTAATTTTGCTGGATTAGGAGATGGTAGAAAAATTGGTTTTGGACGATTTGAGGTAATGAGCTTTAGTGTGCTGGATTACCAGGATCCAAGAATCGAACATGCCTAAAAAAAGAACCCCAAGTTCTACTTGGTCTAAATTAAGATATATTGTTTGGAAAAGAGACGATATGTGTTGTAAAAAATGTAGGATACCGGTTGGAATCAAAGATTGCCATATTGATCATATAGTAAGTGGTTTACGAGGTTCCAATAAGTTTAAAAACCTAAGAACACTATGTAGGCGTTGTCATGTCTTAAGAGTGGACTACAGACACAGAGGTATGATCTATAAAGCTTTAAAAGATGGGGTAATTCCCGTTAACTGGAGAAATCATCTATGGAAATAATTTAATCGAAACAGGAACCTGTTCAATAGGAAATGACCAGCCTATTGCTGAAGAGATAGGTCAAAGTAGCTTGGTGAGGTACAGTATGGTTTTATTTTCTCCGGTAGAGTCTGGTACGATACGTTCCGGCAAGGCAGAGTAAGGTATGGTAGCGTGAGGTATGGTTTGGATTATTATAAATAAAATCCATAAGATGTGGAATTCAAAGACGTATAAAATAGAATCACGCCTAGTTTCTACCTAAGCGTGCTTGTATCATGGTTTAACTTAAAACCTTATCATTCCATGGAACACCTAAATTATAATAAATGTCCTGCATTACTTCCTTGTCCTTAAGGAATAGCAAACCGTAAGATGAAGATTCAATTTTTTTAATCATATAAGCAGAAAAAGTACAGTCATAAAACTCTTTTGCTAAGTCAATTTTATCTTGATGGTGTACATTGTCACTAACGAACCACAAATTATTATTATCTGCATATATTTGCTGACCATATAACAAAATACATAGTTTCTTACAGCAGTAATCAAAAGTTTCTTTATTAATGGTAATTAACTCAAAATCTTTATGCCCTTCACTCATATTATCCAAACTTTTATCTTGCTCTAGAACTTTCGTAAATAAATCCCGATTTCTTTGCAACACTGAAAAACCTTTTTTTAGTTGTGTACCTTTAAAATTTGTAACTAAATATTTTATTAAGAATCCAGTGGCTGAATAATGAGATATTTCAATACCCTTAACTAAACACTGCATTAGGATAACAATTAGTGAACCTTCCAACTCAACTGCCTTCCTTTGAGCCAATGCCTTTATTTTTATGTCTTTAGTTTCTTGCTGCTTTTGTATAATATTTTCTTTAAAATCATAAACTATATTTGTTAACATTTTTACATTATTTTGGATAATTAACTTCATGATAAGACTTTTATAAGTAATAAAGGTTTGCTCTTCCGATAGAATTCCTAACTCATCTAAGAAAGCTCTTAACTGTCTCTCATTATTAATGTCAAGGGAGTCTAAAAATTCTTTTAAACTTAAGGAGAAATTTTGCTTAAGTCTACCCTCTCCATTTACATAGATAGAAAAATAAAGAGAAACCAGGCTTCTCCCTTTTCTGTAGTGTTGATTTTTATAAAGGTGATTAATGAGCGATAAAGTGTTTCTTAACAAAGAATTATATAAATCTATAAAACTTTTCTTATCTTGTTCAAGTAAATAAGTAGCTAAATTATCAATATTATATTTTTTATTTTCACTTTTTAAGCGATTAATTACATTAGCAAGTCTATAAACACTTTCTTCAAATTCTTTATTCATATTATTATCAGCGGCATATTTCAAATTCTGGAATACACTTTCTATATTATAATGGAGTTTTCTATATCGATTATCTATAAATTTATTAAAGTACTTATGCCTATAGGTACGTGTGATTAATCTTATTTCACTATTAGTATCTCTTATGGAATTCCTAAGCATTTTGTCTATACTCATTGATTCAAATAACGACTTAATTAAATCGATAAAATTACCTATAGACCAACCAATACCGATGGCCCATAACAATATTTTTGAAAAAAGGATTTTTGAAATATGCAAAGAATCAGGTTGTAATATCGAAGCATTATAATTTTCTACAAGGGTATATCCTGTAAACATAGTAAATAAAAAGATACTTAGAACAACAACTACAAAACGGTTCTTTCTAGAATTAATGGAAGCAGAAGGAGCTACACTCTTTTGTTCCCTATGGGTGAACACATAAATTGCAGAAATTATTGATAAACAAAATCCCAAGGAGCTTGTAGTCCTAGAGATAATATCCCTAACTGTTATATCTCCAAAATGATTAAAACCAATACTATCAAAAAAATAATAAATAGCATTTCTTAATTCCGGAGAAACTGGTTTATCCACAGGGGGAGCTAGAACAAAATAAAAAATTAAAAAAGCAATAACTAAAAATAAAAAACCTAGCATTGGAAATAAGGCGAAGAAAGAAACTATTCTGTCCACTAGCCATATTCCCATAGTTAACGTAAATCTCCATTTTGCTAAGAAACTTTTATAGAGACGATTTATATATTTTTTAAAATCTTCGTAGATAATTTTTTTGTCCATAGAAAATCTCCTTATCACATACAAAAAGAGACGACTAGTGTTCGTCTCTTTAAATTTATCTACACCATTTAATTAATTTGGGTTTGAAAATATTTCCTAATTTTATTTTTAATAATAGTATCATTTTTATCGGTATATAGCCATGGATCCTCTTGATGTGTTAACTCCTCAAGGTATTTCCCATCATATTCTCCGTATGCTTCCCATACTGCATCAAGGATATCCAACTGCGGTTTAGTAAAGATGCGTTTTCCATTCACCTTATTTTCAAACGGTTTATGATGGATTGTAAGATAACCTAAATGTCTATAATCAAAGTAAAGTTCCGGTACTACAGGACCATGATCCCAAGCTTTAATATCTTCATGAAATAGAGGTTCTCCCTTAAAAGCCATATACCAACCCTGAGCATAATATACTAGCTTCTGCAACTTTAATGGAGTAATCGCCAAAGGTGTGCTTGGAACACTTAAACTAATAAAATAATTTGCAACATCTTTAGCTGTTGGCATATAACCACCTCCTTACTTAAATTTTAGACTAAATCTGTAAAAATGTCACTCGTTTACGGTAAAAAACAACTTATTTCTTTAAAATTAATGGCTATGTTATTTTCAACAATGTTTTTTGGCACCATTCCTGCGAATAAGTGAGCATTCGAGAGATATTCGTATCAAACTGAGGGAGTTTAAGAGTGCTGTTAACTAGAATTCAACAAACGGTCCAGTTTGTTGAGCAACTTCTTTAAAGATTTTTTGCCGGTGGGTGGAGATAGAATATACGTATCGGATACAGCAGATTTTACATATAAGCAGATTATAAGTAACAATTATATAAAATCACGTGTAGGTATCGCTTACTAATAATATTCTCTTACATTACTTTAAGCATTTATAAAACCGTTTAATTCAATAGAAGAACTTAAAAAGGAAATTAGAAGTTATATGACCTACTATAACAATCTAGATATCAATGGAATTTAAAGAAGATGACCCCTGTTGAATACAGAAATCATCTTCTCCATGTGGAATGACCTTTACAACGGGTACACTTAAAAAATCTGGCTAACAGCGGCCCTTGATTAACTTTATCAATATTACTACATTATACAAAAATTCTATAAATTCGATTTAACCCAGGATTCTAACTGTCCCTCCTGTATTTCTCCTTCATGTATTTGTACAACTTTTCCTTCCCTATTAATAATAAAGCTTGCTGGGAGCAAATCAACATTAAATAAATTTGTGACTTCACTTTGTTTATCCAACAGTACTGGTAAATGTAGATTATTTTGTTCAAAATAATTTCTTACTACAAATTCGGACTCTTCTATGTTAATTGCTAATACTTCAAAGCCATTATTCTTATATTTATCATATACATTTTGTATTGCAGGCATTTCGTTTTTACAGGGCTTACACCATGAACCCCAAAAATTCAACAATACTACCTTTCCTTTTAATTCTTCTAAGTTATGTTCTGACCCTGATAAATTTTTAAGAGAAAAATTAGGAGCACTTTCATTAATTTTTACTTTTACCATATCTTCTTTTGTGATATTCATATAGAGCACAAACACAACTGAAAGAAACAATAAAGCAAGGATAAAAACTCGAAACCAATACCGTTTTTTCTTCTCCACAGTTAGATCCTCCTGTTATATATTATCATTCCAATATTAATAAACAAATTTGGAAAGGTAAACAATTATATCCATTGATAGGAATATATATATAAAATTACATATTTTATACATTTTCGACATATTTTTGAACATATGGTATTTACAAATAGAGTTATTAATTGATATAGTTAGTTTCATTAGCGCTAATGTATAATTTTACCTTGGTAAAAAATAGATTAACTGTAATTAAATATTAAACTATTATTATCAACTCTATTTAAAAACTTTCTAATGAGGTGTACAATGAAAAAAAAGATTAATAGAATATTATCCATTTCTGCTTTTTGTTTTGTATTACTATTACCGAGTTTAGCAATGGCTTCTTCATATGTTTCCACTTTCTCTATTCTAACATCAAGTGGTTTTAAAGGTGCCACTCGTTCTTATGATGGTTCAAACCTTGGTATCACTACATATGGTAAAACTGCTGACGGACAATCTGCATATGGAACAAGCAGTATTTTTTATATAGCTTTATATAGAGATAACACATGGGCTGATGACCATATTGGAACTGTAACCCACTCTAGAACTGCTGATTCAACATCTAAATGGTCTAGTGTCGGAAAAGGAAATTATTATTTTACGTTTTGGAAAAATGATGATAAAGTTTATGTAAAAGGAACAGTTGGAATGTTTAACTACTAATAATTTTATATCCTCCTAGATTAGACACTATCTTTATCTAGGAGGATATAAAACTAGCACAGTAATAAAGGAGAAATAATTATGCTTTTATCTTCCTCAATACCATATGCAATAGGAATATTAATTGGGATTACTTATATTACTTACAAATTAATAGCAAAGTTTATCTTAAAAAGAGAAGTAAACATCCTGATCGATCTGATTTTGGGGTCATTTATTGTGTATATATTTGCAATCATTGGATTAACCTTATTTCCATTGCCTATTGGAGCAGAACACTTAACAGTATTAAGAGGCACCCAAAGTGATAGTAGTATTACATTCAACATATTACCATTTACTTCTATTTTAGACACCATAGTAACTCAAGAAATATCCTCAAACACCTATCAGATAGTACGTCAATTAGGGGGGAATGTTTTGTTGTTTATTCCAATTGGGATATACGTGCCCCTATTATTTAAAAATAAATTTAAAAATGTCCTTATATTTGGTTTTATCTTATCCTTAGCAATAGAAATTTTTCAACTCATAATATCTATGTTTATTGACTTTAATTATCGTATAACAGATATCGACGATATCATTCTAAATACTAGTGGTGCTATTTTAGGTTTTCTTATTTCAAAATATTTAGGATTTCAAAAAATTGATGATATGATTTCAAGTAATGTTAAAAAGGTTAACTTAAACTAAGTAATCAGTGTAGAGGAAAATAAAATCAACGAATTCTCTTTTTTAATATCCCTTAAGATTAAACAGTTATTTCTTTAGGCAGTATGTAAGGTCTAAATCCGGTAAGTCCCGGATTTAGACCTCTTTATTTACCTTAATTCATTTTTATCTATAGGTTCTCTGTATTGTTTTTGCTTAAAATGTTCGATCATATTCATACAATAGTAGATGATCGTATATGGACCCGACCCTTGCTATAATGACAGTTAACTTTTATTAGGCAGATACTAGTGGTGTAAAAGAACTTGAAGATTAAATTTAACGGAAACAATCCTATATATTTACAAATTGTTCTGTATTTCAAGATCCAAATAATAAATGGAACACTACTTCCAGGGCAAATTTTGCCCTCAAGAAGGGAAATTGCTACTCTACTAGGGGTAAATATTAACACGGTACAAAGAGCTTTTACTGAGTTGGAAAGAGAAAGTATAATTGTTAATCACCCAAATAGAAATAGCACTATACAGGACGATTTATTGGTAATTAAAAAAATACGTATAGATTTAATTAGGAAATATTTAGATGTATTCTTAGAAGACGTAAAAGATATTAATGTTTCATTCAGTGAAATAGTTACCATTCTAAAAGGGAAATATTAGTAACAAACCACCTAAAAGAGTAAAGGGATGTATATGTTTGCAAAACCTAAGGAAATCTATAGTGATTTGGCCCCCTAATTCTGGATAAGAGCCTTCAAAAGCTCTTTCTTTCTCGTTTTTGATACTTAGCTATCCTGCCTCACTTTTCGCTTCATCACTTCTTTGCTACAGACTTATCATCATCTCTTTAATGAAGCCTTCTTTCAAGCTTGGAATATTTGAAAATGGTTATGTGGAAATATATTTGGAGGGCTTTTAGTCATAGTTACTAATATAATGTCGTTGGTTGGCTTTATTTTATTAATGATCTTCTCAGTTATATTAAAAGGAAAGAATATAAATTTTAGGAATAACGGGCTTTGATCCACTAAGATCAAGGTCCTTTTTTACATAAATTTAGAGCAACATTATTTAACAATAGTTGCAGTATTATTGAATAACAATTCGGGGGTTAAGAGCTTAGGAATATCCTGGCTCTTTTTTTAATGAAAAAACAATTTTTATCATATCACAAAAACTTTCTCTGTTTTAGAATCGTCTAATTGGTGGAAGGGAGCAGAGTGCCTTGGAAGATAGTATCATTAAAGAGCTTATAGTAAATGACAGGGAGAAACTAATTGAACAGCTAATGGACCAGTATGGTCAATCGCTATTGTACCTTACTTATTCATACGTAGGTAAGAGGGAGTTAGCTGAAGACCTTACTCAAGAGATATTTGTTAAATGCTATCAAAAATTAGAACAATATCAAAAAAAATCTTCAATAAAAGCTTGGATTTGGAGAATTGCAATTAATCATTGTAAGGACTATCTAAGGAGCTGGCATCATAAACATATCATCGTTTCTGAGGAACAAGTAAGGGATATCCCTAGCCAGGAGAAAGAAGTGGAAAACCAAGTTATCCAGAGATATGAAGACGCAGAATTAGTTAGAACCGTAATGAGTTTGCCAGATACATACAGGGAAGTTGTATATTTATACTATTTTGAGGAATTACCGATTAAGGCAATCTCTCACCTAACAAGTGTGAATCAGAATACGATTAAGACCAGGCTAAAACGAGCAAAAGAAATCTTAAAAGAAAGCTTGGAGGTATAAATATGGAAGATCGTTTAAAGAACTTTAAAAAGGCTATGAAAACAACGGTTTTACAAGAACTTGCTTTTACGGAGGAACACAAAAATAAAATTAAACGAAAAATTAGCCAGTTATCTACCCCTTCAGAAGACGATGTATTATTAGCCATTTTTCAGTTACTTAAGGAGAAACGTACGGGCTTTGAATTAAGTAGATTGCTACGTGCAAGAGGAATTGAAAAGTTTGAGAACGAAGAGGGCTTCCTCTATATGTCCTTACATAAATTCGAACATAAAGGTTACCTTCACACATACTGGGATGAACCTGATGTTAAGTACTATCAGCTTAGTACCAAAGGGTTAAAGTTCTTAAAATATCTTGAATACGAAGGTTATAGTAAAGCTTACTTTCTAAAAGAAATATTGGAGAGGTAATTAATATGACTAATCATAAGGAACATTTCTTAACCGAAGTTATGCAATATATAAAATCAAAAGAAGCGAAGGAAGTTGTCTACAAAGAGTTAAGTTATCATTTGAAAATGTCTAAGTCAGAACTAGTATCTAAGGGTGCAAACGAAAACGAAGCTGAAGAAAAAGCTATAAAGCAAATGGGGAGCCCAGCAGAACTTGGTACTCACTTTAATAAACTGTATCGTCCTGTTTTTGACTGGAAACTATTTGGGCTTTTTCTCATCATTATATCAATGGGTATACTGCCTATAATAAATGTACAAGATGTATATTCTCAAAATCTTATGATTAGACAGCTGATGTTTATTGCTATGGGGATTATAGTTACAGTAACTGTGATGTTAATAGATTATAGAAAAATAAAGAAATTGGGTTGGCTATCTCTTATAGTAGCATTTGGGTTACTGCTTGCTTTTAACTATTTCCCAAGTTTTAGGATAAACGGAGTTGGTTATCTTGAAATAGCTGGATTTATCATTAGTGTGAGGGTAGTATTGCCATTACTTCTAGTGTTCTGGGCTTGCTATATGTCGAAGGAAAAACCAAAACTGCTTGTAGTGTTTATTGTGTTTTTGCTTTCCGTGTTCTTATTTATGCGATTACCAAGCCTTACTGATGTTTTTATTTATTCCATAATGGTGTTAACTTTATTTCTTTCTTGTTCAATCAGTAAAAAAGCCAAATTTACAACTATTGGCGTTTCTTTTGGTCTTTTTCTTACCTTTGTAGTTCTTCTTTGGTTTACTACGGAAGAATACCAATGGGTTAGATTACTAGCATTCCTAAATCCAGAGGATTACGCACAAGACGCAGGTTATATGTACTTAATGTTAAAAGATTTTATAAAGAGTGGTGGCTGGTTTGGAAACCAGGAAGCTGTGAATCCTATTCCCGACTTAACAACTGATATGGTCTTTGCAAATATCACCTATTTTTATGGGTGGCTAGTAGCTGCGTTTCTACTCGTCCTACTTTCATTGCTTCTATTTAGAATGATCGTCCTTTCTATACAAATAAAGGACCGATTCGGAAAACAACTAATCCTTGGAGTATGTTCACTACTTTCTATCCAATTTGTTTATAATGTGGGAATGATCCTTGGCTTATTGCCAATTATATCGATGTCATTACCGTTTATTAGCTACGGTCTAACACCAACTGTTTTAAATTCTCTACTAATTGGGATAGTTTTAAGCGTGTATCGTCGGAAAAATATAGCTTTAAAAATCTAATATCTTTATAAGACTTAAGAGGGGATTTGTTTACTCTTATCTAACGGCTGTCATTAACGATAGCCGTTTTTGGGTTGATGTTATTGAAAACATTTATCAAAGTATTATCTTTGTGAATTATTACACTTAAAGAAAAGGGGGCATTTGTTTAATTAGCTAATATATATTAAAATAGCTCAAAAGACCCCGCTTTATCAGAATACATAAAAAGAGGACTTCACATGATCAAAGACGAAAAACCTTTTGGTGACATTGAATCCCAAGGTAGTTTAAATAATAATATATCAAAACCCACAATTTTAGCGCTTACTCAGGTGTTTAAAGCTTTGTCAGATCCCACTAGAATTAATATTATATATTTCCTATCTATTTCGGATGAGTTGTCAGTGGGAGATATCGCTGTGAAAATAGGACTGACTTCTTCGGCAGCTTCATACCAATTACGATTTCTCGAAAATCTTGGCTTAGTAAGGGCAAGAATTGAAAAAAACGCTAAACTTTACTCCTTATACGATAATGAAGTTAAAAAGGGAATCAAATTAATGTTTAAACATCAGAGGATATTTAATCAGCAAAAACTTACGTAGAGCCATCTAATCTTAAATATTTTATAAATCATCCTACGGCTAATAGAAGAAAATTGGCCTTTCTTATTAGACGTGGATGATTTATATAACATATAACACAAGCCTTCACAGTGCTACCATATATTAGAAATCCATATCATCAAGAATACTTTTTTGTATTTTATCAGTAAATGGTACTATATTATCTTTATTTCGCCCCTTTTTTGTCCTCCTAAACTCCTCGAATTTGCTATATCCCTCCATTGGATTAGGAGAAAACGCTGTCTCAAACAAGTAAGATACAATAGGATTTCTGCTCTTCCCTGTGGTTATAAGATTCTCAAGAGGTACATCATCATTTATACTCGCTTCTAACCACATAAATAAAATATTTTCATAGTCATTTACCTTTTGTTTGAGTAAATTATTTTTCTCTCTTTCCTCTTGTAAGAGCATTTCATTCTTCCTGTTTTTTTCCTTCAAACTTTCATAATTTTTGATGTATCTTTGTAATCTATTTTCATTTATTGATAGCAATCCTATTATTTTCTCTTTATCTTTGTCTTTTCCTTTAAAATATCGCTCTACAGCATCTTTAGTATTAACTACATGGATTTTATTGTCTTCTTGAGACCCAATGAATACAGTTTCCATGTAAACTGCATTCATCTTATCAATAGCTACTCTTCCATCACCTTTACGCCAAAAATACTCTGTAAACTCATAACTTATATCACCAGTTTCAAAAAGATTTCTAGAAAAGTGGTATACGTCCATATATTTTATAATCGATTTGGATGTCCTATTCTTGTCATAGAGATGTAGTACCAAATTCAACTGTTCCTGCGGATACAATGCCTTAGGCCTACCGGCACTTCTACTTGTTTTTCCCAATGTTTTCACCATCTTACCTTTTTCTTATTTTTCCCCTAAACTTAATAGACCTATAAAGGGCTGAGTCAAGCTGATATTTTGTAAGCAATAAATCTTTATTAATATGGGGATTGAACTCTGCATACTCTTCATCCCTATGAGCATTTTTAATTACTAATTTATGTAGATTAGATAATACATTAGAAAGTTTCTTAACCTCATTGTCCCTTTTGGCTAATTCCTCATTTATTATGGAGGCCTTATCAAAATATTCTTCATCTGTTATTCTCCAGTAGTCACAAGAAAAACAGTCTGTTTGACAATATTGCTCAGGGTCAGTACAGTAACCAATCTCTAAATCTCGTTTAAAAGTTGTACTAGGAGGACGAAAAATATGATGCTCCTTAATGTAATCGCCAAATTCAAGGTGTAATGAATATGCATTAACTTTTCCATGTGAATCATTCTTAATATTTATCTTAAACTTTTGCATCAGCTGCAAAATTTCCGTATCTACCCAGTATTCTTGATGTTGATGATAATGATATTGTGATTGTAATTTTGTATGTCCCCCTAATCTTGCAATTTCGACAGGGTGATAACCCTGTCTCATTAAGTTTAAAAAAGCAAAGTGTCTAGTATCTCCTGGTTTCAAGGGTTGGGTTACATCATAATTAACGGGTTTTTCCTCCATATGTTGAATTCTAGCCTTATCCCAAGAAGTGGGGAACTTTACAGAATAACCGTATCTCTCGGCTACTATATAGGTATAAAAATCTAATAATATGTACTCAAAAACACCTAAATTAAACTTTTCAGCATTCACCTTTTTGAACTGTTTAGGTGTAGTTGACATATATGAAATAAATGTTTCGGAAAACCCAAATTCACTAGTACTATTTTTGTACTCGTTCATTATTTCAAATAATTCCTTTGGTATTAAAATAGTATCAATAATTTGAATTCTTCCAACGTTATTTTTTTGCTTAATTCTAGGTAATTTAACATAGTATTTATCCTCCTGTGAAAACAAACAATTCCGGTCCATCTTACAGAACTCTGAAGGTCTTATTGGGATTAAATTTGTCAAGTTCCACCAAAGGAAAATGGGGAAATATCTATAGTATTCATCACTTTGGAAAGAGGTTTTATTGAAAAAATCCTCTAGAATCCATGAAAATAATATAACCTCTTTGGATGGAGGTAATGATCTTGTATTACTGAAAGTTTCTGTCTTTAAATTAGATTTCGCTTTTAATAGTAACTTAAGAAAGTCTCCAGACTCTAAATCTTCAAAGTAATCAAGAAAGTTTAGAACAGCTATAGTAATATCCCAACATTGTCGATTCGATATTTTATATTCAAAATACCTTTTGGTCTCCTTCAATAAGGATGAGTTAAACCAGTCTGTTAAGTTACAAAACTTAAGAAATGAGTGGTAGTAATTTTGAACTGACTGTGGACCAATTCTCGACAGTAAAGAGGTAATCCAACACTTTATAATGTTGATCAATTCAAATTTACTAATTTTCTCCCTAAGAGAAGAAAAATAGATTTTATTGAAGTCAAATGTGACCGTCGTGTCTGAAATGTTATTCGCGAATACCCATATGTCTTTCTCAAATTCCCCTTCAAGAAGGGTACCAAGTTGATGTTCTTTCAGTAATATTTCTTTAGCTAACTCCATACTTGATTCTAAATCAAATTTATAATCATTAAATTCTTCAATAATTAATGCATCTTCTGCTGACGTAAAACTACCATGCTTACTCATTTTTTTCTCCTGATCTTATAGTTAAATATTCTAATGCGCTAGGCAACTTTTTTAACTCCTCTTTTAAGGCCGGTAACCCTCCTGGGATAAATTGTGTAACAGTATCCTCACCGAATTTTTCAACTGCTTGTTTTAATAAAAATAACTGTGGATAAAGTCTATTAGTTAGTCTTGTTTTTTCGCCGACTTTATCTGTTAAATAAAATTTTGCAGAGAAATCATTTAGTCTATCAACAATTGTTTGTCCAATATCTGATAAAGCATAAATATGGGGGATTACGAAAGGGCAGTCACCACATTCTTTTTCTGGAAATTGGCACCTCTGAAATACACATTGATAACCATATTGCTTAGCAGGTTGTTGCCCAAGATTAATACAATTTAAGAGGTCAGTTAAATCCGGATGGTTATTTAGTACCTTTTTAACTAGATCCCTTTCCCGTAGTAGAGCATTAAAAAAAGCAGCAATCGTCTCAATTTGGACATAGTCTCCAAATGTATTTTTGATTAATAGAGATCGATTCGTTCTGGCAACTCTATCTGTTGAAGGCTGTCCCAATAATAAATCACCTAAAATTTCATAAGAGTATCCGAAATGACCAACTTCAAATAATTGATTTGTAAGAAAATCAATATGTTCTCGTGGTATGTCGATATAAATATTGGTTATTTCTTCATCTGAGTGACTTCGAATGAATTTTGTGATTTCTAGAGGGTTTCTTTTTGTTACTTTCTTGATAACGTTGTATATATAACTAATTAGTGTTCTATTCATTTTTCTGGAACCAAAACTAAACGTTGAAATAAAACTACTAAAAAATGCTTTTCTATGAGTGTTAGTGAATTTTCTTTTTACGCTGTTAAAATCAATTAAGGTCTTACTACTAGCTTTCTTACATCGTAGTTCACATATTATCGCAGCATATGCAAACGCAAGGGTCAACTCTTCCGAGCAGAAAAAGTACCTTCTTTTTTGAGTTTTTGAATGAATAAAGTTAATAGATTTCACTTGATTGATAATTGATTTAGCTTCTTCAAGTGTCAATTCATTTCCCTCAAACCATTCTAAGCTATCAACTCTAGTTTTACTTATATCAATTCGTGGAAATAAAGTTATATCTCTATGGCGCCATGCATTGTTCATATGTAATAGAACATAAAGCCAAGATGAAGCGTAATTAACATAATTACTACTTCCCGCATTTTTTGCATCTCTTATTGCTTTGTTCTTATGAAGAGATATATCCCCAACGTAATCCAACAAACCCATATATTCACTAATTTGATATATACTTTTTTCATTTCCATTTTCGTTTGGAATAGGTTTAAAATCTAACTTATTTAAGTCATAGCCCTTTAAGCCTTTTTTCGATAAATTTTTGTTTATTGCACGAATAAATGAAATAAAATGATTTTTAATATTGGCTGGTATATCCTTATTCCTAAATATTCTTAAATTTAGCTCTTTATGGGATTGTGTCAGTATATCTCTATCTATTGAATTACTTATTATTAATTCTGTCACACGTAATAGTTCTTTGATATAATCTCGTTTCGTATCATCACTAGCATTTGTCCTCTGTAGTTTCCTCCCAACAAATTGAAGCCAGAATTTTTCAGTATTTTTCGAAGAGGGGGGGAATATATATTTAAATTCTTTAAGCGCAATCTTAAAAATTAAAAAAGGATCTGCATCCATACGGTTTATAATGTCACGTTTTTTCTCATAATTCACTTTTTTAAATTTGTATTCTTCTATTTCGGATTTAAGGTAAACATGGTGGATCTTATTCATTTTCCTTTCTGTTCTATTAGTTCTTAGCAGAGGGGGTATTGGAACAGTTGTAAAACCATACCTTGTAATTATTTCAGTCAAATTTAAATACTTTTTTGCTTCATCCCGCGTATAATAGTGAATTAAGTAATAATCCCATAATTTATCTTGCTCAGTTTTTAAAAACTCGATGTCTTGTTGACTAAAATATACTTTCTTTTCTCTTTCTCCTATTTCTTCATAAACTGGAGTCAAACTATATTCATTTACCACTTTCTCAAAACTTGCCGGAGATATATTAAGCTTAAAACTTGCAGCCTGTCGTGAATATGAATTATGTTTGGCTATTTTTTTATCCCGATATTCATAAAAGTCATTTTTATATATGTAGTGATATTGCTGATTGTTTTTTTGTATTTTTATAATTGGCTTACCAATTTTTGGCCATATATAAGCAAAATCATTTACGTTACTTCCCATTATTTCTGCTGCTTCAACTAGAGAGACCATATTATTACAAAATTTTTCAAGGTCCAATTTTAAAATATAGTAGTTGTTACCCTTGATTACTTCGTTAATGCAGACCATTTTTAAATTTCCATTATTATGTAATTCTAAAAATCTTTCATTATAATAGCTATTACTTACTGGTTTTGGTATTCCTAATTTCTTTAAGAATTGTCTTATAGTTATAAAACCTGATCTAAATAAATTTAAATTCACTTTATATTCGACTACGTCGTAGACAGAAAACAACTGGATTTCCTTAACAAATTTAGATTTAATTTTCCCTTCATCTGCTAACCTTCTTAGTGTTTTATAATCCATTGAATATTCAGGGTAAAGTTTCCTAATAACATTTCCATTGAGATAAAGTTTTTTATCTATTTGGTTTATTTCCCCATTAACTTCTTCATTATTATCTAATAGACAAATGGCTTCTTTAATGCTAATTTTCTCCATGCTTAACTTCCTTTTTCCATTTTTCAATATTTGATTCTTCAATTTTTGCTAATTTATCTGTATACGCCTCACGAATTTTATTAATCGCTTCATTAGTAAGTTTTATAGCATTCTGTTCCTCAACATAAGAAAGTACTGAAAGTATATTTTTATCTCCCCTCGCAACAGCAACTTCTGGGACGGTTGCACCAATTTCTAGCAAAAAATTAGTAAAAACACCTCTACATATATGGGTTGACCAGTGTTTACTAGTAAGATATTCATAATCCTCAACTTGCTCTTCTTTACTCAATTGCCTCAAAAACTCTTTTTTTATTTTGTTGAATTTTTCGTAATAGCTCTTTCCAGATATAGGATGTCCATTACTCGATGAGACAAAGAGAGCTTTTTCGTTCTTTATTTCACATTTTCTGGTAAGTGAATCCAAATGGACCTTATGTTTTCTATATACTTTTGACAATACGTCATTAACTAGTAAATATTGATTCCTAGGTCTTTTTACTTGCTCGTGTGTATGATTCTTTTTGTGACCAAATAGAAGTTCCTGGTTATCTCTAATTCGTAAAATAAAGCTCCTGATTCCATCATCGTTGCCATTCCAATAAGTTGGTTTTTCTAAACTATCCTTTGTTAGGTTCACAACTTCACCAGCTCTTAACCCCCCAAAGAATTGAAAAGCAACACCCAATGCAATATCAGGAGATATTTTTTCAGCAGTGTTTATAAACCTTACTGCCAATGCATACCTATTATCCCCAAAGTCTACAAGCTTACTTGAGATACCCGCATCTTTGGGAGGGTATATAGTACCAAGTTCCAAGTCATCAAATGGCGAACCCTCTAAAATATTAAAAGGCTCGTCTATTATTCCTTGTGTATTAAGCCAGTGAAAAAAGTTTATTAAATAATATTCCATTCTATAAACGTAATTAGAATCTAACTTACCTGCACGTGCCCTTAAAGAAAGGAGGGATATATATTTTGAACCATGAATTAGTTTTAGTCCGAACAACCCTTTTTCATTCAAAGGAAGAAAATCTCTATGTCCCTTTTCTACTTGTTTTATAATAAAGTTTAGAAACTTTGTTAGTTCAGACGCTGCATTTCTTTGATTACTTAAAGAACCTGATTTCCTTCTATACATACCCTTTATGTAGTTTGTTATGGGTGAAGGATATATTTTATTAGTTTTTTCATCTCTTAACCCAATACCAATTACTTGTTTTTTAAAAATCTCCCCTTCAAAAAAATCCATTGTTGCAAATTCCACGACAGTATATTTATACTTCATTTGACCCTTAAACATTTTTCCCCCCACTCGAATTAACTCCATATAATATTTAATGGATATAATTTTGGATTAATGATATATAAAGGTTTATCGACCAAAATAGTAAATAATTTATTATTACCTCCAAATATAGTTATACAAGATCTTTTTCTCTGGATTATTTAATCTAGAGACCATTTCTGATTACTTAAGCTGGATTGGCCCACTCACTCCCTTGTACTATGGAGCAGATGCCTTAAGAAATGTTATGATAAGAGGGTATGGGTGGGGTGAGATTTCATTTGATTTGTTTATGTTAGCAGGATTTTCACTTCTGTTCATGATTCTAAACATTCTTGCCCTTAAAAAATATCGTTCTATTTAACAAGGAGTTTATATGTCAGATAATCATATGATTGATGAGATTATAGATAAAAATGAAAATCTAACCGAAAAACAAAAGCTTATTCTCGAAGCTGCTATTGAATCCTTTGCTGAAAAAGGCTACGCGGCTACCTCTACGAGTGAAATCGCAAAGAAAGCGGGTGTAGCCGAAGGAACCATTTTCCGCCATTATAAAACAAAAAAGGATCTCTTATTATCCATCGTTGCACCCATGATGGCAAAGCTGATTGCACCTTTTGTGATAAAAGATTTGAATAAAGTGTTGAACCAGGATTTTGAAAGCTTAGAAGATTTTTTACGGGCTATGATTCATAATCGGGCCGAGTTTCTAAATGCCAACATTCCTTTGTTCAAAATTGTCCTGCAGGAAATCCCCTTTCAACCAGAACTACAGAAGCAATTTAAGGAGCATATTGCGATTAAGGTTTACGAAAGAATGGAAGCTATTATCAAACATTATCAAGAGAACGGGCAACTGATTGACCTTCCTCCTTATCAAGTGGTTCGGATGACCGCTTCCAGTATATTTGGTTTCCTAATCGGTCGTTATCTTCTTTTTCCCGAGCTAGATTGGGATGATGAACAAGAAATCGAAGCAACGATTCAATTTATTTTGCATGGATTAGCACCGAAAGAAAAGGCTTGAGGATTTTTCCTCAAGCCTTTCTATTTTACTCAGCTAATGCTTTTAGGATGGCTTCCCCTACACCGCTTTCGTCATTTCTCAATGTTACGTGAGTGCATTGTTCTTTAATATCCTCGTTTGCATTGCCCATGGCTACTGATCGGCCAACCACTCGAAACATGGATAAATCATTATAATTATCGCCAACCGCCATGGTGTCTTGTAGGGCAATTCCCCTTTCTTCCACGAACTCAGCTAATGCAATACCCTTTTGGGATTGTGTGTTCATCAGCTCTAAGTTCCCAAATGCTGAAGAGGTTACTTCTAGATGATCGATTTGCTTAAGCTTTTGCTCCACCTCATCTAAAAAGCTATGATCCTTATGGAAAACTAGTAGCTTATAAATGGTTTTTTCTCCGTTTAAAATTGGCTCATAGCTATCCACAATATGAACCAAACCTTTCTCATATCTATGTTGCGCTTCTTCTTCCACAAGCTCTCTCGAAAGCTCAGGATTTGCAGTTGTAAAGATATCAATAATGATCTCAACGCCCTTATCATAATCGACAGTGTAAGTACCTTCACTTGTATAAATTTCGTAATAAACGCCTTCTTGATTTAACACATCGGCTGCTTGTTTCGCGATTTTGTGATCTAAGGGATGAGCTTTGACAATTTCGCCTTCTTTTGTTCGAATCTCTGCCCCATTGGCACAAATAAGCGGTAGCTGTAAGCCAGATTCTTGTAAAACTGACATAGCCTCTTCATAGGAACGACCCGTTGCAATAACCACTTCTACTCCTGAATTCAATGCTTTTTGAATCGCCTCGAGGTTCTTTTCGGATACTTCCTGCTTTGAATTTAATAATGTTCCATCCATATCACTAGCGATGCATTTTATCATAATCAGTTTCTCCTCTATATGTATTTACTACCTTCACGAATGCTGAGCTTAGATAAAGACGTGCGATCAATAAAATTCTTTACACTGCTCGGATTCGTTTTTGAGTATTCACGCAATGCCCAGCCAATCCCCTTTTGTATAAAAAACTCCTTGCTGTCGGCGTTTTCTTTACAATAACGATACAAAAGCTCTTCATTTGTATTCTTTTTATATTTTAGCTGAAAAAGAATCGCTGCGCGCCTTAACCATAAATCATCACCATACGCCCAATTATCAATCGTTTCTTTAATTACTTCTGGATGATCAGCTGCTATTTTTCCAACTGCTTTGGGACCGAGAACATCAACCGTGTCCCACCATGACTTGGTGGTGATGAGCTTTTCAATTCCAGGCAGATGCCTTTTTTCCAGCTTTTTTAACGATTTTTCCATATAATCAAGTGCAGCTGCTTGAAACTCCCTTTCTGGAAGGGCCCAGACCTCTTCGACAAACTCCTCATTATATGGCTGTTTTAATAAACCGGTTTCCTCAAAAAACTGCTTCATAAGCTCACGTCTTAATGGCGTTTTGATTCCTAGAAAAGGAAACTGGTTTCGCATATATTTCTCCATATAATAAGCATTCTCGCGATTTCCATTCGCTCGAAATAATTTCGTTAGGATGAGGATCTCTTTCATACAGTGCTCCTTTATTGTGACATAACTTTATTGTAAAAGTTTTTTCGTAAATTTTCCAACAATGCAACTGTAAAAATTTATTAAAATCGGACATCCTCGAAAGTAGGGGCCCGTTTTGAAGTGCTTTTCTTAAAATACGTGCTGATATGACAGTCGTAAGGACATCGTTATTGGTATATAAAAAAGGAAAACTCTCCATGCTCAACAAAAGTACGTTAAACGGAGATTTTCCGGTTAAATGCAGAATGGAGCTCATTTCGGGGTAAATAAGGGAAGGATTTCCGCTTATGCAAGGTAAAACCTCCCCTTTTCGGGTTTTTTGAGCCAATAGGCGGAATCTCTCCGTCTAATTAAAGCTTTTTTAATAACAATTACCAATTAAGCGGAATTTCTCCGTCTATCAGTTCAGGTGCTTAACCTGAGCTTCCATCCCATAATGAGGACGGTCCATAGAAAAAGGCATGAACCCAGATGAGTTCATGCCAGCTCTAATGTTTATTATCTTCCACCGCATTGGAAACTGCTGATTCTTCTTAAATCAGTACCATAATAAACCCAACGTCTATTTCTCCATCGGTATCCCGCAATAGAATCTCTTCCAACATACGTTGGATAGAACCAGAAGCTATTTCCATTAACTAACCAAATATACGTGAAGCGGAATCGGCATCTTCTAATGGCACCAGGGTCGACCGCAAAAGGGGAAACACCTTGTTGTGGTGTATAAGAAGGTGGTGGGCTTGATGGTGGACCGTATTGGTCACCTCCACCGCCGCCTCCTCCTGGGAATCCGCCACCTGGAAAGTCGTCACCCCCACCCGGGAAGCCCCCTCCTGGAAATCCGCCACCCGGGAAGCCCCCTCCTGGAAATCCACCGCCCGGAAAACCTCCTCCTGGAAATCCACCGCCCGGGAAACCTCCTCCTGGGAATCCGCTGCCCGGAAAGCCCCCTCCTGGAAATCCACCACCTGGGAATCCGCCGCCCGGAAAGCCTCCTCCTGGGAATCCACCAGTGGTTGGCTGCTGTCGATCATCTAAAAAATAATTTGGATGATAATAGTTCACATTCATACCCCTCTCTACATACATCTCGTTGTAATGTATGCAAAACGCCTATGAGGGGTGAGTGATCCATTATTTTTCTTCGAGCTGGTGAATCATTTCTTGAACATGTTCGGTTAGTTCATTAACCTTGTCAAAGTCCATAGCATCTGTATATATTTGCTCTAGTTCTTGATTGTACTCACTGCATTCCTTTAAAAAGCCGATCGCTTGATCCATCATATTTTTATAGGCTGTTTTATGGTTTGAAATCTCTTCTTCAAAAATTTCATCGGTTCCACTAGCAATAACAGAGCCGTACATATCAACAATCTCGTCTCCATCTCTGCTTGGGAAATATTCATGTGGCGCCGTACTATCAAAAATGGCCATTCCTAACTCTCTAACAATGACCATATCCAAACTATTTGGATCAAATCCACAATGATACACTTCTACATCTAATCCGCGGACTTGTGCTTCTTCAGCAATTTTCCTTAACATCGTTGATTTTCCGGAGCCCGGTCTTCCTTTTATAAAATACCTTTTTGCAACGTCTTCTGTTAAATTTGGAACATGGTCAACCGCTCCAACCGGAGTAGCTGCGCCTAGAAACCGGTGCTTTACCGCTGATTCTTTATTTAAGGTCATACTTCCATAAAACTGTGAGACTAATTTTCTAGTTAAATCATCTGCTTTCTGGAAATCCATCGCTTCAATATAGATTTTTTCCCAATTGTCATGAATGCTTAACGCTTCGGCAAAGTGCTCATATGCTTTTTGTTTGGCATTACCTGCTAGCATGGACAATCTTAGAATTTGATCCTTGTGTTCTACTAGTTTGCTTGAGTCCCAGCCTTCTCCTAGGTTTACGTATTCCTCAATTGCACCAAGTGCTCTTGGGGTAATCGTATAGAAGCTCGAACCGTTCACAATTCCCACCTTGAGCTCTGGAATGATCACTCCATCAATAGATGAAGTATCTAACGGACAATGCAGGTATTCCACTTGATAATTTCTTCCTGTCCAGTATTCTCCCACCTTCTTCATAAGTGTTGATTTTCCTGTTCCCGGTGCCCCTTGCAATATAAAAACCCTCTGTAAATCTTTTAAACAGTCATCAAATAAGCTATGAAAACCCTTAGCTGTATTTCCGCCAGCATAGTAGTTTCTAACACTCCCAGCCATCTGCACACATCCTTTGCTGAAAATTCATACGTGGAGCATTAAAATATATGCGATTCTCACCTTGTCTTAGCACATGATCTAACATAGAGGATGACCAAATATGATTTTTACTTATTCATTCGTGAGCCCCGCTATTTTTCCACCTGTAACAGAAAGTAAGTCTTGCAGCTTCAGTTCCATTTGGACTCCGATTTTCCCACCACTTACGATGATGGAAGATAATTCCTCTGCACTTTCGTCAACGACCGTTGGGTATTGTTTTTTCATGCCTACGGGAGAACATCCGCCACGAATATAACCTGTCCATTTTTGAATATCCTTGACGGGAATCATCTCTATTTTCTTCTCGCCACATGCTTGCGCCCCTTTTTTCAGGTTTAGCTCCTTCTCCACAGGAACAATAAAAACATACAGTTGCTTGCTCGCACCTTGAGCAACCAGCGTTTTATACACCTGTTTCGGGTCTTTTCCTATCTTTTCTGCCACAGACACTCCATCAATTTTCCCATCTTGTGAATCGTAGGTGATTAATTCATAGTCGATTTTTTTACTATCTAGAATTCGCATCGCATTGGTTTTTGCTTGCTTAGCCATACACCGCACCCTTTTTAATTTTTATGATACGAAAAAAGGCAGGGAGTTACAATTCCCTGCCCACTGAAGATCTATTTAATAACGAAATATAGGTGTTTTCCTCTCTACTACTTCTCGACCGATGGAGATATACGTGATATCTGCTTGCTGCGCTTCTTCTAGCTTATAACAATTTCGACCGTCGATAAGAAGTGGTTCTCGCATCATTTGTTTGTACTTCTCGAGTGGAAATTCTTTAATTTCTCCCCATTCCGTTACGATACATACTAAATCAGCTTGGTCTATAGCGTTCTCAATCGTTTCTGAATAGTGGATTGCTTTTTTATATCTCTTTTTGACATGATTGTGAGCAACCGGGTCATACGCTCGGACAAGGGTCCCTGCCTCTAACACATAAGAAATTGAAAAGACCATATCAATGGGGATATGGTCTTTTCGAGCAATATTATGTCAAACGATATACTCTTGTTTCGAACGGTTTGATTGTAAAACCATTTATATTATCGTGGGAATCCATCTCGTAGTTGGCTAATAACAGTTGATCGTATTTTAATTCTAACCCGTCTATAGTGAGTGTTGCTGCTTCCCCTGTTAGATTCGATAAAACAACCACCTTATCGTTCTCACTTTCTCGTGTGTACACATAAATTTGCGGATCTTCTTCTAATAGAAGTTCATATTTACCGTACGTAAACACGTCATTGTTCTTTTTCAGCTGAATCATTCTTTTATAAAAAGAGAGGATAGAGTGCTCGTCTTCTAGCTGCTTTTTCACATTGATGTCTTTATAGTTTGGGTTCACCTTCATCCAAGGCGATCCTGTTGTGAATCCCGCTTCGTGATCGTCCGACCATTGCATTGGAGTACGGCTATTGTCTCTTGAAGTGGCCCAAATGATTTCCATAATGTCCTCATGTGAAACCCCTTCTTCACGCTTCAAACGATACATATTTTTGACAGCGACATCATCGTAATCCTCAATCCTTGGGAATTGAACATTGGTCATTCCAATTTCCTGACCTTGATAAATAAATGGTGTTCCCTGCATGAGGAAATACATCGCTGCCATGCTTGTTGCACTTTCGTACCAGTATTCTTTGTCGTTCCCCCATGTGGAGACAATTCGCGGCTTATCATGATTTTCAATAAACAGCGCATTCCAGCCGTCCTTTTCTAATCCCTTTTGCCAGCGTGTGAGCACTTGTTTCAAGCCCAAAATATCAAGACCTTTGGCAGGATCAGTATCCCATAGATCCAGATGCTCAAATTGGAATACCATGTTCATCTTACCCTCTTCTTCTCCTACCCAAAGATGCGCTTCGTCTACCGACACCCCATTCGCTTCTCCCACAGTCATCACATCATATTTGCCGTACGTCTTTTCTTGCATTTCAGCAAGGAACTCATGAATTCCCTCCTGATTCATATGCATGTCAAAAGAAGAAACGTATTTCTTATTTTCTGGGTTTGGCATATCTGGGAATCCTGGACGCTTCTTAATATGACTAATCGCATCAATTCGGAACCCGTCTATGCCTTTATCCAACCAGTAGTTCATCATACTATAGACAGCTTCACGAACTTCAGGGTTTTCCCAATTCAAGTCAGGCTGCTTGGTTGAAAACACATGCATATAATATTGCTTCGTTTGTTCATCGTATTGCCAAGCAGAACCTCCGAAAATACTTTCCCAGTTATTTGGCTCTGCTTCATCTTTCCCGTCACGCCAAATATACCAATCGCGCTTTGGATTGTCCTTAGATTGACGTGATTCGATAAACCATTGATGCTCATCACTTGTATGATTAGGAACCAGATCAATAATCAATTTCATTCCACGATCATGAACAGCTGCTAACAGAGCATCAAAGTCCGTCATCGTCCCGAAATCTTCCATAATGTCTTCGTAATCAGATATATCGTATCCGTTATCGTCATTTGGTGATTTATACATGGGACAAATCCAAATCACATCAATCCCAAGATCTTTTATATAATCAAGTCGTTGAATGATTCCCTGTAAATCGCCAATTCCATCTCCATTTGAATCCTGGAAGCTTCTTGGATAAATCTGATAGGCCACGGCTTCCTTCCACCATATCTTCTTCATATATAACCCCTCTGACATTTTATTTTTTCATGCTGTAAACGGCTTTTTAGGTAGCGCAACCGTTTGCATAAATGAAGCAAAAAATAACCTTTTAAAGGTTGCACTGTTGTTAACAGTTTACCGCTTACAAGAATTTTACGCAATACCGATTTCTTTTTGGGTACGATGTTATGGGTTCTTTTTTCTGTAATTTTGTTAATCCATCGCATGTATTATTCATCTGGCCGTCCTAATAAACGGCCAGTTTCCCATTTAAGTTTCATTCATCAATGATTTATGAATAAAAATCGCTGCTTGAAGCCCATCTCCCATGGCAACTGTTACTTGCTCAGAATGGGCTACCACATCACCTGCTGCCCATACATGTTTGATATTCGTCATTTTTGAACGAGGATCAACAAGAATATGTTTATTTTCCATCCTTTCTACTCCAAGCTGAGCCGCTAGCTCCGAACGAACCTCATTGTTTCCAAATGCGACAAATCCGTGGTTCGAAACTAACTGTGTTCCATCTGTCAAAGTGACACCTTGAAACTGGCTGTCCTTCGCCTGTACTTGTTCAATCGACTGTTCATAGTATTCAATATTTTCCTTTTTAAGCTGTTTAAGGAGTTTTTCATCCACTTCTTTTCGCTCATGATTCACATAAATAAGCTTTTTGGACCAATACAATAAAGTCAAGGCCGCATTGGCTCCGACATTACCTGAGCCAATGACGATACATTTTTCGTCTTTGATTTCATATCCATCACAATCTGGACAAATATACACACTCTGCCCTAGGCATGGGTACAGCTCGGGGATTGGCGGAATCCGGTCCATTACCCCGGTTGCAATCAACAATCTCTTGGCCTTTTTCTCGTCCCCATGATGAGTTGTTACATGAAAAATCTCCTTTTTCTTCTCCACCTTTTCAACCTTTTCTAGTAAAAACTCAACTCCATACTGCTTCGCCTGTTTCTCGCCAATGGACCGTAAATACTCCCCGCTCACACCAGATGGATAGCCAAGCACATTATGATAGCTTCGGCACAGAGTAGATCGGCCATCCCCTGAATCAATAACAAGCACCTTATACATATATCTTCCTAACTGAACTGCACACTGTAATCCAGCAATTCCTCCACCGACAATCACGCAATCATACACCACTGTTTTCCGCTCCTTTCTACCTCCTTACCTTGCCCAACTACCGCCTATTTTTTGCTATAAAAGAAGAAAAAGCTGACCCACTAAGGGCCAGCTTTCACATGATTGCCTTTTGTTGCTGCGTACGAACTAAGTCTGCATAAAATCCATTTTGTTTTAGAAGCTCTTTGTTTGAGCCTTTTTCAATTACTTGACCGTCCTTTAACACAACGATTAGGTCTGCATTTTGAATGGTGTTCAAGCGATGGGCAATCACAAATGTGGTTCGACCCTTCATCAGCCTTTCCAACGCCTCAATAATTTTCATTTCTGTAATCGTATCAATACTGCTTGTCGCCTCGTCTAGAATCAACAGAGCTGGGTCCGCTAGCAGTGCACGGGCAATGGATAACAATTGCCTTTGCCCGTGACTAATTCCTGCCCCTTCCCCATTTAGCACAGTATCGTATCCATTTGGAAGCTTCATGATAAAATCATGCGCATTGGCTTCCTTTGCTGCCTGGATCACCTCTTCGTCCGTAGCAGCTAGACGACCAAAGCGAATATTTTCCCGAACGGTTGATTCAAAAAGAATGGAATCTTGTAAAACAAAACCCATTTGCTTTCTTAAGCTATCTCGTGTAATTTCCTTGCTGTCTCTTCCATCAATCCAAATCGTCCCCTGATTACTGTCGTAGAAACGAGCAAGCAAGGAGATTACGGTCGTTTTGCCCGCTCCCGTTGGTCCAACTAGGGCAACCGTCTCACCAGCTCTTGCTTGGAAGCTCACATCCCTTAATGTCGCAAGGCCCTCATCATAGGAAAAGCCCACCTGATCGAATACAATCTCTCCATGCAAACGATCAATCGATACTGCCTTCCCTTCATCCTCCTGTTCCTCTTTTTCATCCACAATTTGAAACACACGCTCCGCACCAGCTACAGCCGACAAAATCATGTTGAACTGGTTAGCGAGATCATTTAATGGTCTCGTGAACTGCCTAGAGTATGTAGTGAAGGTAACAATGACACCAATTGACACGGAGCCCTTAATCGCAAGAATTCCACCAATTCCAACAATGATTGCAAAGCTTACATTGTTTAGCATATTCATCAGTTTTGGAATAAAACCTGAGTATGTTTGAGCCCAATAGTTTGATTCTTTCAACGCATCGTTTTTCTCCGCAAACTGATCGATGACTTTCCGTTCCTGCGAGTACATTTTTACTATTTTTTGCCCGGACAGTGTTTCTTCAATGAAACCATTCATATCGCCGAGCGTTTTTTGCTGCTCCTTAAAAAACTTCCCTGTGCGGTTCGTAATCCATTTCAGTCCGGCAAACATGACAGGGACAATCGTTAATGTTAATACCGTTAACAAAGGACTCAGCCATAACATCATGGCAATGGTTCCTACTATCGTTAACGTACTTGTCACCACTTGAATAATGGCTGAATTTAATGTTCGACTGACATTTTCCATATCATTCGTTAAGCGACTCATAAGCTCACCATGCTGACGCTTCTGGAAAAAGGAGATGGGGAGCATATGTAGCTTCTTGAAAAGCTGGTTTCTCATTCGGAAGACAATTTCTTGGGCAATACCAATCATCCAATTGTTCTGAAAAAAAAGAGCCGCTGATTGCAATAGAAAGACGATGATGATTCCAAATAACAATAACAAAAAGCGTTCTTTATTGGTTCCTGCGATCACATCGTCAACCGCCACTCCTAATAAATAGGGTCCAATCAGGGAAAAAACAGAACTTGCAATCACCATAAATAAAACCCAAGAGAGCAGTACCTTTTCCTTGTTTGCGTAGCCAAGAACCCTAAGCAGCGTTCCTTTTATATTCTTTGCTTTTGGCTTTGTGTCAGGTTTATGCAAGCTGCTCCATCTCCTTTTGCATTTGGGACTTGTATATTCTACGGTAACTGTCGCTTTCTTTTAGCAATTGTTCATGCGTTCC
The DNA here is from genome assembly GCF_042433785.1 of Robertmurraya beringensis. Taxonomy (NCBI): domain Bacteria; kingdom Bacillati; phylum Bacillota; class Bacilli; order Caryophanales; family Bacillaceae; genus Robertmurraya; species Robertmurraya beringensis. Next base: position 71,883 of record NZ_JBHLUU010000005.1, on the reverse strand, counting down.
TTTTGCGACCAACATACCTTCTTCGAGGAGAAGGATTTGATCGGATTTTATTACGGAGCTAATTTTTTGAGCTATGATAAAAGTGGTGCAGGCTTGGTCCTTTATTGAGGTTAGAATGTTAGCCTCCGTTTTGGAATCAAGCGCACTCGTACTATCATCTAATAACAAGATCCTTGGCTGTCTTACGATGGCCCGAGCAATGGAGAGCCGTTGCTTTTGACCACCTGATAAATTCACCCCACGCTGTCCAACCATGGTTTCATATTGGTGTGGAAGAGTCATGATGAACTCATGAATTTCTGCCTTTTTCGCAGCTTCTATAATCTCATCAAAAGTGGCATTCTCCTTCCCCCAGCCAATATTTTCTTTTACCGTCCCCGTAAATAAATGCGCTTCCTGCGGGACCATTCCGATTTGCTTTCGCAGTTCTTCCTTTTCATACTTTGTGATGTCCTCATCATCAATCGTAATATGTCCTTCAGTTACTTCAAACAAACGAGGAATTAACTGAAACAAAGATGTTTTTCCTGATCCTGTTTCCCCTAAGATTCCAATTCTTTGACCTACCTCGGCCGTAAAGCTAATATCATCAAGTGTTCGTTTAAGCGCTTGTGGATATTGAAAACTCACGTGATGAAACTCCACCCGTCCATCTATTTTTTCCCCTGTTGAAGGAGTGTTCAGCTGTTCAGCATCCGTTTCTTGCTCAAGGATTTCAACAAGCCTTCCCGATGAAGCTTGTGCCCTAGAGTAATTCATCATAACAAATGAAAAAACGGTAAAAGCAAACATAATTTTCGTTCCATAATTAAGCACAGCGACGATTTCCCCTGCTTGTGCCCCACCGATATCCAGCTGAAGAGAACCAAACCAAAGAATGATCACCATCGCAACATTCATTCCAAACATGAGAATGGGCATCGTCATCTCCATAATTTGAAGGGCTTTTTTATTGTCTTCTCTTAGTAGCTTGTTTACTTTTTCAAACCGTCCCTGCTCATGGGGTCCCCTTGTAAACGCTTTAATGAGACGGATGCCTACTAAATTTTCCTGAATGATACTGTTCACTCTATCAAGCTTTTTTTGAACAAGCTGAAACAGAGTGACTCCCTTTCGAATTAGAGTTAAAACAATCACCATTAAAAGAGGCACGGAAATCAGCAGAATAGTAGCAAGCTTCACGTTGACCGTGAACGCCATAATCATTCCACCCAGAATAAACAAAGGTGCTCGGAGCGCAATACGTAGACTCATAAAGAGGAAGTTCTGTATTTGAGTTACATCGTTTGTCAGCCTCGTAATTAAGGACGAAGTCGGAATTTCCTGAAAGTCCTTAAAGGCAAATTGTTGGATTTTATCAAACAGGTCTCTCCTAAGATCGTAACCGACCGCTTGACCTACATGGGAGGAGTAAAAGGAGTTTACTATTCCTGCAACAAAGGCAATAAAAGAAAGAAGTAAAAGTATACCGCCCCAAAGGTAGACGGGAAACATGTCTCCGTTTGTAATGCCCTCATCGATGATTTTAGCCATGAGGACAGGCTGTATCAGCTCAACCACCAACTCAAAGCCGGTAAGTGATAACGCCATTATCGTGGCATATTTATAGGGAAATATGTACTTAAAAAGCTTCTTCATGGTGGATCCCTCCATTTCCATTACCGAAAAAATATTACAAATTATTTAGTCACCCTTAATATTATAATTGTAACATATTAATAGAGTGTACAAAATATTCAATCATCTTTTACACAAACAAAAAAGCCTTATGCAGGCTTCATACAAAGGCTATTGATTTTTTTGAATTCCAAACCTAGCGTTAATTTGTCCACGAAGCATTTTGTTACGGAGTTTCTCATCTTTGGCTAAATTATTTTTCTTAATCATATCCTGTCTAATTTCGTACGTTCGAACACCTTCTTCGCGCTTATTTGCGATTTCTATTAGCGTTTCTACATCAGAGAATGAATACTTTCGGTTTCCTCGTTCAGACCGCTCAGGGAATATGAGCTTTCTTTCCTCGTAATAACGGATTTGCCTCTCGGAAAGGCCTGTTAATTCACTTACTACACCAATCGTTATGACTTTTCTACTTTTATATGATGTATCTTCCCCCATGGTTTATTCCTCCGTTTCCCACACCGTTTGCTTCTAGATTATACCATTACCTTACACAATAGACGTCTAACTTGTAAGAAATTCTGACAAGTTTTAAAAATGATGTTAATTAAACTAACAGTTGAAGTGATAATTACTCCCAACCCACTTACAATTACGTTAATACCAAAAAGAAAGGATGAACTCCCCATGGCGCTTCTAAGAGAAATGGTTGAGAAAAGGCGAAAAGAGTATGAGAGTCTCCTAACAAAAGCCGGTGCCCTCACAGTTCGTAAAGACTCAGCTGATTTCACTCTTACCGAAATGGAAGAGGTCTATAGAAAATGGGTAGCATCAAGAAAGGAAAAGGAAAGGAAGAATGATGATGAAAAATGAAGATGCGATTACCTTAGCCAGGATGATTATTGAACTAGATTTACTTCGAGACGAAATCTGGGAGAGTCTAACAAGTGAAGCCGGTGATAAAGCATATGAAATTCTTCGAAACGTTCAAAATAGTTGACTCCAAAAGCCTGCTGTCATGAAATCAGCAGGCTTACCTCTTTTTATTACTCTGTACAAGCAGCTATCGTAAGCTTTGTGGAACATACACGCAAAACGGTTCACTCGCTAAGTAGTCCCCTGTCATAGCATATGCTCGAGAACGGGAACCTCCACATATATGACGATATTCACACATCCCACATTTTCCTTTGTAGAGGTCTGGATTACGAAGTTCCTTTAAGACTGGAGATGTTCGATAAATATGCTCTAACCGATTCTCACGGATATTCCCGACTTTTATTGGGAGCAATCCACTTGGAAACACATCACCCGTATGAGAAACAAATATAAACCCATTTCCATCATTTACACCCTTTGGCGCACGCTTTAGACCGTCTCGGATTCTGTCCTGATCCATCGTCATCGTATCTTCGTAGCGAATATGACTAGTTTCTACTAAATGCTCTTTCATTTTTTGCTGAATTACCACTCGCCGATAATGCTGTGCTGCCGTTGTTTTAATATCATAAGGAACGTTTTTACTTAAGTCGTACAGCCACCTAAATACCTTTTCGTGTTCAAGGGGCGTTAAACAATCATCGACTTGGCCTCTTCCGGTAGGTACCAGTAAAAAGATATACCACATCACCACATCGAGTTCTTCCATTAGTTTGGCCATTTGCTCGAGATGGTCGTAATTGTACCGTGAAATCACTGTGTTGATTTGTAGCGGCATGTTTAGCTCACGCAAGTACGCCACTTTCTCAAGCGTTAAGTCAAACGAACCGGGAATACCACGGAATTGATCATGAATATCTGCTGTAGGTCCATCCAAGCTAAATCCCCATCTTGATAAGCCGACTTGCTTTGCTAGTCTCATCTTCTCCTTTGTTACATTGGCCGTTGCACTAGGAGTCATAGAAACACGCATTCCTTTTTTAACCGCATAATCTGCTAGCTCCAGTAGATCGCCACGCATCATGCAATCCCCACCACTAAAAACAAGCATCGGGTTGTTCATTTCATAAATTTCGTCAATTAAAGCGATCCCTTCCTCATGGGTTAACTCATTTGGATCTGGCACCAACTGTGCGTCCGCTCGACAGTGCACACACTTAAGCTGACAAGCTCTCGTTACTTCCCAGATGACAATAAACGGATTTTGGCTGTAATCAACAGGAACATGTTTCCCATGCATCGTATCACCTAACCATCTTTAAATTTTTCAATGTTCTCATTATAGGAGGTAACCACCTCATTGAATCAGCCATATTGTTACAATCCTCTTACACTTGCTACTTTCTAATAAGAATTCATTGTCGTATAGTGAAGGTAGATGATTATTTCAAGGAAAAAAGGAGAAAAGGAGAAAACCCATGCTATTACCTTGTCTTACTGATGTGTTAGCTTTCACCAAACAGCTCGTTCAAATTGAAAGTGTCGTCAATACAGATGGAGAAAAAGTCATCTCTCATTCATTGCATACACTCCTGACTTCTTTTCCATATTTTCAAGAAAACCAAACACACCTCGTCATCGAACCAACCATTGATGACGATTACGAAAGATATAATGTTCTTGCCTTTGTAAAAGGAACAAAAAGCTCAAGTAACCGCACGGTCATTCTGATGGGCCATGTGGATACCGTTGGGATTGATGATTTCAATCAATTAAAAAGCCTTGCTTGTTATCCTGATGAGTTAGCTGAAGCTTTAAAGAAAGAAGACCTAGCTGAAGAGGTAAAGGAACAGCTTGAATCTGGCAACTGGCTCTTCGGTAGAGGAACCTTAGATATGAAGAGCGGACTTGCTAGCCACCTTTATCTACTAAAATATTACTCCGAACATCCTGAAGAGCTTGATGGAAATCTTGTCTTCTTGGCAGAATGTGACGAGGAGGATAGTTCAAACGGAATTCTATCATCGTTAAAAACATTAAAAAGATGGAAGACGGAGCATCACTTCGACTATGTTGCAGCGATCAACGCTGATTTCGTAGCTCCACGATTCAAAGGGGATCAAAATCGATACATATACAAAGGAACCGTCGGCAAGCTCCTGCCTTCCTTTTTCATCACCGGTTCGGAAACACATGTCGGAGCTTGCTTTGAAGGATTAGATCCGAATTTTTTAGCAGCTGAGTTAACACAGCAAATTAATTATAATCCGGAACTTTGCAACGAGGCATTAGGGGAAACGACCGTCCCTCCTGTATCACTAAAACAAATGGATATGAAGCCTTCGTATGACGTACAAACGGCCTTATCTGCTTATGTGTATTATAATTTCTTTATTCATTCGTGGACGCCAAAAGATGTCATCGACAAACTTACCGAACAAGCGACAATCGCTTTCGATCGTGCCTTACGAACCTATGAAGAGCGCTATGAAAAGTATTGTAAAATTAGTGGAGAAGCCTACCGACCAATTCCTTGGAAAACAAGAGTCTTTACTTATGAACAGATGGAAGAAAATCTGCTTGCTGAACACGGGGACATGTATAAAGAACATATGAACCAATTTAAAGGTCAGCTGCAACAAGACAAAACATTGGATAGCCGGATGTACGCTGCGCGTGTGGTAGAGGAAGCATGGAAATGGATGAAGGACAAGAGCCCTGCTATGATTTTATTTTATTCATCATTGTATTCACCAAGAATTGAACTAACCGGGAAAACACCTGATGAATCAACCCTTATTTCTGCACTTGATGAAGCGGTTGCTGAAGTACAGTCAGATTACCCATATCCGATCGTCACGCGGAACTTTTTCCCGTATATCTCTGATATGAGCTTTGTTGCATTAAGCGATGATGATGCAGGACTTCAAGCAGTCACAAATAACAATCCAAGTTGGGGACGGAAGCATTTTATCAATTTCCAAGATATACGAGATATCAATGTTCCTGTCGTCAATATTGGACCATACGGAATGGATGCGCATAAACGATTAGAAAGACTTGAGATGACCTACTCCTTAGAAGTTGTTCCTACGCTAACCAAACGAGTGATAGAAAAAGTACTAAAATAGGCGAGGGTTCCCCCCTCGCCTTTCTTATCTATATTTATACACCACTGCCTCGTACGGACGAAGCTTGATCGAAGTCACATCCGGCTCCTCTGGTTGCTCGTAATTGCTAATTAACACTTCTACATCACGGCAAATCATATCTTCTGGAAGCTTAAACTCCGGCCGATGATCAGTGAAATTCAGGATAACCAGTAGCTTTTCTTTCTTAAGCGTTCTCGTATAGGCATAGATTTGTTCATGATCATCAAGAAGGACATCATATGCCCCATACACGATGACCTCATTCTCTTTTCTTAACTTGATTAGTTTTTTATAGTAATGGAAAATCGAATCTGGATCTGCCACTGCTTGTTCGACATTCACTTCTTTGTAATTTGGGTTTACCGCAATCCATGGCGTTCCAGTTGTAAAACCAGCATGCTCACTAGCGTTCCACTGTACCGGAGTTCGTGCATTGTCCCGCCCTTTTACATAGATTGATTCCATCACTTTTGCTTCATCTTCGTTGTTTTCATTGACCTTTTCCTTGTACATATTCAATGTTTCAATATCTTTATACTCCTCAATGGAGGCAAATTTGACATTCGTCATGCCAATTTCCTCACCTTGATAAATATATGGCGTTCCTTGTAACGTGTGAAGGAAAGTCGCAAGCATTTTTGCTGATTCTACACGATACTTCCCGTCATTCCCAAATCGCGAAACCATACGAGGCTGGTCATGATTGTTTAAGTACAAGCTATTCCAACCTTCGCCTTCAAGCCCCTTTTGCCATTTGGTAAAATTGTCTCTCAAGTCTTTTAGCTTCAGCGGACGCAAATCCCATTTCCCACCGGGGCCTGAATCAAGATCCATATGCTCAAATTGGAATACCATATTCAGCTCGTTTCGATCGGAACCGGTATAAAGCTTTGCCTGCTCCACATCTACACCTGGCGTCTCACCTACCGTAACGACCCCTCTTGAAAGCACCTCTTTATTCATTTCTTGTAAGTACTCATGTATTTTAGGGCCATTAAAGAAATACTCTGCACCTGACGCATACTTTTTCCCTTCCATATTCCGCGCATCCTGGTATCCTGCCTTAGAAATTAGATTGATTACATCCATTCGGAAGCCATCCACACCCTTGTCAATCCACCAATTCATCATATCGTATACTTCTTTACGGAGCTTTGCGTTTTCCCAATTCAAATCAGGTTGTTTCTTGCTAAAAAGATGGAGAAAGTATTCATCGGTCGTTTCATCATATTCCCATGCCGAACCGCTAAAGAATGATTCCCAGTTCGTAGGCTCTTTGCCATCCTTTCCCTTACGCCAAATATAATAATTTCGGTATGGGTTGTCCTTTGACTTTTTCGCTTCCAGAAACCAGTGGTGCTCATCTGATGAATGGTTTACTACTAGGTCCATCATGAGCTTCATTTCCCGATCATGCATCTCCTGAATCAAATGTTCCCAATCTGCCATTGTTCCAAACTCATCCATAATATCTTGATAATCGCTCACATCATATCCATTATCATCGTTTGGTGACTTATATACAGGAGACAACCAAATGATATCAACACCGAGCTCCTTTAAATAATCAAGTTTTTCAACAATCCCTTGAAGGTCACCTACTCCATCACCATTGCTATCCTTAAAGCTTCGCGGATAGATTTGATAAACAACACTTTCTTTCCACCATGATTGGTCCATATGTATATCTCCTCTCATATGCACAAGGGGTTTGTGCAAACGTTTGCTTTATACTAGGATAGCATTAAATGGTTCGAAAAAAAATAACCTTTCACATGAAAGAAAGGCTATTTTTTGACAGATCTATTTCTCCTTACTCGCTCTTTGTGCGAGCATCGACACAACCGCATCATCCATTGGCGGATTATGGAGGCCCGCTCGTACATCTCGGTAATATCTTTGAAGGGGATTTTTATGATAAAGACTTTGCGCTCCTACAATGCGCATGGCTTTGTCAACAACCTCCATGGCTGTATTGGTGACCACATGTTTCACAGCTGCAAGCTCCGCATGTAGCTCATAGCGATGTTCAACATCTTGATCCCATCTTTCCGCCACGGAATAAAGAAAGGTTCTTGCACTCATTAACTTCAGTTCCATTTCCCCGATATGCTGACGAATATTAGGAAGCTCACTAATAGGACCTTTGATAGAGTTAGGTTTGTAATTGTTGGCATAATTCACGGCATAATTTCTTGCTGCCAAGGCGATTCCCATATAACAGGCTGGTATATGCAAAAGCCATCCATTCGCCTTTTTCTTTGATTCCTGATCAAGAACTTGTACAAGTGCATCGTAAGGAACTCTCGCATTTTGTAAAAGAATGTCATGACTTCCTGTTCCACGCATCGCCATGGTGTCCCATGTTTCGACGATTTCCAACCCTTTTGTTTCACGTGGAACAATAAACTGAGCAATTTCGTCATTTTTCTCCACTGCTGCAACGACAATAAAATAATCGAGTACAGGAGACATGGTCGTAAACGTTTTGCGTCCGTTCAATACCCACTGCTCCCCTTCTTGTACGGCAAGAGTTTGCGGTCTTCCTCCTCTTGTTGGACTCCCTGTTGCTGCCTCAGAAACCGCACTGTTTAATAACGCTCCCTGATGGACGATGTCTTTGGCAATCTTCTCAAAGGCACCATTTTTCCATACCTTCTTTTCAGCGGTATCCATAACAATTCCTAAATGCCAGCCGATAGAAAGAGCGGTAGAACCATCTCCTTGGGCTAGTCTTTCCTGTAGAAGAACGAGCTCATAAAGTGAAATTCCTTTACCTCCCAATTCTTCTGGAACAGAAAGCTTCGAGTAGCCACTTTTCTTTAGCTCCTCGATATTTTCATAGGGAAAGCTCCCTTCCCGGTCGTGTTGTTCTGAGCGTTCTTGAAAGGAATCTGCTAGCTTACTCACCATGTGATAAAGCTCTTTGTGACGGTTTGTTTTTAGAAAATACTGCTCATGATAACCCATTATTAAGACTCCCTTCCTTGCCTATTGGTTTAAGAGTTCAACTCATCTTATCTTATCTTTGTATACAAGTATAACGGTACAGCTCCTTCATTGTAAAAAAAGAACCCCTTAGAATCTAAGAGGTTTGGTGAACATTTTAGTTAATAGGAGGTAAAATTTGATGACTTGTTAACTAACAAATGAAATAATCATAACTCCTACGATCGCTACGATGGACATATGCATTCCATTTGCTCGCAACCCAACCTGAACACCAGAAATCCCTGCAAATCGGCTAACCATTAAATTTAAGCCAGAGAACGGACTAAGCGACGTGGACATCGCCCATGTGAGTAACAATAATAAGGCTAGAGAAATACTCGTTATTCCAAGCTCAGCCGGCTGTAGCTGCATAGCCAGTGCACCCACAACAGCAATCTGGTGAATTCCCATATAGGTGAGGACAAGTACGATCACAATAACTGCTAATGCAAAGAGGACAGAACCATTCCATATCCGATGTACTGGGTGAACGGAACATGTAAATAATGAAGCACTAAAGAAACCGATGCAAAATACGGCGACCAAAAAATAGCGGTCGTAAAGCCCACGAGATAGCTTTACGCTGACATCATCGATGGAAGCTTTAACTCATCTAAAAATTCATTGATAATCCGAACCGAACCAAGATTTAAGACCGGGCTTAATAAAAACAAAGTACCCGTAATTCCGGCATAAAGTTTCCTTGGCTGCTGCATCAGCTTTTTTAGAAGCAGAGCTACTGCCTCAAAGTAGCCTCCAAACCGTAAGGGTATGGACAATAATGGGGCTAATGTAATTAAACAAAGAAGAGGTAAAATCAGAAACAGACCATCACTTATTCCTTCGACACCTGTCCCCTTCCCTATTTCAAGGGCAATTCCAAATCCCATCATAAAAAAGCCAAGAAGCCTTGGTAGAGGATCTGCTTTCGGAGCACTTCCGACAAACGCAATTAAAGCTAGAGCCACCACCACATACCGAAGCCAGTTAAGCTCTACAAAATATTGAATCAAATACAGGCCACACATCGCTAAAATAAGGTAGCTTCGCATTGGGCAACTTCTCCTAATGAACTAGTAATCTTATTGTTTTATCGTACTCCTATCATTTGATAGATTCAATCGGTTCTTCTAGAAAAGGAGAGAAATTAAAGTGAATGAAACCCTACATCCCACCATCCGCTTGAAAACAGGCAAACAATTGCTGTATCCTTTAAAGGACAAAACACCTAAAGGATGTAAAAATAATGAGATTAAATAAATTTATTAGCGAATCGGGCTTTACTTCTAGACGCGGAGCAGACAAGCTCATTAGCGAAGGGAAAGTGACGATTAACGGACGTGTCGCGGAGCTTGGCAGTCAGGTGGAAGCGGGAGACGATGTGAGGGTGAACGGCAAATCCATCGTGGTAGCTAGAAACTATGTATATATTGCACTGAATAAACCAGTTGGAATTACAAGTACAACGGAGCGTCATATTAAAGGAAATATTATTGATCTTGTGAACCATCCACTACGGATTTTCCATATTGGAAGGCTTGACAAGGACTCTGATGGTTTAATTTTGCTAACAAATGACGGGGACATCGTTAATGAAATCCTTCGGGCAGAAAACAAACATGAGAAAGAGTATATTGTCACTGTAGACAGACCTATCACCAAAGAGTTTGTTGCACAAATGTCATCGGGTGTGGAGATTCTTGATACAAAAACTCTTCCTTGTATAGTGGAGCAACAATCAAAGTACGTGTTTAAAATTATTTTAACACAAGGCTTAAACCGACAAATTCGCCGTATGTGTTCAAGCTTAGGGTACGGAGTTGTTCGCCTTCAGCGTACAAGAATTATGAACATCCATCTAGGCAACCTCCCTGTTGGTCAGTGGAGAGATTTAACCAAGGAAGAAAAAAGGGTACTGTTTAAAGATCTAAATTACGAGCCGAAACAGTAAAAAAGCTGAAGGACTTTCTTCAGCTTTTTCTAATAATGATGGCTGGCTTACCGATCGGATAATATTCAATTTCCTCACAGTCTCGAACAGCTTCTTCCGAAAAACTGTTTCTTCCATCAAAAACGATTGGCTGTTTCATTTGGGAAATGACTTCAGATAATACGAGCTGCTTGATTTCCTTCCACTCCGTAACAATAAAGACCGCATCAGATTCTTTTATCGCCTCTCCCACCGAGGTAGCATACGCAATTTTTTCTCCAAAAATTCCTTTAGCATTACGCGTTGCCACCGGGTCGTATCCGATTACAGAGGCTCCTTCGTTCAATAAAGAATGAATGATGGTAATCGAGGGCGCTTCTCTCATATCATCTGTCTCCGGTTTAAAAGCAAAGCCAAGCACAGCTATTTTCTTATGCTTTAGATCTCCAAAACGATTCAAGGCCTTTTTTACAAGAAGCAGTTTCTGTCGGTTGTTAATCATCATCGTTTCTTCAATCATTGAAAAAGGAACATGATACTCTTTTGCGGCGGCTAAGAGGGCGCTAACATCCTTAGGGAAACAGGACCCACCATAACCAATTCCACTTTGTAAAAAGGCTGCTCCTATCCGTTGATCTAGCCCCATTCCCTTAGATACATCTTCTACGTTTGCACCTACTGCCTCACACAGGTTTCCTATGTTATTAATAAAACTGATTTTCGTTGCTAAAAAGGCATTTGATGCATACTTAATCATTTCTGCACTTCTTGCATCTGTCTTGACAACCTTTGCGTTGAGAGGAGCGTACATCTTTTCGATTACTGCAGCTGGCTCCTTGTTCTCACACCCAATTACAATGCGGTCAGGATTTAGTGTATCTAGCACAGCTGAGCCTTGTCGCAAAAATTCCGGATTGGATACAACGAAGGGTGAGACTTTGTTTTGACCAAAGGCCTCCAGTAATCTTTTCACCTTTTCATTTGTGCCAACGGGAACGGTACTCTTTATCACAATAATTGAGCCTTTTTCGATGTAGGGAGCAGCATCTTGGATCGCCTGAAATAGATACGTTAAGTCCGCTTCCCCGCTATCTTGCTGAGGAGTACCAACTGCAACGATGATCACCTCTGACTTCTCCAAACCTTCTCGATGCGACGTGGTAAACTGCAACCGTTTGGCCTCCATATTTTTAGTAAGCAATTCCTCCATTCCTGGTTCATAAATGGGAGATTTCCCTCCACGAAGAAGGGTTATTTTTTCCTCACTTGTATCAATACAAATTACGTGGTGGCCGATTTCCGCTAAACAAACGCCTGTAGATAATCCTACATAACCTGTTCCAATTACAGCTATTCTCATACTCCATCATTCTCTCGTTGTCGAAAATCCATATTCTCATAGATGCCTTTGATATACTCTAAAACCACTTCCCTCATATCTTCCCTTCTTAGCGCAAAATCGAGTGTTGCTTTCACAAACCCGAGTTTGTCTCCAATATCGTAACGTGTACCCTCAAAGGAATAAGCAAATACGGCTTGCTCTTTATTCAGTTCATTAATTGCATCAGTTAACTGCAGTTCGGCGTTAGGAACGACCGGTAATGACTCAAGCTTTTCAAAAATTTCTGGCCTAAAAACGTATCTTCCGATAATCGCATAGTTTGAGGGAGCATCCTCTCTCCTTGGCTTTTCGACTAATGAATCAAGTGAAAATAGATTAGGAATTCCGATGGCTCCTTTTGGTTTTACAATTCCGTATTTGCTCACCTCATCGTCGCTCACCGTTTGAACAGCTACAACCGAGCTGTTACAGTATTCGAAAACATTCATGAGCTGTTTTAAGCAGGGTACTTCTGATTCCACAATGTCGTCACCCAGCATGACGGCAAACGGCTCATTCCCGATAAAGCTTTTCGCACTTAGAATCGCGTGCCCTAATCCAAGTGGTTCCTTTTGCCGCACATAATAGATGGTTACTAAACTTGATAACTTGCGAATTTCTTCTAATACCTCTATCTGGTTCTTTCGTATTAAGGTGTCTTCGAGCTCATAGGATTTATCAAAATGATCTTCAATCGATCGTTTGCCTCGTCCGATAATAATCACAATTTCCTTAATTCCAGCTGCTACGGCCTCTTCGACAATATATTGAATCGTTGGTTTATCAACGATGGGCAGCATTTCTTTCGGCTGTGCCTTTGTTGCTGGCAAGAACCTTGTTCCCAATCCTGCAGCGGGGATAATTGCCTTTCGTACCTTCATCCTTCTCCCTCCCCTCTATTGCTTTCTGCTGAAAGAAACGGGAAGTAATCTCTTACCATGAATTTCTTCAAACTTCGAGGAAGCATCTTCTTACGGCGCCTAATTAAATACTGAGAGAGTATTTTTTTCTCTTCCGTACTCACTTGCCAATCATCTGGAATGATGCTGACAATTTCCTCAATAAGAAAGTTAGGGATAGTTTGAATCACTTTTAACGCTTCATAAAAGTCCGATTCTCTCCCCACAAATTGGGCCATTAACCGGTGAGTTGCACTTCTTAATATATTCACAGGAAGATCTTCAACTTGTTCTCCTGTCCAGTTATAAGAACCAAAGCATTCTGCATGGTCAATGATCCATAGGTGATACGCCTCATCGCCCACTTCTTTTAGTAAAATATTTTTCTTCGTTCGATCGCGGTTTGTTAACCAATAATCAAATAAAATAATTGAAGCTAGCTGTTGCTCGTTTACGATTTTGTTAATTTGAGAGACTTCGTGTCCGTTGTAACAATCAGGAATATATCGCGAAGCAAACTGATAGCGACTGGTACTTTCGATAAAATCAGGAATTTCAGTGGAGAATTCAGATGGCATTTCTATAATTTGAGCATGTGGAATGGGCAGTTGTAAGTATCTGGCTAGGCAGTATGCTACCCATTCATTTGGCAATGATTTTTCGAACCCAGGTATGAAATACTTCACAGCATATTCATGTCCATCGTCAAACTTGATTAAGTGAGTGTTTGATTTTCCTTCTAACCTCTTTACATATGAAACTGGCTTAATCATCCACCTTCACCACACCATCTCTACCTGTTTCTTTTTGCATGATTTCTAGTAAAAATTGAACATATTTCTCGGCCACTCGGTGAATATGGAAGTTTTCAAGTGTGTGCATGATTGCCGCCTCAGACATCTCTTTCTGTACTTCAGGCTGGTCGATAATGAAATATAGCTTCTTAATTGCCTCATTCACATTCATTCCGTGAAATAGTTTCCCTGTTTCTCCATCTTTCACAATTTCTGTGACGGGCATCATTCGAGAGGCTACCACTGGAACTCCACAAATCATGGATTCCACAAAAGTATTTCCAAATGACTCTGTCTTTGTAGTCGCGATTGTACAGCCACCAGATTGACGAATCTTTGCATACACATGTGGCATTTGCTGATAAGGAATGACCGGAAACCACTTAATGATGTCAGTTAATCCTTCTTCTTTCTGCACTGTAGCAAACTCTTCTCTCTGCACACTTTGTGCTCCACCAATGACCCAGAATTCAATATTATCGCGTTCCTGTTTAACTCTTTTAGCGATTTCCACCAGCATCGGCCAATTCTTCCTTTTATCTAATCGTCCAATCCAACCGATGACCTTTTTATCCTTTGGCAGGATAGGCACTGCATCATAATCGATTTCTTCTTCATTAAGTGCGTAATAATAAGCTGGGTCGATTCCGTTATAAATCACCTCGATTGGAATCCCTTCAATAAGGATGGACACAAGCCTTTTTTGGTATTGGGAGGGAACAATGATGGCTACTGGTTCAATGCCGTGAAAATTTTGGATATGAGGAGTAAGTTTAATCAGTTCTGGGGTACGTGCTTCGACTATTACTGGTCCGTTATAATTGGCCATTTGCAGCCACTTAAAGGCATCCTTTGTATCAACAACAATGACTGCGTCATATTGATTATCTTGGATAATTTTCACTATTGTGTCTTTGTCCTTCGTCAAGTAAACAGGAGCTACATCTTCCATAATATGCATCCCACCGTGATCTGTCGTATACAGAAACTCGGTTTCTATGCCATATTTTTTAAAATATATCGCCCGATTACGCCACCCAGCATTCACCCCTCCAACCGTGAGTAGACGCCAGATTACTAGTATTTTCATTATAACTCTCCTTACTTTTTGCCCTTTTTACTGTTATCCATGATTTTTTGCATTAATAGGGAGGTTAGTTCCTGTCTTAACATTTTGCTTTTCTCAGCTGGCGAAGCCTTTTCAAACTTCTTTTTATCCTCTTTGGTTTTCTTGTCATCTTTCTCTTTTTTGTCTGGCTTATTCAGTCCATTAATAATACGTTGGATTTCGCTAAAATCAATTTTTTCTGGTCTTTTATTTGACTCTTCTTCTACAACCGGTTGTTGTTGTTTCTGCTCTAGTGCATCCCAGTGCTCGTCAATTTTCTGCATCACTTCATCAGGGTTTTGCCCTCTAGCTAACATTGTTTTTACCCATTCTTCTTTAAAAACCTTGTGCATTAAGTTAACGAGATTGTTAGCATTTTCCTTCTCATCCTTCGTTAACAGGCGGACTACTAAGATCCTTAACCACTTTCTTCGTTTTTCCACTCTCCAATAGCAAAGGGTAAATTTCTCTGGCCAGCTCTTCCATGCGCATATAATAGCTCCACTCCTCGAGAAGCTCTGGAGAAAAAGCCTTTACATGAGATAGAAATGTCTCCCTATGAGTTTCTCCTAAAGAGGTTAATAGTTTGCGAGGATATGGATATACCCGGTCACGCCAAATCGTCCTTGCTACGTCAATTACCCGAAGGCTGCCATCTGCTTGGAGATAAATTTGTCTCTTATGATGATCGATTCTCTCATAGCCGATTTCTTTAAAAATAATCAGCATTTCTATAAGTTTTGCTGATAACTCTTCTGTTAACGGGTGTGATTGTAAGTACTCCCTCAAATCAATTCCCTTAATGGTTTCCATAACAATAAAAAGAGGTCCATGATCATACACCTTAGGGAACAAACCTGTATGCTGTCCCATAGATAATGCTTCATACTCCCTCTCACAATCCTCTTCATTACCGAATACCTTGACACATACATCGTCGGTATAATGAAATACAGCTCCCTGTCGCCCCTTCCCGATCATTTGAAGAGGGCTATTATTGATAACTTCTACATCTTGGTTTTCTAGATTGTTTACCGTAATGCTCTCAACCATCTGTCTTAACTCGCTAGTGTCCAAAAAAGTAACCACCTTTCTACATACTATTCACTGTCAGCGAACCAGTGTTTTATTTACATTCTCTTTACATTAGATTCATAAATTTTAAAAGTGTACAGGCTATTAACTAGGGAAAAAGAGGGAATGACCAGTGTCATTCCCCCTTTCTTACTCACTACTATTCGAATGTGAACGATGACGCTCTTGTTCTGCGAGAATTTCGTTATCCTCTGCATTGTCTCTTGTTACTTTTTGTGTCAGGATTGCTCCTACAGCCACTAAGATCATAACAGCGATATAGTACCCTTTTTCATTTAGTTCAAGGCTATCAGCATTATAAAGACCGATACTAAAAAGAAATACCCCTGCAAAGAAAGTAAAGTAAGCTAGTACGGTGAAAGCCGTGGTATTTCTACGTCTATACTTCATATTCATCCCCCTAAAATACACTATAAGTTCCATTTCAGGTATATTATACCAAGTATACAAGGTGTAAATCTACACTTTTTTTCACAAAAAAAGACTGACTTTGAATTGTCAGCCTTTCAACCAGAAATTACTCACCCTTAATTGCTTTTACTTCATCAGGATGGTTATCAATCCATTCCTGTGCTACTTCTTCCGCATCACGATTATTATCTTCAATTTCAACAATCATCTTTTCAATATCAGATACATTCATGCTCCAGTTGCTTAATAATTCATATGCTTCTGGTGCTTTATCTTTTAACTCATTGTTTGTAATCACGTGAACTTCTGATGTATCAAAGTATCCTTCTGGACTTGGTAGTACCTTTAAATCATAGTTAGCAAACATTGGATGTGGTCTCCAGCCAAGGAAAAGAACAGGCTCTTCTTTCGCCATGATACGCTGTGCTTGAGCTAACATACCGCCTTCACTTGATGCTACATATTCAAAATCCAGCCCTAACTCTTCAATCATTTTTTTAGAGGTTACACTCATTCCTGCACCCTCTTCAATTCCATAAACCTTCCCACCAAATAAATCTTCCTTGCCCTTTAAATCTTCTACAGACTCAATTCCTTCAACATACGTTGGAATGACCCAACCAAGCTCTCCATCTGTATAACTTACTGCTGTATCTTCAAGTTTATCTCCAAACTGCTCCATATAGTTCGCATGCATGACTGGAAGCCATGAATCCATAAATACATCAAGATCCCCTTTTGAGAGACCCGTATATACTCCACCAGCATCAGCATTTGTTTCTTTAACTGTATAACCCATGTCTTCAAGAAGAAGCTTGGCAACCTTTGTAGGTGGGATTGTACTCGTCCACGGTGTTACCCCAAAGTTAATGGTGACATTTTTGCTGTCTTCTCCAGCTTCTCCGGAAGTACTTGCTCCACTGCTACAACCTACAAGTAAAATGAAGGCCAGTAGTAATAATAAGCTTACCTTTAGTTTTTTCAATCTTCCCCACTCCTTGACTATTTTTTATTTTTATTACCTAAACCTTGAGTAATACGGTCTAGGATAATAGCTAACACAACAATTCCTAATCCACCAACCAAACCTAATCCAACATTAACGCTCGATATTCCTGCTAATACGGTTGAACCAAGACCAGGTGCACCGATCATAGATGCAATAACTGCCATGGATAGGGCCAACATAATCGTTTGATTTACCCCTGCCATAATCGTTGGGATAGCAACAGGTAGCTGCACTTTTACAAGCATTTGCCATGAAGTGGATCCAAAAGCCCTAGCTGCTTCGACCATATCTTCAGGCACTTGTTTAATAGCCAGGGTTGTCATACGAACCGCTGGCGGAGTCGCAAACACAAACGTTGAAATAACCGCTGGAACTTCACCTAATCCAAATAACAGAATAGCCGGTATCAAATACACAAAGCTCGGTAAAGTTTGCATAAAGTCCAATATTGGACGAACAATTTTATCTAAAACTGCATATTTGGCAGTTAAAATCCCTAATGGTAAACCAATGATGATGGAAAAGACGGTTGCTACAACCACAACGGCCAAGGTTAACATCGCATCTTCCCACAGGTTAACGGAACCAAGATATAAAGTACCGATTAAAGTAAAAATAGCAATTCCTTTTCCAGCAAGTTTCCAAGCTAATAAAATCAATAATATAGCAATGACTTCAGCCGGAATCATAAGAAATAAATCAGCCACGCCATTGATGAAAAAAGAGATAATGGAGCTGACCGAATCAAAAAAGCCACCCATGACTGGAATTAACCAGTCGTATACAAAATTATTTGTCCAATCCTCTAACGGTAATGTAAAGTAGTTCATTCTTTCATCCCCTCGCTTTGCTCTTTCCCTAACACAAGTCCCGAAAGGATCGAAACTCTAACAATAATTCCTACTAACTTGTTTTCCTCTACAACAGCGATAGGATATCTTGATTCTGCTGCTATACCAATCAGTTCACTTAGTGGAGTGGTGGGATCAGTCGTATGGAAATCTGACTCTAGTACGTCTTCCACCCATTTGTTTTCCTTATAGGCCTTGATGGCCGCATCGATCGTTAAAATTCCTTTTAAGTTTTTATCCTTATCCACGACGAAAATACTTGAGAGTCCTGCATCCTCCATCTTCTTCATCGCTACCCTTGGGCCATCTTTCCATGTTGTGATGACATCAGGCTTTTTCATAATATTAGAAGCCATGAGTACCTTCGAGCGATCCACGTCCTCAACAAAGTTGTACACATACTGATTCGCTGGATTTTCAAGAATTTCTTCAGCCGTTCCAATTTGAACGATTTCTCCATTTTTCATAATCGCGATTCTATCACCAAGCTTCAGCGCTTCATCCAGATCATGTGTGATAAAGAGAATGGTTTTTCCAAGCTTACTCTGAAGCTGAAGAAGCTCATCCTGCATCTCCTTACGAATAATGGGATCAAGTGCACTGAACGCTTCGTCCATAAGAAGAATATCGGAATCATTCGCAAGAGCTCTCGCAAGCCCCACTCGTTGCTGCATTCCACCACTCAGTTGATCAGGAAAACTATTTTCGTATCCTTCTAATCCAACATCCGCAATAGATTTACGAGCTTTTTCCTCTCTAACGCTTTTTTCTACTCCTTGTACTTCAAGACCATACGCCACATTTTCTAGTACATTCCGATGTGGAAACAAAGCAAACTTTTGAAACACCATTGATAATTTTTTTCTTCTTGTTTGCATTAGGTCGTTTTTATTCATTTTCGTAATATCTTGACCATCAATGAGAACCTCTCCACTGGTCGGTTCAATTAAACGATTGATTAAGCGAATCAATGTCGACTTACCACTCCCTGAAAGTCCCATAAGAACGAAGAATTCTCCTGGCTTCACTTCAAAGGAAGCATTTTTAACACCAACAGTCATGCCGGTTTCTTTTAAAATTTGCTCTTTGCTCTGCCCTTGTTGTAAGCGCTTAACTCCTTCCTTTGGATTCGAGCCAAACACTTTCGTGAGATTTTTCACATGAATTTTATTCATTTTATAACCCCTTTTTTGTTTCTCTATTTATTTGATAGATTTATAGATTGATAAGATGTGTATTGTATATAAGAGGAAAAACGAAGAGAGTGAGTAGTTTGAAGTTTTCCTGCCCTTTTATTGTAGCTTGATTGTCATGTGTTTAACAAAGCCGAAATTTCTGTATATTCCGTAGATATTGTTCGTAAAGTTTTAACTGTACAAATCAGACAGTAGAATGGTTAAAATTCCTCCCGAATGCTCCCGAATCCTCCAAAATAATAGGTTTCTACTTTTAAATTCAATATGATAATCTATAGATAGAAAGCTCAGGGAAGTGAAAATATCTTGAATGAACAAGACAAACTATTGAAAGCAAGAGATCGTTTTATTGATTCGATGGCTAAAAATATGAGTCTTTACGGAATTACCCATTCGGTAGGAAGACTGTATGGATTGTTATACTTTAGTGAAAAGCCAATGACTCTTGATGAAATGAAAGACGAGCTTGGAATGAGCAAAACGAGTATGAGCACAGCTGTTAGACAGCTTCAAGAACTAAATATGGTAGAAAAAGTATGGAAGAAAGGTGAAAGAAAAGATTTATACCAAGCCGCAGACGACTGGTACGAATCCTTCTCAGCCCTGTTTTCCACAAGCTGGCGAACAGGCATCTCCCTTAATATCTCTACTATTAATAGATCACTGAAAGAGCTTCGTGCTCTTGTTGAAAATCCAGAAACCAGTGACGAAGTAAAGGCTTCAGCAGTGTTAGATATTGAAAAATATCAATATGCACTAGATTACTATGACTGGCTCAACCGTTTTGTTGACAGCCTCGAATCAAAGGAAATATTTGATCATATTCCAAAAAAGGAGTAGTGGATGATTGACCATCCGCTGCTTCTTTTTTGTTTTAATGAAATACCCAGGATGCCGGAAGCGCAAACCTCATATTTTTATATTTTTGGGCTGTCTATATGACTGGTTGGTGATTTTTTTGGGTTGCTGCGGGCAATTAGAGAGGCGCTATTTGACCGGTTGGTGTTCTTTTGGGTTGATGTGGGCAATTAGAGAGGCGCTATTTGACCGGTTGATGACTTATTGGGTTGCTGCGGGCAATTAGAGAGGCGCTATTTCACCGGTTGGTGACCTTTTGGGTTGCTGTGGGCAATTAGAGATGTGCTATTTGACCGGTTGGTGACTTATTGGGTCGCTGCGGGCAATTAGAACGTCCCTATCTTACTGATTAACTACTTTTTCCTCCCCAACGGGCACTGAAACCCCAGCAACTAAAAATAAAAATGCCCCCCACCCAACAAAACTGCTAAAATATAAGTTGAAGAGTAATCATGATAAGGGGTTTTGCGCCATGTTTGAATTATTGCTCACAATGGTCGAACGGTTGGGTATTATTGTTACGATTGCGTTCGTGTTAACACGGTTTCCCTTTTTCCGGGACATGATTTATCAAGAACAACTGGATCGAAAACAGCAATATACGGCCATCCTCTTTTTTGGCTTCTTTGGCATTATTGGAACTTATTCGGGATTAACATTAAGCACGGAAAGCTTGCACTTTAGCTCGTGGACAGCGGGTTTGAATCAAGATGAAGCGATTGCGAACTCACGTGTCGTAGGCGTGGTTATTGCTGGGTTGCTTGGAGGTTATAAGGTCGGTATTGGAGCAGGAATCATTGCCGGTCTCCACCGGTTTACGCTTGGTGGCTTTACTGGAATTTCTTGTGGGCTTGCCGCCATCATTGCTGGAGTTCTCGCAGGTCTGTTTCACCGCAAAAATAAACATGTTCGATTACCATCTGCCTTTTTTATCGGTGCCCTAGCAGAATCCGTTCAAATGCTCATTATATTACTGATTTCTCGCCCGTTTGAAAAAGCTTGGACACTTGTAGAAATCATCGGTGTTCCTATGATTCTTGCAAATGGAATTGGAAGCGCACTCTTTTTGCTCATCATCAAAAGTGTGATAAATGAAGAGGAGCGAACGGGTGCCATTCAAGCACAGAAAACGCTTCGTATTGCTGAAAAAACGCTTAGCCATTTACGCCATGGACTGTCCCATGATTCAGCAAAAGCCGTCTGTCATATTCTCCATAATGAAATCCGTACAAGTGCGGTCTCTATGACCAATACGAAAGAAATTCTTGCGCATGTGGGGCTTGGTTATGATCATCATCAAGTCGGGAGCCCTATACAAACGCAAATTACTCAGTCTGCTATCCAAAAAGGCGAAACGATCGTTGCTGGTAAAAATGCCATCCATTGCCGCGAAAAAAGTTGCCCTCTTGGTGCTGTCGTTGTTGCGCCATTACGACAACAAGGTGAAACGATCGGAACGTTAAAATTTTATTTTCGTTCTGAAAAAGAAATCACTCCTGTGATTATGGAGCTTGTATCAGGATTAAGTTCATTATTAAGTAACCAGCTAGAAACAGCGGATGTTGACCGTGCGTATCAGCTGGCAAAAGAAGCGGAAATCAAAGCTCTGCAGGCACAAATCAGTCCGCATTTTTTATTTAATACACTAAACACGATTTTGTCGCTCATTCGCCTGGACCCTATGAAGGCACGCAAGCTACTCGTTTCACTGTCGCATTTTTTACGCCAAAACCTGTCCGTTACCACTCAAAGCTTAACCACACTTGAGCAGGAACTGAAGCATGTGAAAGCTTATTTAGCTATTGAGGAAGCACGATTCGTTAATAAATTATCGGTCACCTATGATATAGACGAAAATACATTGTTGCAAAATATCCCTCCGCTTACGCTTCAACCCATTGTTGAAAATGCGATTAAGCATGGATTTAAAGATAAAGAGAAGAATTGTTACATCCATATATCGACTAAAAAAGAACCAACACATATCCTTGTCACCATTGAAGATAATGGCGAAGGAATTCCTCCAGAGAGAATTCAGCAATTATTAGCGCAACCCATATCATCTGAAACCGGAAGCGGAGTCGCGCTATACAATGTAAACCGTCGTCTATCATTTGTATTTGGTGAAAAAACAACCCTACAAATCAACAGCATATTACAACAAGGTACGAGCATACAGTTTTCAATACCAATCAGCGAGGTGAATGAAAATGGATCCATTTATTAAAGTGATGGTGGTGGACGACGAACCATACAGTCGCGAAGAACTAAAGCATCTGCTACAGTCCTTTTCAACCATTCAGGTGGTTGGGGAAGCAGAATCAGGTGAAGCCGCCCTTATGAAGGTATTACAGCTTCAGCCAGATGTGATCTTTTTAGATGTGGAAATGCCTCGTATGAACGGTATGGAGTTAGCAAAGGCACTTAAGGAATTTAAAAAACCTCCTTATATTGTATTTGCTACCGCCTATCCTGAGTTCGCTGCCGAAGCCTTTCGGTATGATGCCCTAGATTATTTGCTGAAGCCTTATGATGAGGATCAGCTACGCGAAACGATCTTGAGATTAGAAAAAAAGCTGGCCCCAATGAAAGAGCAAAGCAAAACTTCTGGAAAGCTGGCGATTGAAGCAGACGGGGAGATTTTATTTATCGATCCAAAGGAAGTTTACTATATTGTGAGAGATGAGAAGAGTACGAAGCTGGTTACGGAGGACCATGAGCTTATCACCAAGCTCCCTCTTAAAGAGTTTGAATCAAGGCTTGTTCCCTTTGGCTTTTTCCGAATTCATAAAAGCTTTCTTGTGAATTTAACCTATGTCAAGCGGCTAACTCCATGGTTTAACGGTGCTTATCAGCTAGAACTTGAAGGAAAAAAGGAGCTTTTATCCGTAAGTAGAAACTATGTGAAAGCACTCCGAGCAAGACTCGAAATCTAATTATCTACTTATCATGCAGGTTAATTCAGATTAACGACATGATAATGTTGGAAAACTGCTTTTCAGTCCAAAATCCCCCTTTCAAACGTTCTTATCTTTTATAATTATTTTTGAAAACGCATTCATTACTATTATAAGGGGGAATTAGTTTGTATACCTTTTTAGCAGGAATTGCCCTACTCATCGTTGGTTACTTTACTTATGGAAAATTCGTTGAAAAAATCTTTGGGGTAAAAGCGGATCGTGCCACACCTGCGTATGTGAATAATGATGGCATTGACTATGTGCCGATGAGCACACCAAAGAATTCCCTTATTCAGCTTTTAAATATTGCTGGTACAGGACCTGTTTTCGGACCGATATTAGGAGCTCTTTACGGGCCGGTTGCCTTCATTTGGATTGTTATCGGCTGTATTTTTGCAGGTGCTGTTCATGACTATTTAACCGGTATGATTTCTATCCGAAACAAAGGAGCTCATCTCCCTGAGCTGGCGAGCCGCTTCTTAGGAAAAGTAATGAAGCACGTCGTAAATGGATTTGCGGTTCTTCTTCTTTTACTAGTTGGAACTGTGTTTGTCACCACTCCAGCTAGCTTATTACATGTTGTGATGGACGGAAAAGTTGCCTTATCAATCATTATCGTTGCGATTTTTATTTATTATATTTTAGCTACTTTACTTCCAGTGGACAAATTGATTGGTCGTTTATATCCCTATTTCGGAGCTCTGCTACTAATTAGTGCGCTAGGTGTTGGAATTATGTTAATTGTCACAGGTGCCCCAATTCCTGAACTATCATTAACAAACTTCCACCCAGATAATCTACCAGTATTACCATTGTTATTCTTTACGATCTCTTGTGGAGCTCTTTCTGGCTTCCATGCCACACAAACGCCAATCATCTCACGTACGACTCAAAATGAGAAACAAGGCCGTAAAATTTTCTATGGCATGATGATCACTGAAGGTGTCATCGCTATGATTTGGGCGGCGGCTGCCATGAGCGTATTTGATGGTGGTTATGCAGGATTACAAGAAGTTCTAGCTGCTGGAGGACCTGGAGCTGTTGTTAGCCAAGCGTCTACTGCACTACTTGGTGCAATCGGTGGTACTTTAGCGATCCTTGGTGTAGTCGTTCTTCCTATCACTTCTGGTGATACCGCTTTCCGAAGCGCTCGTATGATTATCGCTGAATATATCAATGTGGCACAAAAGAAACTGAGCAACCGTTTATGGATTGCTATCCCATTATTTGCAGTATCTGCCGTTCTAACTCAAATGGATTTCAACTTATTATGGAGATACTTCAGCTGGGCCAACCAGTCCACAGCTGTTATTGCTTTATTCGTGGCAGCCATGTACCTTTACATCGCGAAAAAGAACTACTATATTGCACTCGTACCAGGAATTTTTATGCTCGTAATGGTGATCACGTATATATTAAATGCCCAAATTGGATTTAGACTTTCTATGAATACTTCATGGATTGGTGGGTTGATCGGAACAGTGGTCTTAGTGGTCATGTTCTTCCGAGCGGCGAAAAAAGCACGGGCAAACAATCTACCGCTTGAAGAAGATATTTCGAATTGGAATCGAGTGGCGTAAAAGTTGAAGCTGACTCTATGTGAGTCAGCTTTTTTTGGGGTTTGCTGTTATTTAAAATTTTCATAGATGGAAAACATCGGTAGCATCGCAGCCATTACGATTAACCCGACGATGCTTCCCAACACCGCAATCATAAGCGGCTCTAAAATGGCACTCAAACGAGTAGACATTTCCTCCACATCGTCTTCATAAAACTCGGCAATTTTCTCAAACATCGTATCAAGCTGACCCGTTTCTTCCCCGATTCGTACCATATGCGTCGTAATCTTAGGAAATACCCAGCTATTTGCTAACGGAGTGGATAAGCTTTCTCCCCGTCTTAATGAATTCTTTGAGTCCTCCAGCACCTTTGCAACAACTGAATTCCCCGCCACCTCTGCACTCATGGTTAAGGTTTGGAGCACCGGTACTGAGCTGGCAAACAGAGAAGCCATCGTTCGTGATACACGAGCTAAAATCGTTTTCTGCAACAATGTCCCAAAGATGGGCGTCTTCAATGCGATTAAATCAAGCATATATCGTCCCTTTGGATTCCGCTTGGTGGCAATAAAACCTACTACTAGTAAGATGACAATGCCTAAGGCGATATACCATTGATGAATCAAGAAATCAGACGCGGCCATCACGATTTTCGTCGGAACAGGAATTTCTCCACCAACTGATAATAAATTGTTTAATAAACTCGGAAGAACCTTTGTTAAAAGGATCACGACAACGATCACCGCAACAATGGAAACAGCAATCGGGTACACCATCGCTGACTTTACCTTTTCCTTTACCTTCCGATCTTTTTCATAAAAGATCGCCAACCGGTTCATGACATTTTCTAAGTCCCCACTCGTTTCTCCGGCAAGCACCATATTGACAAAAATACGGTCAAAGATTTTTGGAAACTGTGAGCATGATTTAGACAGTGATGTCCCCGAACGAACATCTTGATAAATCGTCTTTAACGCTTGTTGAAACGGCTTGGAAGACACTTGCTCGGACAAAAGATTGATGGCATCGACAATCGGCGTTCCTGCATTCAGTAAGGTAGCTAACTGACGGCAAAAAATAACGAAATCCTGATTTTTTACAGGTGCTCCAATAATTATATTAAGATCCTTATTTAAAATGGATTCTTTTATTTCCTTTAACTCAGCAATATATAAGCCTCTACGTTCAAGCTCCTCTGCTGCTGCTGCTTGATTGGCAGCCATGAGTTTTCCTTTTTGCTCTTTGCCGGTAAGGGAGTGAATTCCCTTGTATTTAAATTGCATGATTTCACCGCCTATAGCGCGTAATGTCCATGATTACTGATGAGCATCCCAATTCGGAATAAACTCATCAGCCGTTTGTTTGGTAATAGTCCCACTTTGAACAAGCTCTCTGACTGACATATTCATCGTTTGCATACCAAGAGCTTTATTGGTTTCCAAAATGGATTGAATTTGATGAATTTTATTAGAGCGAATCAAATTGGCAACCGCATGATTATTCACTAAAATCTCCATAGCCGCTCTTCTTCCGTCATCTTTGGCAACAGGCAATAATCGTTGGGAGACAACCCCCACTAAAGTACCTGCAAGCTGGGTACGGATTTGCTGTTGCTGCTCAGCTGGAAACACATCGATGATTCGATCCACCGTTTGGGCTGCACCGGATGTGTGGAGAGTTGCCAGAACCAGATGACCTGTTTCAGCAGCTGTAATCGCTGTACGAATCGTATCAAGATCTCGCATCTCTCCCACAAGAATCACATCAGGGTCCTGCCGTAGTGCCGCTCGTAAACCGATCGCAAAGGAATTAGAGTCCAACCCAATCTCCCGCTGATTCACGATGCTTTTTTTATGCTTGTGCAAGTATTCAATTGGATCTTCTAGCGTTAAAATATGCTTGCTCATATTTTCATTTATAAAATCAACAATGGACGCAAGCGTCGTGGACTTCCCACTTCCCGTTGGTCCTGTAACGATTAATAATCCTTGTGTCTTCTGTGCAAACACCTTGATAATGTCTGGGAGATGAAGGTCAAGAAAGTTTGGTACATTACTATTAATCACACGACAAACAATCCCCACAGAGCCTCTCTGTCTAAAAACATTCACACGAAAGCGGCAGATTCCCGGTAAGGCATAGGAAAAATCAACTTCACCTTTTTGGTCAAAATGCTCCTGCAGCTCTGGAGTCATGAGCTCTCTTGCCATTTCCTCTGTTTCGTTAGGAGTGAGAGCTTGGCTTCCTACCTTCTTTAACTTCCCATTGATTCTTACAATAGGAGTAACTGCCGTCGTAATGTGTAAATCCGATGCTCCATTTTGAAATGCGAATAATAATAGTTTTTGAATCATCTTGAATTTCCCCCATTATTCTACCGTTACGCGATAAACCTCTTCTAAAGTTGTTAACCCTTGTGCAGCTTTTTCCAGTCCGTCCTCAAACATCGATACGAAGCCTTTTGTGTTTACGTACTTACGATAAGCAGAGTCCTGCATTTTCTGTGTAATCATATTGCGTAGCTCATCATCAATCAGGAGCGTCTCATGAATAGCCATTCGCCCACGATAACCCGAGTTATTACATGCCGAGCACCCTTTCCCCTTTTTCAAATGGCTCGTATCCATTCCTCTTGATTGAAACAGCTCTTTTTCTTCCATTGTCGGTTCATATGGACTAGAGCAATTTTTGCATATTTTTCGAACTAAACGTTGAGCCACAACCCCAGTCACAGCTGAAGACACGAGGAAGGGCTCAATTCCCATATCCATCAATCGGCTAACCGCAGAAACAGAATCATTCGTATGAAGCGTACTTAATACAAGGTGACCAGTTAGGGCTGACCGCAAAGCAATTTCCGCGGTTTCTGTATCACGAATCTCACCCAGCATGATAATATCCGGGTCCTGTCTGAGAATGGAGCGAAGACCAGCCGCAAACGTCATACCAATATTCGCTTTTACCTGAACCTGATTAATTCCACGAATTTGATATTCAACCGGATCCTCAACCGTGATGATATTCACTTCGTCGGTATTCAGTTTTTGCAAAGCCGTGTACAGAGTGGTGGATTTTCCTGACCCGGTAGGACCTGTCACAAGAATAATTCCGTATGCATTATTAATCATTTTTCGGAAATTGGCCTCGTTTCTTTCTGAAAAACCAAGCTTTTCAATTCCGAGAACAACGTTTCCTGTGTCCAACAAACGCATAACAACCTTTTCCCCGAACACGGTTGGAAGAATCGATACACGTAAATCTATATTTCTCATATCAATGTCCATTTTAAAACGACCATCTTGCGGAAGGCGTTTTTCAGCAATGTTCAGCTTGGACATAATCTTGATTCTTGAGACAAGAACATTGTTCATGTTCTTCGGAAGGGTACGCTCTGTTCGCAAAACTCCGTCCACACGAAGACGAATAAGCGTTTCGTGTTCATGCGGGTCAATATGAATATCACTAGCCCCGACTTGAAGTGCCTGGCTCAAAAGCTGATTCACCATTTTCGCAACTGGAGAATCATCCGACTGCTGAGCTTCTAAAAAGCCTTCGTCATCCTCGTTTAATGGCATATCCTCAAGCATTTTATCAATCGATTTTTGCATGCCATAGTAACGATTTAAGGCCACTTGAATTTCATGCCTCTTTGCTATCGCTGGCTCAATCCGGAAGCCGGTGCTCAAGCGAAGATCGTCAATCGCAAAATAATCGAGTGGGTCGACCATCGCCACTAGCAATTTATCATTCGTCTTTCTAAGCGGAAGCAGCTGGTACTTTCTCGCTAACTCTTCATCTATAATATTAATGAGCTTTCGATCAATCTCAAGTTCATACAAATTCACTTTTTTAATGCCGAGCTGAAATTCCAGCACTTGAATAATCGTGTCTTCATCCACGATATTCATCGCAACTAATTGATCACCGAGACGCAAACCAGAACTTTTTTGCTGAAGCAGGGCATCCATTAATTGCTCGTCTGTAATTACATTTGTTTCAATAAGCAAATCGCCTATACGCTTTCGCTTAAGTGCCATTCGGTTGCTCTCCTTTTGTTCATTAGTTATTCCAATACCTGTTGAAAGGCTTCACAATAAAACACTCGTGCAGAGATAGTTGCATCCATATTACCCTTTTCCGAATTTAAAGAGTATGTGACATTCTGTATATGAAACACTCTCGGCAACTGTTCAAGCTTATCCACGAACTCATTGATGTCTTCATCACTGCCATTCAATGAGATTTGAACATCATTGTAGGAAACCGTAAACTCCTTTACTTCACTTACTCTTCCTTCAAGAAGCTTGTAGATCGATTCAGGAAATAATGTACTCCACTGATCCTGCTCAACCGTTCCATCAGCGGTAGTTGTCACTTCAGCTTGAGCCTCTTCGTCTGACTCCGTTTGGAAAGAGATAGTAGAAACCGATGTTCCTGTTTCTCCTTCTGTTTTTTCAATATCTTTGATGACCTGCTCTATATTCGGACGTCCAGGAATTCCTTGAAATAACTCCTGCTTTTCCGCTTCAGTCATCGTTTGTGGCTCTAACGATTGGAGCACCTTTTCATAGCTGGTCGTATCCGCTTCAATTCTTTGTAAGTCCGCTTCCTTTTCTGCTTTTTCTGCAGCAAGTGGTCGTATGATAGCCCAGTAAAAGATTCCACTAAACACAACCAATATCGCAATCGTAATAATTAGTATCTTTTCTTTTAGCAAACTCTCTAATTTCATTGCTGCTCACCTTCTAACGTCACGACAGTTGCTTCAAAATATGCTTCGTACAAATTGGTCTCCGTATTTAAACTAATACTAGTCACCTTAGCCTCTGTCACAAAATCCACCTCTAACAACTGCTGAAGGTAGGTTGCTGCTGCCTCTTTCGTTTGAAATAAAACCGTCATGGACAGTGAACCCGTGTTTTCAAAGGTATAATTGGAGACAGAACCACCTTCGGGTAGAAGCTTGTATAGATTTTCTTTTATGGTTATTGGGTTTTTATAAATTCCACTTAAAAATCCATGAATTTTATTATATTTATATACGAAATTATATACTGTCACACCCGTTCGACGGGCCGTAATCTCCGCTAACACTGTATCTCTCGCTTCCGTACTTTTTGCAACTTTCTCGTCCAGCTCGTGTACCGAACTTTTCACCATAATAAATAAAATAATGAGTAATGCGGAGATCACAAGAAACAAGCCTGCTGCACCCAGTAAATACGGCAATCTATTTAACCTGTTTCTCCTCTCCTGTGGCAATAAATCAATGCTAAAGTTCACTACGATCTCTCCTATCTACCACCATTACTTTTTCCACTTCTTCTTTACGGTTTCATTTCCTTTAAGAGCTAGTCCAATCGCAACGCTTGTTGAATTCAATAGGTCTTTTTTATGGAAATTGTTCGCGACAATCTTTGAAAAATCAATATCCGCTACTTCTACCTCAAGACGATCAGATAGGACAGATACAAATTGACAAGCGTTTTTCCCGGTAACAATGACTCGTTTAAAATGGCTATTTCCCTTGCTTAATGAGAATCTAAAAAAGTTCTGTGCTTTCTCTATTTCAGTAACCACATCGTTAATATACGTTTCTTCATAAAGAGCTGATTCTTCCACGGACACAGCTGCTTCTACTAAATTTTCAACAAATCCATCAAAGGGCAACACATCACTGGTTGAAAATAAATCTTCCTGTTCAATCTCCATTGCTCCCACTGTCATGGTTCTTGAAAAGGCAATGGTCTCGTTGGCGAAAATATGAATATCAATGGATTCCTTAGACAAATCAACAACCATCTCGGTATCATGCAACCACTCAGGGTTTGTATGTGAAATCAATCGCTGTAATGCCGTCCCGCGAATCTCCGCACTCAATGGCTTCAAACCTGCTTGAATACTCACTTCCAATAGGTCCTCAGATAACGGTAATGATGTCGCAAAAAACAGAATATCCGCTTTATCGGTTGCCATCTCTCTTAACTCAGAAGCAAACTCCACAGCCGTCAATTTTTCAATATCCATCTGCTCGTCTGGCTCCGCCTTAATCGTCCCGATCTTCACAAAATCATAAATAGATTTTTCAAACGGAAGATGAATACTTTCCCCTACTTGGTATTGAAGAAGCTTCGCAAGCGCATCTTCCTTTAAATCAGGAAGCGAGGTAATTCGTCTCACAATGATGTTTTGTGTTGGAAAGGCCAGATGAACATGCTTGTCCAACACCCTCTCCTTCAACAAACTAGCTATACCATTTATCTCGGATATTCTTGAATTTTCTATTATATGATGGTTAGTATCGATCACATCTATATCAAGCAAAACAGGTTGGTTGTTTTGAATTTGTACGTTTGCACGGGTAACATACGTGTCGCGAAAGTCTATACCGGAGAATGTATTGTTTTTCTTGAAATTGAACATGTTGCACCTTCTTTCTTTTGCTGGCTATCGATCGGTTGAGAATTCAATGGTTTTTGATTGTATGTTTGATATGTTCTTAGTCGAAGAACTTGAATCGTTAAGAACTTGACAAGCAACAGGTAAAAGAGAACAACTAATTCCGCTCGCTTTTCCATTCACTTCAAACGCCTTAGAGGTTCCTTTTATGTGATTAACTATTAATCCACTGTTCACCGTAACCACTGAGTTTCCGTTATTATCCAGTGTCTCAGCAACTAGTGCTCCCTCGATGACTAATTGTGAATCTGTGTTTCCACTTCCTCTTAAATCAATCGTCTTTGCAAAGACAATGGAATTACTCGGGATAATCATCTTTCGACCATTCCCCGAAAGACTGATCTCCTTATACTTTGAAATTCCTGGTGGAAAAACAAAGGTGTCACCTTTTTCAACTTCTTTTTTATCTAGTACCGTTGTAAAGGAACTCCAATTAATTCCGAGTTCATTAATGATCTTATTGTAAATATTCAGCTGAATTTGATCTATTTGTATCTTATACTGCCCTTTATCTTTAAAAGCACTATCATCAACATAGTTATAGGCGGTTTCCGTATTTGCTTTAGCTTCAGCAGAAACCTCCACATCAAATGACATTATCCTCGAGATGTTTGAGTGGTTATCATAACTAGCTTCTATCATTACTTCAACAGTCTGTTTACTTGAATTTGGAATGATAGTACTTATGTCTGGATCAGTAGAAATATTCACTTGAACGTTCTTTCCCCCGATTTGGTAAGAGGCGGAACTTGGCTGCTCTTTTAAATAGGCAAAAGGTCCACTACTCCCTGTACTAACGTTCTTATAATTACTCATCTCAGACAAGACAATTTCAATTGCACCTTCAGCCCGATAAAATTCCTCTTGTTCCTTCGTTGTTTTAACCACATTTTGAAGACCATAAGTAGTGGTCGATAACATGGCTGTTCCAACGATACTAACAAGGACAACAATAAAGAGAACAATCATTAATGCTGCTCCTGACTCGTTACCTTTTAATCTTCGTATCATCTTCATCCCCCATCGACCACTTAATACCTTACTCTTTTTTGCGCATCATTAAATACTTCTGTTGAAACCTTATACTCGTGATCACCTTTTTCTAAAACCAAAGTCACTTTGTACCTTTTTTTCGTGCCACCTTCAACAAGCTGTTCAGTAACCGTATAGCTCTTAACATTTTTAGATAACACGGTCCCTGATACTAATTTTATTTCACCATTAGAGTAAACAATTTTATTGCTTATTTCATTTCCATCTCTTACCGTATTCGAGATCGTTTCCATAATAAAACGAGCCTCACGCTGGAGTTCATTTTCCTTTGCTACTGCTTGTTCCATTTTTGTCCCATAGCTAAACAGGGTAAAGGCAAGTGCTGAGATACTTACCATAATTAAAATGACAATGAGTAATTCAATTAGTGTTACACCTTTTTCATCTCTCATTGCTTTTTCACCACCGTGACAAGCTCTAAACTTGAAGAGTCAGTTGATACTATTTTTGCTGTTACTTCAAAGAACTCAATCGCACTATACGTAACCGGATTTACTGTAATTGTTACTTTCGCATCATAGTTAGCTATAGTAGCGGTGCCGCAGCTCTGATCTTTTTGGCAATAATATTGTGTAGGGGAGGTTCCGCTTATATACCCCTTTTCACGGATAATCTCCATAATTTGTTGACCATAATAATTCAATTGCGTGTCTTCCCCTTGCTCCACTGTCCTTGTAAAGGAACCCGTCATAATTAGGAGCAACGGTACAATCACCATTCCAGCAATAACAACAGAGATCAACAATTCAATTAATGTAACTCCCTTTTCGTTGTTCATATCATCTGCCCCTTATAGGAGTAGTGAGCTGTACCAAGTCCAAATTTCTTCCCCATACAGGTAAGCCACTAATGTTCCAATCATAATCGAAGGCCCAAAGGCAATCGGTTCTTTTCGTTTAACAATTTTTAATGCGATTAATAGTATTCCAACAATGGCTCCTACAAACGAGGCTAAAACCAAGCTCATTACAGTTAGTGCTGGACCGAGTACCACTCCAATAGCTGCATACAGCTTAATGTCACCGCCACCCATGCCGCCTTTGCTGACAACAGCTAGCAACAAGAGCAAACCGAAACCAACTACACTGCCTAGTAAGTAAGTTAAAAATGGTTCTTCTCCGATGAAGAAACGTACAATAACAAGAACCACAATACTTGGTAGAGTAATCACATCTAGAATCAATTTTTCACGGATGTCTGTTAAAACAGAAAGAATTAATAATGTTGATAAAAGAATGGCAGGAATTAGTTCTGAAGTAAGCCCTATTTCTTTGTAAACAACAAAAAATATAATCGCAGTCATAGCTTCTCCTAATGGGTATAGAGGAGAGATTTTTTCTTTACAATAACGACAACGACCTTTAATGAATAGGTAACTAAATAGAGGAAATAAATCAAAGAAACCTAACCTGTGATTACAGGAGGTACAGTGGGATGGTGGGTAGGAGATGGATTCTTTTTTTAGTAGGCGGATGGCTACTACATTGAAGAAGCTACCGAATACGAGGGAAAATAAGATAATAAATAAATCAAATATATACAATTCATTTAGCTCCTTTCAGAGATTTCTCTTAAAAACAAAGCTGCCACAGTCTCAGAGACGCGACAGCTTTTATTTCTCTATGGAGTAGTTACACAGCTAGACTCAACTACACCATTACCATCAATTCTAAATTCTGCAGCAGTAGTTCCATCAGCGCATGTTGTTGGAATTTCATTTAGAAATTCTGGGACTAGCTCAGTAGTAGTTATTACCTCGTCTGTACTCCCTGGCCATACTCCCTCAACTGCATTAAATCGATTTACTGCATCTTGAACAAGTTTCAGATTTTGTAAATCTGTATTATCCTCAGCCTCTTGTCTCTGACTCATAACCATCGGAATCGCAACAGCAGCAATAATCCCCAAAATAACAATAACAACAAGTAGTTCAATTAGCGTTAAACCAGCTTGGTCTTTCATTTTCTTCTTTAATGATTTTAACATGAAGAAAGGTCCCCTTTTAATTTTTTTATGTTTTTTCGAGAGCTTGTTCTTAAATTTGGGGATAAAAAAACCTTTACAGCTCATTCAATGGAATGTAGTTGTAAAGGTCGGTTGCACCAATCGCTCAATATGACTCAGGTGCCCACGTACAAGTCATATTTCTTCGCGCCCTTATTTAATGAAAAAGACTCTGTGATAAACATTACTTATTTACTAGTATTCTACACTAAAAAAAATGAAAAAAAAAGAGGTTTTATGTAAATTTAACACTAGGTAATGTTAGGTAAATATTATATTAAAACAGCGCAAACTCTTCTTACTCCCTTATTTTATTTTTATTCATCCATTCCCTTTTTACACTCCTTATTTTTCAGAAATAATAATGTGAATATATTTTAGGTATTTCAAATCAACTGGTTCTTTATACCTATAAAACACTATAATAAACTCAGCGTAAATAATCTGACAAGTTGCTCCTACCTTTTTCAGGTAAGAGCTTTTTTATTGTTAAAAAATATCACAACATAACAGACAGAATATTCAAACATACATATAATACAGAAATAAACCCACCAATTATATGAAACCTCTTTTGCCCTCCAACCCAAAAAAACTAACCTTTTTACAAAGGTTAGTTTTTTAATCAATCATTCACTACATCAGAAAAGGTGATTCTATTGGAAAAAGTATTTTTTATGAATGAAGCGATTAAGTTAGCGTGTGAAAATGTGTTAAGTAATCATGGTGGTCCTTTTGGGGCAATTGTGATTAAGGACGGGGAAATTATCGGTAAAGGCAAAAATGAGGTCACCAGCAGCAATGACCCTACTGCCCATGCAGAGGTTCAAGCGATTCGTGAAGCTTGCTCCTATTTAGGCAGCTTTCAACTGACAGATTGTGAGATTTACACAAGTTGCGAGCCTTGTCCGATGTGTATCGGAGCGATTTATTGGGCGAGACCAAAGGCCGTCTATTATGCGTGTACGAAAGAGGAAGCTGCTAAAATTGGCTTTGATGATCACTTTATTTATGAAGAAATTAGCTTGCCAATTGAAGATAGAACGATTATGATGAATCAAATTACGGTTGACGAGTATAATCTACCTTTTAAAATGTGGGAAGTATCATCTGACAAAACAGAATACTAGTCTCTTATAGACACTCTAGGAGGAGAGTATGGATAAAAACAAACTAAAACAACGTATTGAAGCAGCCTCAGGGAAAATAGAGGCTGATCTTGTTATAAAAAATGGCAAGATTATTGATGTATTTACCGGCGAAATTTATGAAGGTGACGTTGCCATTACAGATGGAGCTTTCGTTGGTGTAGGGCAATATTCTGGTAAAAAGGAATTTGATGCAGGCGGCCGATACGTATGCCCTGCTTTTCTGGACGGTCATGTTCATATTGAATCATCTATGGTATCTCCGAAGGAATTTGCGAAGGTTGAGCTTTTAAGAGGAGTGACCACTATTGTTGCCGATCCTCATGAAATCGCCAATGTACTGGGTGTAAAAGGCATTCAACTTTTACTAGATACATCGGAAAATCTCCCCTTCAATTTTTACTTTATGCTTCCTTCCTGCGTACCTGCCACTAGCTTTGAGTTAGCGGGTGCCACACTTGAGATTGAGGACTTGTCCCCCTTGTTTTCCCATCCAAGAGTGCTCGGTTTAGCAGAGGTGATGAATTTTCCCGCCGTGAAAAATGCGGAAGAGTCGATGTTAAATAAGCTATATGAAGCCAAGCGGTTAAACGCAAAAATTGATGGTCATGCTGCCGGTCTGAGCGATATGGACATTAATGTCTTTATGACTTCTGGTGTGCGTACCGACCATGAGTGTACCACGGCAGAAGATGCGATGGCACGTTTGCGCCGCGGGATGTACCTTATGATTCGAGAAGGCACCGTTGCTAGAGATTTAAAGAAGCTGCTTCCTGTTGTGAATGAACGAAATGCTAGACGCTGTCTATTTGTCACAGACGATAAGCATCTTGATGATATCCTGCATGAGGGAAGCATTGATTACAATGTTCGATTAGCCATTTCGGAAGGACTCGACCCCCTTACGGCTATTCAGTTAGCTACCATTAATACAGCTGAATGCTTTGGTTTACAGGAAAAAGGAGCGATTGCACCAGGATATGACGCGGACTTTTTACTGCTAGATGATCTAGAATCCGTAAGCATCTCCCATGTATTTAAAGATGGAAATCTTATGGTTGAACATGGGCAATTAATTTATTTCCCAGAAAATGAGCAAGTAGATATCTCTTCTGAATATGTTAATACCGTTTGTTTTCATGATTTTACCGAAGAGGCATTACATCTTCCTATTACTGAAAACAAAGCCAATATTATAGAAATCAATAAAAACAGCCTTGTAACCAATCATCTCATTGAAGAAGTGATAGTAAACGATACAGGTTGTTTTGAATCTTCTATTGTAAAAGATCAATGTAAGCTTGCAGTCATTGAAAGGCATCATTACACCAATGAAATTGGGTTAGGAATCGTCAAAGGATTAGGATTGAAAAATGGAGCGATTGCTTCGACGGTTGCACATGACTCACATAATTTAGTGGTCGCTGGAACAAGCGACTCTGATATCTTATTTGCTGCTCAAAAAATAAAAGAAATGCAGGGCGGACTTGTGGTTGTGAAAGATGGAGAAGTGTTGGCCTCTCTACACCTCCCTATTGCTGGCCTTCTTTCAATGGGCACATATGAAGAAGTGTACGCTGGCTTAAATAAGCTAACCTTTGCACTCGAAGAAATTGGTGTAGGTGAAGGATTCAACCCGTTCTTAACGGTTTCCTTCTTGTCTCTACCCGTCATTCCAGAGATTAAACTTACTGCTCAAGGACTTTATGATGTAAAAAACCAAAGGCATATTCCATGTTAAAAAAGGTAGAAGGAGTCCCTTCTACCTTTTACCAGTTCTTATAAACTATCACCCGTTGTTGTACTTTGGTCGGTCGTACTTTGATCTGGTGGAGTCCCTCCATCTGGTGCTGTACCTCTGTCTGGTCGTTCCATTCCTTCAGGAGGTGTTCCTCCATCGCCTCTCATTCCGCCGCCACCACGGCCTCCCATTCCACCCATACCGCTTTGGGCTTCTGTCACTCCTGATTCATTCAGCCAGGTTACGACATCAGAAATGGTGAACTCGACCACCTTCGTGCCGCCACTATATTCTCCATCCGTGTATAAACCATTTGTTTCCGTACCTGTTGAAGTTCCTCCAGAATATAATGTGTAGCTAGAGTCCTTCGCTAAATCCGTCGAGCTGATATATACAGAAGAATATTCTTTATCTGGTGCAAAAGTGGCTATTGTATTTCCTGCACTATCTTCTAGGTGTATTAGTGTACCTGCACTTTGAGTT
The DNA here is from genome assembly GCF_042433785.1 of Robertmurraya beringensis. Classification (NCBI taxonomy): domain Bacteria; kingdom Bacillati; phylum Bacillota; class Bacilli; order Caryophanales; family Bacillaceae; genus Robertmurraya; species Robertmurraya beringensis. The sequence continues at coordinate 34,302 of NZ_JBHLUU010000005.1, read as the reverse complement.
GCTGGGTATGTCATCAGAATGCCATTTTGCTCAGACGTGTCAGAGCTTGCTTGGACCATTCCAGAGCTACCAGCTGCAATTAATAATCCTCCTGAGATTTCAAATGTCCCATTATAGTCTAATGAACCATTTCCAGAATTTGTTGGACCACTTACAACCGCCATTCCTCCAGTCATAACAAAGTTTCCATTCGAATCAAGTCCATCGCCTTGTGCATTGACAGACACATACCCACCACTGATTTGAAGCAACATATCCGATGATGTGCTGCTCTCCATGTCCATGCCGGATCCATCGACTCCGCCACCAACATTGAGTCCATCATCACTTGCCGTTACATCGATGATCCCATCTGCAATTGCAATGACTCCACCTTCAATTCCCTCGTAACTCTTAGTAACGGTGATATTTCCACCTTTCGTTAAGACTGAAGAATCCGCATGAATCCCATCATCTCCCGTTGCAATTGTAATTTCGCCACCTTCAATAAGGACGTTGCCATTACTATGAACGGCGTCATCTAGTGAATCAATGTTAAACGTTCCACCAGCGATAGCGAGCTCAGCTGTTGCCTTTAACCCTTTTGAACTGCTTGTTTCTGTCGTTGTTGTCGTAGTCGTTGATTCACTTTGGCCTCTTCCACCCATAGCATTTTCATTTGCTGCCACCGTCTCAGGGCTTCCTCCACCCGATGTAATGGTGTAGTCTCCACCTAATGTATATAGAGAAGTTTGGGCTTGAAGTCCATCATTTTCTGCCGTAATGTTAAATGTTCCACCTTCAATCGCAAGGTTTCCTTTTTCCGCATCCTCATCATTGGTCGTTTTCATGCCATCACCACCGACTGTGATGGTGAACGTTCCATCCTTAATAGCTAGCAGGTCCCGTCCAACAATTGCATCATCCTTAGCGGTAATTTCGATATTTCCACCAGTAATTTTCAGATCATCTTTCCCTGTAATTCCGTTATTAAAGTTCGCTTCAACGACAAGCTTTCCTTCACCATTAATCGTTAAATTGCCTTTACTAAAAATAGCTGAGTTTGGTTCTTCTGCTTCTACATCATCGTACACATATTGTGTTCCATCTGTGACGGTATTTTCCGTTCCTTCAGGCAATGATATGACTGTCTTCTCTGCATTGTTCACATAAATCGGGGCTGAAGAACTACTAGTAATATCTACTCCATTTAATACGAGGCGAACGGTATTGTTATCCTCTGCATCTACAACAATTTGACCATCGGCTAATGTTCCACTAAGTACATATACGCCACCTGTTTTAATCGTAACGGTACTTCCTGAAACAACTACACCGCCAGATCCTTCATAGGTTGCTGTTGATCCATTCAACTGAATACTCGTTACCTCTTCATTTTCCCAGTCTGTATAAAGATCATCGTCACTATAGCTAACAAGTCCACTTACAACAGATTGTATGTCGCTGTCTCCTAGTGTGCTTAAGCTCTCTATATTAACCTCTGTAGCTGTACTTGTACCTGAATTTGAAGTTGATTCCTCTTCTGTATTGCTGCAGGCAAATAATAATGTGGTGCACAATAAAGGTGCAATTAACTTCGTAAATTTATATTTTCGTTTCATCAACTTGGCTCCTTTTCGATTTGATAAGCCTATTATGTTTGTCCAACCTTAACAAAACCTTAAAAAAATTTATAAACAAGAAATAATTTGCATTTCACGCATTTGCCCCTATAATCGAACTTAATTAACTCATGAAAAACAATTCGGTAAAGGAGGCGACAAAATTGAATTTATTAATTATAGAAGATGACAAAGTCCTCTCGGAATCAATTAAGGAAACCACAAAGGAAATGTTTCAGATTGAACAAGCATTTGATGGTGAAGAAGGATTGTACTTAGCGGAACAAAATATATTTGATGTGATTATATTAGACATCATGATGCCACATATGAACGGATACGAGGTACTTGAGGAACTCCGAAAGAAGAATATTACGACGCCTGTGATTATCTTAACGGCAAAAGACGGCATAGATGATAAGATCAAAGGATTTAAGGTGGGTGCAGACGATTACTTAGTCAAACCCTTTCATCGTGAAGAACTTTTACTTCGTTTAGAAGCAATGGTACGCCGGTCGGTTGGCTCCTTTAAAGAAAATATTCTGTCCTTTAAAGAATTACAGTTAAACTTAAAAAACAAAACGGCGTCAATTGGGGAAGAAGTGATAAAACTTAATGGAAAACAGTTCGATTTACTTGAGTATTTAATCAATAATAAAAATACAATTTTAACGAAGGAACAGATTTTTGACCGAATATGGGGATTTGAGTCAGATACGTCAACGACGGTTGTGGAAGTGTATGCGAGTAACTTACGTAAAAACTTAAAAAAATACGATTATGATCAATATATCAAAACCTTCCGAGGGTTAGGCTATATGCTTTCTGATGGTGAAGGAAATGTTTAAGGAGAAAATCTTCCGAAGCCAACAGCTCAAGTTTATGATCTTTAACCTTATTGCTTTTACGATTATTTTCACGATTTTTGGAATTATTATTTTCAGCCAGGTTCAAGGAACTTTATTTAAAAAGACGGACGAAGAACTTTTAATGGTAAAAGAGAAGCATATGAGTGAATTATCAGATATTACTAATGGAGACCGACCTTTAGATAGTATCGATCGTACTCCTCCAAATAACGACCAAAGGGCAATCAAAAACCCACGTATTTTTATCTTAAATTGGGATAAAGATGGTGAAATTATTGAGGGAGATCAAATTGGATCATTATTTTACGAAAGTTATTTACAAGACTTTACTCTAGATAAAAACAATCTTGATACGGTAACCAATATAACTATAGACGATCAATACCACTTTCGATATTTGCTGTTTGAAGATACAAACGAAGATGATGAAGTGGCCTATGTACAATTACTGATCAATACCGACGCGGAAGAAACAATCATCAATAATTTCCAAAAGCTAATCATTATTTTTTCTATCGTCTTTATCGTTCTTTCTATTTCAGCTAGTTATATTTTATCGAAAAAGATGATGCAACCAATTATTCTATCATGGAAAAAGCAAGCTGAGTTTGTGGAGAATGCCTCACATGAATTACGAACACCTTTGACGATTATTCAAAATAAACTCGAGCTTTTGTTAACTTCCCCTCAGGAGAAAATAGCGAACAAGTTTGAAAATATTGCACTAAGCTTATCCGAAACTAGAAGACTATCGAAGCTTACTTCTGATTTATTAACCCTTGCTCGTGCGGATTCTGCTGAAACACAGCTGGTGAAGCAAACCATTCATGTGGATACCTTTGTGAAAAACGTTTGTGCTCCTTATATCGAAATTGCGGAATCACAGGACAAGCATTTATGGCTTAAGCTGAATTGCGACATGAAAATGGAAGCCGATGAAGTCCGACTACATCAACTTCTTGTCATTTTGCTTGATAATGCGTTAAAGTATACCGGCGAAAATGATAGTATTGGTGTGAAAACATATGAAGAAGATCACAAAATTGTATTTGAAGTGAGTGATACGGGGATCGGAATCAAGGAAGAAAATATGAAATATATATTTGACCGCTTTTATCGCGAAGATAAAGCTCGTTCAAGAGAAACGGGTGGAGTCGGCCTAGGATTATCTATTGCTCACTGGATTGTTAAGCAGCATGAAGGAACAATCAAGGCAAGTCAAAATAAAAACAAAGGAACCACCTTTAAAGTGAAATTACCAAAATAGAAGATCACATATGTGGTCTTCTTTTTTAAAACAAAATAAAGGCATGGATTGTTTTAACCCACACCTTTAATCATTTTTGACTATTATCATTAGCCAGATACCTTTTCTAACTTAATCGTCTCATATAAATCCACAAATTCTGTTGCTAAATCCTTCATGGTAATGGCATTCATGAGATGATCCTGTGCGTGAACCATTAATAGAGAGATTTCTACTTTTTCTCCTCTGATTTCACCCTGGATTAATGATGTTTGAACATGGTGTGCCTCGTTTAGGGCATCTGCCGCTTCTTGCAACTTTGCTCGGGCTTCAGTAAAGTCTCCACGCTTCGCAGCTGCAATTGCCTCCATTGAGCAGCTCTTCCCATTTCCACCATGTAAAATAATCTGAAATATCGTTTCCTCCATAGATGCCATTTTAAAACCCTCCGTATAAAATTAGTCTCACATGTACTCATGTGAGACTAATTGTTTTTATGTCTTGATATGAATTAGCTCACTTTAGATGAATTATTTGCTCCGCCTTCTTCTTGTTGCTTCATCTTATCCCACATTCTGAAGAACGGGAAGTAGATAGCTAAAGCGATAACGACGTTGACAGCCTGCATAACCGCTCCTGAAATTTTACCTCCAGTTGCAAGGTATCCACCGATAATTGGCGGCGTTGTCCAAGGAATTGCAATACCTGCTGGCTTCGCAACTAAACCTAATTTCATAGAGTAGTAAGTCACAATGATTAACACGATTGGTGTTAAGAAGAATGGTACGATTAGTAATGGGTTCATTACGATTGGTGTACCGAAAATGATTGGCTCGTTGATCATGAATGTACCAGGACCAGCCGATAATTTACCAAGCGCCTTCATTTGTTGGCTCTTTGCCCAGAAAAGCATGAGCATAGCTAGACCAAATGTAGCACCAGTACCACCAATGTTGACGAATACTTCAAAGAATTGTGATGTAAAGATATTTGGTAATTCTTCACCAGCACGGAACGCAATTTGGTTTTCTTCTGTAGCCATTAACCATACTGGGCTTAGTACACCTGCAACGATGTTTGTTCCGTGAAGACCTGCTGACCAAAGCATCATAATAAGCATGTAGGCAACAATTGAACCGATTAAGCTTCCACCTAATAATCCAAGTGGCTTACCAAGTACTAATTGAACTACGTCGTGAATACTGCTGATTCCAAAGTATTCAATCACTAAACGAACTACGAAGATAAAAGTAATAACAATAAAACCAGGAACAAGTGCAACAAACGATTTACTTACTGCCGGTGGAACGCTATCTGGCATTTTAATAACGATATTTTTCTTAAGAATGAAGTTATACACTTCTGTTGAGAATAAACCGATTAAGATCGCAACGAAAAGTCCTTTACTTCCCATAAATGCAACTGGAATCGCTCCGCCAACTGCAATTGCTTCTGTTGCTCCATCTGGAGTAAACGGAACATTGAAAGGTGTAGCTAGTAAGAACGCACACAGTGAGATGACCCCAGCTGTAATGGCGTCAATGCCATAACGCTCAGCTAGACGATACGCAATACCGAATGCTGCGATAAGACCCATCATGTTAAACGTCGCATCGGTTGGATACATTAATTTCGCTAACCATTGATCTCCGAACACACTTGCCATGAATTCAGCATAACCAGGAATCGGTAGAAAACCTAAGATTAGGAATACAGAACCGATAATAATCATTGGCATTGCTAGGATGATTCCATCTTTTAAGGCACCTAAGTGTCTTTGTGCCGCTAATTTACCAGCAAAAGGCATAAACTTTGATTCAAGGAAACCTAGAAATTTATTCATCACGTTTCATTCCCTTCTCTACTTATAGAGTATTTAATAGAATTACTTATTTTTTAGAGATACTGCTGTTTTTAATACTTCTGCACCATTACACATTCCGTAGTGAATTGGGTTAATAGAATCAACTGGGATATTCTTTTCTTTTCCTAGTTGTTGCATTTGAGGTAAAAGGTAACGAACTTGTGGTCCAAGAAGAAGTACATCCGCTTGATCGATGTTCGCTTTTACTTGATCCGCACTTACCGCCCAAATCTTTGAGTCAAGTCCTTGATCTTTTGCAGCCGCTTCCATTTTTGTTACTAGTAAACTTGTAGACATACCTGCTGCACAGCATAATAGAATGTTCATCATAAATTCCTCCTAAAGTGTTTTATTGCTTATTAGTAAATTATTCAGAGATAAGTTCTTTTGATTAAGAAGATGTGTTGTTATCTTCTTGTTGATTTCATATTACATTGAAAGCGATTTCATTTATATCTATCTTTTTTCCGTTTCTCAACGGAAAAAATTATTACTACTATTTTACTAGCTTTCCTTTTCAAAAAATTTCAATTGTCATTTCCCTTTTAAGGTTTGTTTAAGGTTGCCCACCGATAATGTGAATCAAGCCGCTAACATAAAGGAGTTGAACAGGTTGAAGGCAATGACCTTAAATGGCGTTCAAGGAAGATATGAACTTAAGCATGAAATCACAAAAATGGATTGCTACTTATTAAGAAGCAAGTTACAGCATGTGATGACGGCTGACCCAAACGCTAATAATGACGGGAAATACTTAATCCGAAGTGTATACTTCGATAATTTTGATAATAAAGTGCTTCAACAAAAGAAGGAAGGTTTTTTCGAACGAGATAAGTTCCGTGTTCGTCTGTATGACCATAACACGAGCTACATTAATCTCGAAAAAAAGAGCAAACGAAACAATATGACCTATAAACAAAAATGTCGTATGACCATTGATGAATACGAAAAGGTAAGAATCGGTGACATCGCTTGGATGGAAAATGATTCACGACCATTGATGAGAGATTTATATATGCAGATGAATCTCCTACAAATCAAACCCGTGACCATTGTGGATTATGAGAGAGAGGTTTTCATTTACGAGTATGGGAATGTCCGAGTCACATTCGATAGCTCCGTTAAGACAAGCTTTCGAAACAATAATCTTTTAAATCCAGATGTACCAATGGTAGAAACGACCCCTGGTATTGTCATTTTAGAAGTAAAGTACGATGAGTTTTTACCTGATGTCATCAAGCAGTTAGTTCAGCTTCATGACAGACGAAGAGGCACTTATTCAAAATATCAAATAAGCCGTATGTTCGGTTAACATCATTGGAGGAATAAAAAATGGATACAATTAATTTTCAGGATATTTTTAAGTCTAAGTTTCTTGAACAAACGAGCAGCTTTTCAATCGTCGATTCCTTAATTGGATTATTCGCATCATTAGTCATTGGTCTCTTTATCTATTGGGTATATAAAAAGACGTTCACAGGTGTGATCTATTCACACACCTTTAATATCTCACTTATTGTTATGTCAATGGCCACATCATTAGTCATTATCGGTATCTCATCTAATGTATTATTATCACTTGGTATGGTTGGTGCCTTATCCATCGTTCGTTTCCGTACACCGATCAAAGACCCAATTGATATCGTCTACTTGTTCTGGGCTATTATTGTAGGTATTCTTAGCGGAGCTGGCTTTGTGCCACTTGCTGTTCTTGGTTCACTACTCATTGGAGCCATTCTAATCTTCTTTGGAAATCGTATTAAAGTGGAAAATCCATATCTATTAGTCGTACGATACAATGGCCACTCGATTGAAAAGTCATTAGAACATGTCGTATCAGAGAATTCGAAAAAGCATACGATTAAATCAAAATCCGTAATGCCAGGTAATGAGTATGAAGTCACTTATGAAATCCGCGTAAGGGAAAATGACATGAGCTTCATCAACAATATTTCCGAAATGGATGGAGTAAGATCCGCCATTATGCTAAGTTATGATGGGAATTTTACAGCATAACCTTAATAATAATAATAATATCTCTTAACTTTGAAAAAGGAGATTGCCCTTCCCCCCGGCAATTTCCTTATATATATTTTAACGGTTATAAATAACATATTGATATGGAATACGAATTTTACCCTCAGATGAGCTTACATCCAAGTAACCGCTAACGAAAGTTGGTGTACCTTCTTGGCCACTTGCATGAGTACCATGTTTCACCACTTCTGCCGTAATATCCATACTTTTTTTAGCAGGAATGGTTACTTCCATATCAGTCACTTTTACATTTTTATCATTGCTAATGGTATATGCTAACTCCTCGTTAGTTGGGTTCGTTAACGTAACGGTCATCTTATACGTTTGATTTCCAACCGGGCGAACTAATCCAAAGCTTAAGGAGGACGGGTAGGCTAACACTGATGGATTCACCACATTATTCAGGTCCATTAGATCTCCCTCCACTTTTAATGGATCAGAGATTGTTCCCTCATAGGAAGCAATTTTTGCATCTCCAAACTGTATAAAAGCATTCTCACTGTCTACGGTAACAGAAGATTGCCCCTCATCATTTTTCACTATCGCTTGAATTGGGACAGCTGTTGTAAATATCCACAGAGTAATTAAGAGAACTCCCAAAATACTTTTTATGTTCTTAGCTATCTTCAACAAGTATTCCTCCCTTAAAACTAGCTTTCTATATAACTATCTAGTAAAAACTACTAGAAATTTGCGTACTAGTTTAATTTCTAGGAATGAGAATTTTCCCCTTTGACTAGTTTTGTCTCATCTTGAAAATAATTTTGCCGAATGAACACCTTTTCTGTAGTAAAAATGGAAATTCGTGTATTTATTGATATATATGCTCGAACATTATAGAATACAAGAAAAGAAAATGTAATTAATAGGAGGTTCAACATGATACAACGTACTGTATTATTAAAGTTCGCTGAAACAACAACACAGGAACAAATGGAAGAAGTCATCAAACGCTTTAAAGCATTGGAAAAAGTAATTACTGGAGTAGTTGAAGTTCAAGCTGCATTCAATCTTTCTGAAAAAAGTAAAGAATATCAGGTCATTCTCATGGTTCGCTTCGAAAATGTGGCTGCCGTTGAAGCCTATACAATAAATGAACAACACCAAGAAGTTGCTGCCTTCATCCGCGAAGTTGGAAGACTTGATAGCATCGGTGTAGATATTGAGATTTAAGAATTTATGCCCCACAATAGGAATTGTGGGGTTTTTTATAAGTATAGAAATGAGGAGTTTTTATGAAAATTGGAATCATTGGATTAGGAGATATCGCAAAAAAAGCATATATACCCGTTCTTTCTGAAAAAGAAGGAATTGAGCTTGTCCTTTGTACGAGAAATGTAGAGACACTTAATCGTCTTTCTAACAAATACCGTGTTCAAGAAACAGCGAAGACGATTGACGAATTACTTTCAAAAGAAATTGATGCTGCCATTGTTAGCACAGCGACAGAGGGACATTTTGAAATAGCAGAAAAGTTGCTTGATCATGGGATTCATACATACATTGATAAGCCCATATCGATGAACTTTCATGAAACAGAGAGAATTGTTAGGTTAGCTAAGGACAAGGGGAAAATTGCCATGGTGGGTTTTAACAGACGATTTATCCCTCGTGTGAAAGAACTAAAGGAACACGGGAAACCAAACCTGATTATCATGCAAAAGAATCGCTTTGCAGCTCCTGATTATGTACGTAGATTTGTAGTAGAGGATTTTATCCATGTCGTTGATACGCTGCGGTTTCTTATGGATACTGAGGTTAAAGATGTAAAGGTTGAGTATGTAAGAAGCGGTGACACACTAAATCAGCTCGTTATCCAGCTAATTGGTCATGGTTGTATAGCCATCGGAATCATGAATCGTAACGGTGGTGTAACAGAGGAAATCATTGAATATATGTGTGGGCATCAGAAATTTGTCGTGAATAGCTTAGTAGAAACAACCAGATATCATGATAAAGAAGTTAGCATAACAAAATTCGGTGACTGGGAACCGACGCTATATAAGCGTGGTTTTTACCAGCTTATGGACCATTTTATTGAATGCGTTCAAACACATTCTACACCAGACCCATCTATCGACGACTCTCTTATCACTCATGAGATATGCGAAAAAATTGTAAATATGATTAATTCGGAAGCGTAATCGATACAAAGCAAGGGCTTGTCCTTAATCCAGTAACCATCAATAGTAAAATAAACGGAGATTTTTCGGTTAAATGCAGAATGGAGCTCGTTTTGGGATAAATAAGGGGAGGTTTTTCGCTTATACAAAGGAAAATCCCCCTTTTTCGAATTTTTCAAGGCAATAGGCGGAATCTCTCCGTTTATTTAGCCTTTTTTATTAATAAATTCTAATTTAAACGGAATTTCTCCGTTTATCAGCACAGGTGATCCCCAATCGATAGTACGGACCCTCTTGACCTAACAAGTTAATCTAATTACGTAGAAACGTTAACCTAAACAAAGAAAAGACGTATATTCATACGTCCTTTCATTAGAGCAACCGAAAACGGAACCCTTCTATAAAACTAGAAGGCGGGTTCGCCTTATAGATGATTTCTTCTCGCAAAGTCAACAAAGCGGAATTTATCTGGTCTGTGCCTGGATTCGGTGTACTGAAACAAACTCGCATCATCCAGATACACATAATTTTTTATAATCACTATATTGTGATGACCATCTAAATCTAATAGCTTCCGGTCTTCCTCTGTCGGTTCTTCCACGATAATTTCTTTTTTCGCAAAGCTGATACTTAGCTGAAGGTCATTTTCAAGATAGTCATAAATGGAGTGCTCACAAATTTCTCTTGTTAAAGCAGGAACAAATTTTTTATTCAGATAATCCTTATCAAGGATAACCTTCTCCCCACCCATTTCCCTCACACGAAATACTTGCCAGATCTGGTCCTTACTAGACAAATTTAACTGCTTCATGATGAATGGATCAGGTTTCATTAGCGACAGTTCGTGAACTATGGTGACCGGCTTTTGTCCCATTTTATCTGCTAATTCTTTAAAACTGACTAGACCAGATACTGGAAAATCTACTTTTGTGCTTTTAATGACAATCGAGCCCTTTCCGCGCACTTTTTGTATATACCCGTTTTGTGACAGTAGGTTAAGTGCCTTTCGGATCGTTTCTCTCGAGGTATTGTAACGGTCCTTTAACTCATGCTCAGAGGGCAAAAGTGTATTAGGGGCAATTCTCCCTGCTTCTATTTGCTGTACAATATCGTTATGGATCGTTAAATACTTATTTGTCATGTTAAAAACTCCAGTTTACTTTTTTAAATAGTACACAACAGACTCATACGGTCTTAATTTCATTTGCTTCATATCTTCTGATGAGTCAGCATAGTTGGATAATAAAATCTTGCTCGTTACACCTTCCGTATCCACTTGCTCAGGTAATAGAAACTCTACTTCTTTGGAATAAAAATTATTCACAACTAGTAACTTCTCATCACCATTGTTTCGTATATAAGCAAAAATAGCATCATGATTGGCTAAAAGCAACTCATAATTTCCGTCTGTCACGATATCGTACTCTTTTCTTAACTGGATAAGCTTTTGATAATGATAGAAAACTGAATCTTGGTCGGCCATTGCCTTTTCTGCGTTAATCTCTTTGTAGTTTGCTGCTGGTTGAATCCAAGGAGTACCCGTTGTAAAGCCTGCATTCTCCTCATCATTCCATTGAACAGGTGTTCTCGAATTATCACGTGATTTTTGCTTTAAGATATCTAGAATATTTTGTTCGGCCATGCCTTTTCCTTTGAGAATCTCAAAGATGTTTAATGACTCCACATCACGATACTCATTAATAGAAGTGAAATTGGGGTTAGTCATTCCAAATTCTTCTCCCTGATAAATATAAGGAGTACCCTGCATCATATGAATGACTGTGGCAAGCATTTTAGCTGACTCTTTATGATATTCCTTGTCATTTCCGAAACGCGACACCACTCTTGGCTGATCATGGTTACACCAGAATAAGGCATTCCAACCGCCACCCTTATTCATTTCCACTTGCCAGTCAGATAAGATTTGCTTCAGCTTATAGAAATCAAAGTCTGCCTTTGTCCACTTCTCTCCATTTGGATAATCAACCTTTAAATGATGGAAGCTGAAGGTCATATCCAACTCTTTTCGCTCTGGGTTTGTATACTTAATACAGTTATCAATAGAAGTAGAAGACATTTCTCCAACGGTCATGATGTCATAGTGAGAAAATACCTCTTGATTCATTTCATGTAGGTACTCATGAATTTTGGGACCATCTGTATAGAATTTACGACCATCTCCAAGACCGGTTGATCCATCATCGTCTAAGAAGCGCTGATCCTTAGAGAGCAAATTCACCACGTCTAAACGGAAGCCGTCCACCCCTTTATCTAGCCAAAATTTCATCATATCGTAAACTTCTCGACGAACCGGTTCATGCTCCCAATTCAAGTCCGCTTGAGTCACATCAAACAAGTGTAAATAGTATTGATCGGTTTGTTCATCATATTGCCACGCATTTCCGCCGAACTTTGACTCCCAGTTGGTCGGAGCCCCGCCATTTTTCGCATCCTTCCATATATAATACTCGTGGTACGGGTTGTCCTTTGAAGACTTCGATTCAATAAACCATTGATGCTCCGTTGATGTATGGTTTACAACGATATCCATAATAATTTTAATCCCGCGGTTATGAGCTTCTTTTAATAAAGAATCAAAGTCTTCCATCGTCCCATACGGCTCATAGATACGGAAATAATCACTAATATCATATCCATTGTCACGCTGTGGAGACTCATATATTGGTGTTAACCAAACCACATCTACCCCAAGCGTTGCCAAGTAATCTAATTTCTCAATAATCCCCTTAATATCTCCTACACCATTTCCCGTCGTATCATTAAAGCTTTTTGGATAAATTTGATATACAACTGCTTTTTTCCACCAAGGTTGAGTCATCTTTGTAGCACCAGCCCTTATTTAATAGTAAAAGAGGAACAAAGAATTGTTCCTCTCGACATTATTTTCTTTTAAAAGATACTTTTCCAATATTCATCTTGGCAAATACAACCGTTAAGATGAATGGTACAACGACTGCAACAACCATCGCAATAGCGAATGTTAACATATGCTGTGGTTGGATCGAAAGAATTCCAGGAAGACCACCCACTCCAATGGAGTTTGCCATAACATTGCTTCCTACCGAGATCACAGCTGCTACCAATGAACCAATCATGGCAGCTAGGAATGGGAAGCCGTATTTCAAGTTAATACCAAACATCGCTGGCTCTGTTACACCAAGATAACAAGAGATAGCTGCAGGAATAGACACTTGCTTTTCCTCTTCGTTCTTTCTGTTAATATAAATCATCGCTAGAACAGCAGAACCTTGAGCAATATTTGATAAAGCGATCATTGGCCAAAGGTTCGTTCCACCAAGTTCACTCATTAACTGTAGATCAATGGCATTCGTCATATGGTGTAAACCTGTAATAACAAGTGGTGCATAAGCAAATCCAAATACAGCTGCAAATAACCAGCCCACTGCAGAAGTTAAACCAGAGTATACAACGTCAGAGATGAAAGAACCAATTGCCCAACCTACTGGACCAAGTACGGTATGTGCAATTAATACCGTTGGTACTAGGGCAAAGAATGGAACAACAATCATGGAAACCGCATTTGGAACGACCTTACGTAGTTTTAGTTCAAGGAATGAAAGAACTATACCTGCTAAAATCGCTGGAATCACTTGTGCTTGGTAACCAATCATGTCTATCTTGGCAAAACCAAAATCCCAGAATGGTACTTCCGTTGCACCTGCCACACCATAAGCATTCAATAGCTGTGGTGATACAAGCGTAATCCCTAATACAATTCCTAAAATCGGCGTTGCTCCCATTTTTCTAGCAACTGCCCATGTAATCCCTACCGGTAAGAAGTGGAAGATCGCTTCCCCAATTAACCATAGAAATGCATGAGTTCCAGCCCAAAATTGAGAAATCTCGATTAAAGACTTTGTTCCATCTTCAAACATTTTGATGTCACCGATTACATTTCGGAATCCAAGAATAAGCCCCCCAACAACGATGGCTGGAATTAATGGAGTAAAGATATCTGCAAGGTGAGCTATCATTCTTTGAAGCCAGTTCATATTCTGCTTTGCTGCTTGTTTTGCATCTTCCTTAGAGGTATCGCTAACACCTGCTATTTTAATAAATTCATTATAGAAGGACGATACTTCATTCCCAATGATCACTTGAAATTGTCCAGCTTGAGTAAAGGTTCCTTTTACAAGCTTAATGGACTCAATCTTATCTATATCTGCTTTTTTTGGATCTTTTAAAACAAAGCGCATTCTTGTCACACAGTGGGTAACAACGGAAATATTTTCGCTACCACCGATATGTTCAAGCAAGTCTTTTGCTGGTTGAGTATAATTACTCATTCGTATTCCTCCCTGGTAAAAAGTTACCAAACAATTTTATTATGAAACAAGTAAGGGAAATAAATTCGCTTACATTTCGGAAAACTTGTATATACATGTTTTGTTTACGTTTTCATTCTAACTTGTATATACAAATCTGTCAATCTACTTTTCTAAAAAACTGCGTACAAAAAAAACGCCCGAGTTCGGACGTTTATATAAGGGACGGAAAACGAATGGTAACGGTTGTTCCTTTTCCTTTTGTACTTTTGAAGCTTATTTTTCCTTTGTAATTCTCTGCGATATTAAAACAAATCATCATTCCCAGTCCTGTCCCTTTACTCTTTAAAGAATAAAATGGAGTTCCAAGAGACTCAATTTCCTTCTCTGTCATCCCTTGACCATAATCAATAATATTAATTTCAACCATATCCTTTATTTTTGAAGCTGCCACTACGACCACATCACCAATATTCGATGCTTCGATTGCATTTTTAATAATATTTATGAATAATTGTTTCATCTCAATTGTATTAGCTGCGACATAGGAATCTTCTACAATTTGTAACTCGATTTGATTATCATGTAATAGCCCGTAGGAATGGAGCAAATCGGTTACACTTTGAAGAACCTGCCTGATATTTACCGGTTCTAGCTCCTTTTCCTTCGCTGGCTTTGCAATCGATAAAAATTGAGATATAACCTGTTCAGCTGTATTCAACTCATCTACCATTAAATGAAAATGTTTCTTCAACTCAGTATCTACTTCATTGGATTGCTCGTAAAACTGTAAAAATCCTTTAACTACTGTCAAAGGATTTCTGATTTCATGAGCAACTGCTGCTGCAAGTTGTCCAGTCGTCTTCAAACGCTCTGCCTGTTTTATTTGTTGAAAATATAGTTGTTGTTTCTTTAAACGACCATAGGAAATATAAAAAATAAAGTAAATGATGGCTTGACTACCAAAAAAATTAATTATATTTCCCACTAGATCTTCTTGAATATAAGAATAATGAGCACCTTGATCAACAAGTATGATATATAGGAACGTCATTAGGATCGCAAAACTATTAAGTGCCAGTGAAAAGTAAAAGAGTTTTGGATCAAAAAATAAAATCGATATAGCTGGAACAAGACATAAAAAGATAAAGTTTGACCAGGTATCAGGATATAAAAAGAATAATGAATAAAAGTACATAAATGATGTAATCATGATGAGCAATCGACAATAATGAGATGTATTTCTCGGGTACAACAATAAACAAACAGCAAAGAATGTGAGAAATAATGCATGGAGAAAAAAAGCTGATCCATCTTGACTATAATATGGATTGTCTACTAATAGACCCATTAACATAATGGCAATAACAACAGTTATCGTAAAATAATACAGTTTCTTATTAATTTCCGTATAAAGTTCCTTCATACTTACTCCTTTAAACCAGGATTGCATTTCGGTTAATACGATTGTTCTCCCTATATATACTACCATAATTACCCTTTTGTTTTGGGAAAAATTTAAACCAAAAAGAGAGTAGTTCGAAAAGTCTGCTACTCTCTTTTTGACTATTTTTATTCTCTTATTTGTCCGGTTCCTCGAACAATGTACTTGGTAGAGGTAAGAGCAGGTAAGCCCATTGGACCTCGTGCATGAAGCTTTTGCGTACTAATCCCTATTTCTGCCCCAAAACCAAATTCAAAGCCATCGGTAAATCTTGTAGAAGCATTGTGATATAGGGCTGCTGCATCAACTCTATTAAAGAATGTCTCTACATTCTCAGCAGTTTCTGAAATGATCGCTTCTGAATGCTTTGAGCCATAGCTAGCAATATGACTGATTGCTTCATCGACATGAGATACCACTCGAAGCGCTACTGTTAGGTTTGAGAACTCTGTTTCCCAATCTTCTTCAGTAGCAGGAAGTAAATCTTTATCCATTTGTCTTGCCTTTTCATCTGCGCGTATTTCCACCTTTTTCTCTTGTAACGCTTTTATTAAATCCTCTAGATGCTGATCTGCCCATTTTTGGTGAACAAGGATCGTTTCTGCCGCATTACACACAGATGGACGCTGAGTTTTCGCATTAATGGCAATATCAATGGCCATTTTATGATTAGCACTTTCATCAATATAAATATGACAGTTCCCCACCCCAGTTTCAAGAACGGGAACGGAAGCATTATTTACAACGGATTGAATGAGGTTTGCTCCTCCTCTAGGGATGAGCACATCTAGGTACTCTGTTAACTTAAACATTTGGGAAGCTGTTTCTCTGCTTGTATCTTCTAGTAACTGCACCGCTTCCACTGGACATTCACTCTTCTCAAGTGCACGGTGAATAACTGCTACAATCGCTTTATTTGAATGAATCGCAGATGAACTTCCTCGCAACAACACCGCATTACCTGTTTTTAGGCAAAGACTTGCTGCATCAACCGTGACATTGGGTCTTGCTTCATAGATCATTCCGACAACTCCAAGAGGAACACGGACTTTCTCAATATGAAGACCATTTGGGCGATCCCATCCCTCCAGAATCTCTCCAACAGGATCTGATAAGGTAGCTACTTGTCTTACTCCTTCTGCCATGTCTTGAATACGTTCTTCCGTTAATTGGAGACGATCGAGTAAGTGATCTCCCATCCCGCTTTGCTTTCCAGCCTCAAGATCCTTCTTATTTTCTTGTAAAATAAAAGGGGTATCCTCTACTAACTGATTGGCAATAAGCAGCAATGCATCGTTTTTCTGGTTGGTGGTACAAAGAGCTAAGCTAGTTGCTAGAGTACTTGCGAGACGTGCCTTTTCTAATAATTCTGTCATCTTTGTTTCCTCTCCTTCGTAAAAGTAACCCAGTTATCTCTGTGAATAACTTCAATCCGATTATGCATATTTACTATATTTGCTTCTTTACTTGAAAGTCCTTTAATTTTGGAAAGTTCATCAACTGTATAATTAATTTGCCCTTTTCCAATTAACTCACCTTTTTCATTCCATACCTCTACCACATCACCGCGCGTAAAGGAACCATCAACATGTTTGACACCTGCTGGCAAAAGGCTTTTCCCTTGATGAATGACAGCATGTTCCGCACCCGAATCAATATCGATTCGCCCAGCAATTTGTGAGTGAATGCCTATCCACTGTTTCTTACTTTTTAATGAAGTCCCTAGGTTATAGCCAATATAGGTACCATCGCCCTTTCCAGTAACGATATCTAATAGCTTATCCGTCCCTTCTCCCTTGCCGATAAATACCTTTACACCGACAGATAAAGCCGTTTTGGCTGCCTCAAGCTTCGAACGCATCCCGCCTGTACCGACCTTTGAACCAGAACCTCCCGCAACATCTAAAACTTCCTCTGTAACTTCTGGAAGGAAATTATACTTTTTAGCGTTCGGGTCCTTACGTGGATTTCCATCATACAAGCCATTTATATCCGTAAGAATAATGAGCGTGTCGGCATGAATTAAACCACTAACTAAAGCAGAAAGCATGTCATTATCGCCAAATGTGAGTTCATCTACCGCTACCGAATCGTTTTCATTAATAATCGGTATAACCCCACGTTTTAATAGCTCAGATAATGTGGAATAGGCATTATTGTATTGTTCTTGTTGGGAAAAATCATTTCTTGTTAGAAGAAGCTGGGCTGACACGATTCCTTCTTTTTCAAACTCTTCAAAGTAGCTTTGCATGAGTAAGCCCTGACCCACAGCGGCAGCCGCTTGCTTTCCAGCAATGGTCACAGGTCTTGTCTGATAGCCTAAAACTGAAAAACCTGCAGCCACAGCTCCTGAAGAAATAAGAATCACTTCGTTTCCTTCCTTCTTCAGCTTAGACAGTGCCGCCACATGCTCGGCGATCTTATTCTTTGATAGACCACCATGCGAATTCGTTAATGAACTACTCCCGATTTTTACAACAATGCGCTGTTTAGCCACTTCCATCCCTCATTCTCTAAATTCTCCATCTAAATAAAAAAACTCCTCCATCCTTAAAAGGACGGAAGAGTTAATCCGCGGTACCACCTTTTTAGCAACCTTAAAAAGGATGCCTCTCAAAACCCCGTAACGAGGGGAAACGGTTAGTTTTAGCTAACTGCTCAAGGACAGGTTCGATCTGTCAGCGGTGGCAGGGACTCTCAGCCTAGGACCCCACTCTCTTTACACATGTACAAGATGTACTAATTCCTCTCATCGCTTCTTCGTTCATTTCTTTGCAGAATATTATAAATTCTAATGATCAACTCGTCAAGTTAATTTAGTAATAGAACAACCGTTCCACTTTATACCATTTTTTAACAAACTAATTATATAGACCCATCAGATTATTTTATTAAAAGGTAGATGGATCCAAGAGAAATTTGTCGAATATTTTATAAATTAGGACTATATAATCAACTTTATAAACCTAATAATTTTTTAACACCACCTTTACAATAACCATGCTATATTACACCTTAGAGACCCTAAATATCTCAATAATAGAATAAGGATGGATGGATCGATGAAACTGCAAAGCAAAAAGAAAGGTAATAAGATTTTATCTAGCACACTTGCTCTCAGCATGATCGCAGCACCGTTAATACCAACTAATGTACTTGCAGCAAAGTCTTCCGTTGAAAAAGTTCAATCAGAAGTTGAACTTCGAATCATGGAGACAACTGATATTCATACGAATCTATTAGACTTTGATTATTACAAAAATGCAACTGCTCCAAAGTTAGGTTTAGCAAAAACGGCAACTCTTGTAAAAGAAGCACGAGCACAGGCAGATAACTCTGTATTAGTAGACAACGGTGACCTCATTCAAGGGACTCCTCTTGGAACCTACAAAGCCAAGATCGATCCTTTAGAGGACGGAGAAGTTCACCCAGCTATTAAAGCCATGAACTTAATGGGTTATGACATGGCAACCCTTGGAAACCATGAGTTTAACTACGGTTTAGAATATCTTGATGAAGTTTATGATGATGCGGACTTTTCTTTTGTTAATGCGAACGTTTATGTGGATGATCATGATAACGATCCAACCAATGATGTAAATAAATATACACCTTATAAAATCGTTAATAAAAAAGTTAAAGATGAAAACGGCAAAACAGCTGTTATCCAAATCGGTTATATCGGTTTTGTCCCTCCTCAAATTAATGAGTGGGATAAAGCAAACTTAGATGGCAAAGTCATTACAAAAAATATCGTAGAATCAGCTGAGCGTTTCGTACCAAAGATGAAGGAAGAAGGAGCTGATGTGATTATCGCAATGGCTCACTCTGGCTTTAGTGGAAGCGAAGCTAACTCAGAAGATACCGTCTATGCACTAAGTAAAGTTGATGGAATTGACGCCATTACATTCTCACACACTCATAAAGTATTCCCTGCAAAAGATGTTAGTTCATTAGATGCATTATTTAAAGGTGCGGATGGACAACCTCTACCTGGCGTAGACAATGCAAAAGGAACCATTAATGGCGTTGCAGCTGTGCAAGCTGGTTA
Organism: Robertmurraya beringensis; assembly: GCF_042433785.1. Classification (NCBI taxonomy): domain Bacteria; kingdom Bacillati; phylum Bacillota; class Bacilli; order Caryophanales; family Bacillaceae; genus Robertmurraya; species Robertmurraya beringensis. Next base: position 14,760 of record NZ_JBHLUU010000005.1, on the reverse strand, counting down.
CGGTGGTGGAGCACTAGGTATTATTGACCTTACACTTCAAAAGATTAAAGGAAAATGGTCTGTTGCGGACTCTCAATCTTCTACACGTGCCATAGATACAGTAAAGCCAGACGAAAAAATTGTAAAAGCAGTAACAGCTGATCACGAAGCAACCATTGAATATGTTAACACTCCTATCGGAACAACAACCGATGATATTTATAGTTATTTTGCTCTTGTACAAGATGATCCTTCTATTCAAGTGGTGACAAACGCACAAAAATGGTATGTAGAAAAGTATATTGGTCTAAATAAACCAGAATTAAAAGACCTTCCTATTCTTTCTGTTGGTGCGCCATTTAAAGCAGGACGAAATGGTGTTGAAGAATATACAGAAATTAAGCAAGGCGATTTGACCATTCGTAGCGCTGGTGATTTATACCTTTACGACAACACTTTAAAGGCTGTGAAAGTAAAAGGATCGGTTGTTAAGGAATGGATTGAGATGACTGCAGGGAAATTCAATCAAATTGATCCAGCCAAAACAGAGGAACAATCGCTTTTAAATCCATCCTTCCCTGTTTATAACTTCGATGTGATTGATGGAGTTGAGTATCAAATTGATGTAACACAGCCTGCTAAGTACGATACAAAAGGCAATCTAGTAAACCCAGAATCTAGCCGTGTCATAAACCTAGAATATAACGGTGAGCCAGTTGACCCTGAACAAGAATTTATTGTTGTAACAAACAACTACCGTGCTGGTGGTGGCGGTAACTTCCCTGGAGTAAAGGGCAGTGAACTAGTAGTTGATTCTGCAGATGAAAACCGTCAAATCTTAATGGACTATATCTCAGAAGAAAAAGTCATTACACCAACAGCTGATAACAACTGGTCAATCGCACCTATTTCTGGAGATGTGAATGTAACGTTTACCACTTCACCAAAGGCAGAGCAATACATTGGTGAAAATAGCCCATTCTCTTATACTGGTAAAACAGATGCAAGTGGATTTGGTATTTTTAATATTAACCTTAACCGTGGAGTGAAAGTTCAGCTCCTAAGTGTAAATGACTTACATGGTCAGCTAGATACGGTAACCAAATTGGGTACTTCATTGGCTGGACAAATTGAGTATACCGCTGGTGCGTTAAAACAAGAAGAGGCTACTAACCCTAATACATTAATCGTGCATGCTGGAGATATGATTGGAGGAAGCCCTCTTATTTCGGCTCTTTTCCAAGATGAACCAACAATTGAAGTACTAGAGGCAATCGGCTTTGATGCAGGTACTCTAGGAAACCATGAGTTTGATGAAGGAATTGATGAATTAAAACGAATCATCAACGGTGGAGACCATCCAAACGGTACCCCTGGTTATGACGGAATGAACTTCCCTCTTGTAGCAGCAAATGCTTATGATACAAGAGACGATGAGTTAATTACTGAACCATATACTGTACTTGAGACGGGTGGACAAAAGATTGGTGTGATCGGGGTTGTTACTCAAGAAACTCCTTCTATGATTGTTAGAAAAGGCAATGAAACTCTCCAAATTACAGATGAAGTAGCAGCCATTAACAAGTACACAGCTGAATTAAAAGCACAAGATATAGAAGCGATTGTTGTTCTTGCCCATAACCCTGCGGAACAAGAAGGATACACAGATGCATATGATGCCAGTAAAATTGCAGAACAAGTAAATGATGAGGTTGATATCATTTTTGCCGCTCACAATCATAAGTATGTGAATCGTGTTGTAGACAATAAGTTAATTGTACAAGCATATTCTTACGGCTCTGCTTTCTCTGATGTCGACCTAGAAATCGACCCTTTCACAGGAGATATTTTCAAAAAATCAGCTGAAATTAAAACGGTTTACCAAGATAAGTACACTCCAGATCCAGAAGTTGCTGCCATCATGGAAAAGTACAAAGAAAAGGTAGAACCTATTAAAGCACAGGTGGTTGGACAATCTCTTACTACCCTTGAAAAAGGATATCCAACGGTTGCTAGCCAAAATAGTGATTTGCCTCTAGGTAACTTAATCGCCGATGGAATGAAAGAGGCCATGGATTCTGACTTTGCATTAATGAACGGTGGTGGGGTTCGCTCTCCGCTTGAAGCAGGTGAAGTCACATATGGTGATCTATTCGCTATTCAGCCTTTTGGTAATGTCCTGAACAAAGTGAATCTAAGTGGTGCCGATTTACGTGTCATCCTAGATGAACAAATTACAACAAGAGGTCTTGACTATCATATCTCTGGATTCAAGTATACGTACACATATGACGATTCGGCAAAAATAGGAAAAGTCGTGGACATTACTTTACCAGACGGAACCCCAATTGACCCAGCAAAAGAGTATAGTGTAGTTGTAAACAACTATATGTACGGCAATATCAGTACAAGCATTGGAAAGCTTTCTACCGATATGGAAGTGGGAGATGTGGATTTAGACGCGACCGTAAAGTTTGTTAAATCATTAACTTCCCCTATCGACTACAAGTCTGAAGGAAGAATTCAAAGAGTATATTAAAATCAAAGCTCTCAGGAGAGAATGTTCTCTTGAGAGCTTTTTCTTGTTCGTTTATTTAGTTATAACTTACCCTGATATATCAGAAAAATCTTGATATTTACGACTGACACGCGTTATATCATGCTGAGAGGCTTTCTCGAGGCTACAACTCCATATATTAACGCTTACACTAACTAATTGGAAGAAATGCTCCTAACATTTCTTGAACCCCTTGAATATGGAAACCACCGTGTTAGTATTAAATTCTGAGATAAATTACGAACAAAAATACGAACAAAATTGGAGAGATGAGATGCTACACAATAAGAAAGTTGCCTTTATCGGTGCAGGTTCTATGGCTGAAGCAATGATTGCTGGTTTAGTTCAATCAGAAAGGATTCCACCAGAAAACATTATTGCTACAAACCGTTCAAATGCTCAAAAGCTAACTGCACTTGAATCAAAGTATGGAATTAGAGGGATAAAACTTGAATATTTACCGTTTGACCAAATAGATATTTTTATTTTGGCCATGAAGCCAAAAGATGTGGATCAAGCATTACACTATTTAAAACACCAAATTAAATCAAACCAACTTATTTTATCCATTTTAGCTGGAATTACAACAACATACCTAGAACAAAACCTTCATGATGACCAGCAAGTAGTTCGAGTGATGCCGAATACATCAAGTGCAATCGGTGAATCCACTACTGCCATATCCCCAGGTCATAAAACAACAGAAATTCATGTCTATGAAACGAAAGAGTTACTCAATTGCATCGGTTCGGTCTTTCAGATTGATGAGAAGAATATGGATATTTTCACAGGACTTGCGGGAAGTGGCCCAGCCTATTTTTATTATTTAATGGAGCATATGGAATTACAAGGTGCCAAAGCTGGCTTTGACATACAAACCACCAGGCAAATTATCGCTCAAACGATTGTCGGTGCTGCAAGAATGGTTCAGGAACAAGATGAAACACCTGCCGTTTTGAGAGAAAAAGTGACCTCCCCTAATGGCACCACTGCTGCTGGCCTACAGGCATTAGATCTGAATGGTGGAGGAATAGCAATAGCTAAAGCGGTTGAGTTTGCTGCTAAACGTTCAAAAGAAATCAGCGAGCAGATTAAAGAAAGTCTCTTAGTTAGATCCACTACAAATAAGTAAGGAAAGATAAATTTGTATCAGGAGTGATAAAATGACGACCCTTGAAAACAGGAAACGGGTTGTAATTAAAGTAGGAAGCAGTTCTCTAACCAGTCGACATGGAGAAATTAGTCGTCGGAAACTTGAAAAATTAGCGGATGAGATTGCTCTTTTAAAGGATACTGGACATGAAATCGTATTTGTATCCTCCGGAGCTGTGGCGGCTGGGTATCGTAAACTAGGCTGCATTAACCGCCCCACATCTCTCCCAGAGAAACAAGCGGCAGCCTCTATTGGGCAAGGACTACTAATTGAAGCCTATTCAGAGATTTTCTTATCCCACGGGTATATCGCCTCACAGATATTAATTACACGTAGTGATTTTTCTGATGAAACTCACTATCACAATGTTCGAAACACACTAAACGTATTATTAGAACGAGGAATTATACCTATTGTTAATGAAAACGACACTGTCACAGTCGACAGGTTAAAGTTTGGTGATAACGATACATTATCAGCTAAAGTGGCTGGTTTAATTGAAGCTGACCAATTGATTATTTTATCTGATATCGAAGGACTATACGATTCAGATCCCCGCAAAAATGAACAGGCCAAACTTTTAGAAAAAGTATACGAAATCACACCTGAAATTGAACAAGGTGCAGGTGGATCCGGAAGTGTGGTTGGAACAGGAGGCATGAAGTCGAAGATTGATGCTGTGAAAATTGCTATGGCTTCAGGTATTCGTACGTTTCTTGGTAAAGCCACCATTTCAAATATACTAAATGATGCTGTTCAAGGTACCGCCAAAGGAACATATTTCGAAGTTTCTACCGAGACGGTTAATTTAGATCAAAAGAAACAATGGATTGCCTTTCACTCCGGTCCAAAGGGAGAGATTTTCATCAACGAACACGGAAAACTCTCTATTGTTGAATGTAAACAGAGCATTCTATCCTCCCATATTGAGAAGGTGAATGGACGGTTTGAAAAAGGTTCTGTTATTCGAATCTTAGACCACCAGGGCGAAAGAGTGGGATTAGGTGTAGTGAATTATTCAACGGAAGAACTTGAACGAATAATGAATTCTATAGGTGAAGAATTGAGTAATGATGAGGTTGTTCCAATCGAACACTTTGTTTGCGAATTAGAACTATCCCTACCTGTGGTCATATAAAAGGAGGAGTTATATGTCAGTAACTACAGAATTTACAAGTGTCGAAGCGCAAGCCATTGCTGCTAAAAAAGCAGCAAAAGTCCTTAGCCAACTATCAACTGCAGAAAAAAATGAAGTATTACATGTTTTAGCCGATGCATTAGAAAAAAAGACAAACGTGATTTTAGAGGCAAATCAGCTTGATTTAGATACGGGTCGAGCCAAAGGCTATGACGCCGCCTACATGGATCGCCTGGCCCTCTCTAAAGAAAGAATATCGGAATTTGCTGAAGGTCTCAGACAAGTAGCTACACTAGAAGATCCAACAGGGAAAATTCTATCAAGTTGGACATTAGCTAATGGTTTATTGGTTGAAAAGGTATCTGTTCCATTAGGTGTTATTGGGATGATCTATGAAGCACGTCCTAATGTAACCGTTGATGCCACCGGTCTTGCCCTTAAATCAGGTAATTCCATTGTATTAAAAGGCGGATCATCTGCTTTATCATCAAACCAAGCAATCGTTCAAGTCATGCATGAAGCACTAGATCACACATTGGTCCCAAAAGAAGCCGTTCAATTCATTGCAAGTACAACTCGCGAAGCTACTCAGCAGCTTTTCACTATGAAGGAACATATTGATGTACTCATCCCTAGAGGTGGTGCTTCTCTTATAAATGCGGTCGTAAATCAAGCAACCATTCCTGTACTCGAAACTGGAGTTGGAAACTGCCACTTATACATTGATGTTGAAGCAGATGTTGATAAAGCATTAAACATACTCATTAATGCGAAAACGGACCGTCCTGCTGTATGTAATGCGTTAGAGACAGCTATTATTCATAAAGACTGGCTTATCAAAAACAAGAGTCATCTCGTTGATATTTTTAATAAACATGGTATTACTGTTCATGGCGATGAAATGGCTCAAACTTATATTCCCAATGCGGTCCCAGCAACAGAGAAAGATTGGGCAAACGAGTATTTAAGCTTAGATTTAGCCATCAAAACCGTTAATAACGTCGAAGAAGCCATTGACCATATTGAAACATACGGAACCAAGCACTCTGAAGCAATTGTAACTGAGAACAAAGAAACAGCGAAAAAGTTTATGAGTTTAGTAGATGCTTCCGCCCTATACCACAATGCATCCACACGGTTTACAGATGGCGGAGCACTTGGATTTGGAGCAGAGATAGGAATATCCACTCAAAAATTACATGCTCGCGGACCAATGGGTTTACCTGCCTTAACAACGGTGAAATTTATAATGTCTGGTAACGGACAAATACGATGAACGAACGAAAGGACGATCATGAGCACATCCCTCATCATGATCGTCCTTCTCGTTTTATTACACCCATAACATAAATACAGCAAAGGCAATGACCCATACCAGCGGAACCAAATTAAAAATAACAGCAAGATTCTTTCTTTTTCGATGGAATACCCAAGAAAGAATCGAGCCAACAATGACTGCAACTGGATATAAGGTAATAGTGATGACAAATAAAGAATTATAGAGACCTATGCCAGCATCAAAGCTCATAAAAGACATACCCCAAATAACAAACCAAGGCAGTAAAGATAGGACATAAAGAACTTGAGTAATAATCAAAAATGGCTTCACTTGTATCTCCTCCATACAAACAATGACCTTATTAATTATGAAATCTTAATACACAAAGTAAGTATATTACAAGATATATATAATCATTCGAGTGGCAAAAGGTTGTTAATACTTCCTGGGAAATTTTTTTAGGATAATAAATAATCCCTTCATCTAGATATAGATAAAGGGATATGGTATGACTATTTATTCATTTTTGAGAGAAAGTCACCTAAGAGACTATCAAGGTCATTTTCGTAATCTTGGTCCTCGTCCGTTGCTTCTGGTTCTTCCTGGCTGATACTTTCCCAACTAAAGGCATCCAAATCGTCTTCTGACGCCTCGGGCTCTTTTGAAACAGCTATTTCAGGAATTGGATCATTCAAATGTTCATCAAGATCAGATACCTCTTCCTGTAAATATAAGGCATCCGATATATCAAGAGCATTACTATTCAAGGACGCTAGCAAAGCGGTGGCTCGAACAGGATCTGTTAAAAGTTGGTACATGATACTTCCAAGCAAAGCCTCTGAATGCTCATGCTTTAACCAGTTTCGTTGGGATTTGCTTAATTTATGAGGAATGGGAATCGTGATTGTTTCCTGCTCCTTAGACGAAGACTGGCTAACTCCCTGCATGACAAACTCCGCTATTTTACTAGAAAAATTTCTTCTTTCGGTTTCCTTCAACTTTTGTAAATACTTTAATAAATGATCAGGTGTATCAGATGGAATTCGAAAGGAGATTGCTTGGCCCCTCTTCACTTCATTGGAAGCTAATTTTTTCATATGATCACCTATGAATTCTTAACGGGTTCTTGGGCTTTCTTTGGCTTCTCGACTTTCCTTACATAATCCGTAATAAGCTTATAATAGGCATTAGCCATCATCCAAATACTCTCTTTTTCATCTTCAAAAAATTCAATATTATAGCCATCTAAATTATTATTTAGTGTCTTAATATAGTCCTTTAATACATGTGCACCGCCACCAACAAAATAACAGATTTCCGTTTGAGAGTTCTTTTGCCAAATATTCCTTAACAAACGGTATTGTTTTTTTGCTAGCTCTAGTAAAATCCGATCTGTTATGTCATGAACACTCGTACGGCTGCCTTTCACCATAATGTGATTGCGATCATTCTTTCTAGTAATAATTTCAACAACATCACGACGACTATCTAACTCCACCCCGTGCTTTGTTCTTATTTCCTCTCTTATGGCTTCTAGAGATTCAGAAACGCCTAGATTGAACCCTTGTGCCTTATCATCATCAACATTACGATTTTTAATCACTGCAATATCCGTGGATAGTCCTCCGATGTCCTGAATAAGAATTCTTTTATCAATTAAATCCTTATTAATAATCTTTAGCTGGGTATCCATCACAAGATTAATATAAGCTGCAAAACCTTCTGGATATATTTTCACTTCATTAAATTTAATATTTACTTTTAACCCTTGATACTTAGGTGTGACAAGAAATTCTACTTGGTGCACAGAACCGACTAATTTCGAACGGTATCCCGCATCCTTTCCTTCCTTTACTTCACGTAGTGGAAGACCCGTACCAAGCGTGTAATTGGCATCAATCACTTGTTTGGATCTAGGAAAAATACCCGAATTCTCTTCTTTCACCGCATCCATTGCCAAGGTAGCAAAAAGCATGACCAATGTTTGGTCTTCTTCTGATTTGCTACTTCCAGGATCTAATTCTGTTGCATTGTTGCTTTTCGTTGCAAGATGGCCTACTCGGTAAATGGCATTATTGTCTTTTAGAGCAGGAGAATGCACTTTAATGTGGATGCCATCAAAGGGATTTTTACTATCCAGTTCCTCTATTCCAATGACCGGTCGATCTTCCGTATCCCTGGCAACAATATTAGGCATATTAATTTCATATTCCCTCTCCCCAAAGATCGCTTTAATCGAGTCATTTCCAACATCTACTGCTGCAATTCTAGAGTTTGACATAATAGATCATCCCTTCTCGTTTAATAGATTTATAGTTCATAGTTGCTGATTATTTCTATGTATCTTTCTATTAAAGCGTATAGGAAAATACTAGATTATTCAATGAACCTTGCTGAAAAGAAATGAAATTGTAAACCTGTAAACAGCTTGTAAACAAATGGCTTTTTGTATACATAGTTGTAAACAACCACTACAAACGCGTATACATACGATTAGACCGGGTTGTATACGGGTTTGTATACATGTAAACACAAAAGTATACAAGTTGTTTACGTTAAGTAAACATGTATACGATTTTTGTAAACAATAGGGGGTGAGCTAATAAGGGAGGAACGTGAAGCCATTCCTTCTGCTCTAGGTATTGACTTATTTGGGAATTTAAAAGTATAGAATACATAAATTGAGAAAACAAAAAACCCGCACCTACTTAGGTACAGGTTTTACTTGTGGGATTCATTCAAATGTCCCTTTCACTAAAGGAGAGCCTTGGGCCAACATTATTTGACCCTTTGCAATGACCGTTTGAATCGTTAATGTTTCTTTATCTAAAATTACAAGGTCCGCATCCTTCCCTTTTTGAATATTCCCTTTTTGAGAAAGTTTGAGAACTTGGGCTGGATTTGATGTAATCACTGTAATTGCTTGCTCTAGAGGGATTTTCTCATTTAAGACTGCATCCCTTACCTCCCGGAATAACGAATCCGTTTTCCCCACTTTTAGCCCTTTAAATTCACCCATTTCATCAAAATAAGGAAGACTTGCCTGCCCATCTGATGAAAAAGTAATACTACTAATAGGGATGTCATTTTCGAGCATTAATCTTAAACCTGTCGAACATTTCACTTCCCCTTCTTCTAAAAATTGAGGAATGGTACTAGTCGTCAGGTCGACATACCCGCCCTTTTTTGCATATGTAATCCCTGCAGCAAATAATTCTTTATTACGATTAATATGAGTAGGGTGGAAATGTCTCGCAGGAATTTCTGTTTTCTCAATTATCTCTTCTAGCAATGATAGTTTTCCCACTCCATCCCCTACATGTATTTCTACAAGCCCTGCTTTCCCAGATAATATCCCGCCATTTCTAGCTGCTGTAGCAATTTTTACTATTTCCTCAAATGTAGGCTGTGAGGATCGATGATCAGAAATGGCAATTTCTCCAACACCTATTATTTTGTCGATTAAAATAAGGTCGTCTTCAATTTTAGAGGTTAATGTTTTAACTGGTACTTGATAAGAACCCGTATGGATATAACAGGTAACACCTTCTTCATCTAGTGCCCGTGCCTTTGCTAAAAGGCTTTCCATCCTCCTGGTTGTACCATCCGTGCCAAGTACACCAACAAGGGTAGTTACACCTGACATCGTTATATCAGATAACATAATTTCTGGGGTTCTTGTCTTGAATCCACCTTCTCCTCCACCACCAATAATATGAACATGAGAATCAATAAATCCAGGCACGATAAGTTGACCAGATGCGTCAATCACTTCGATAGGGACAAAAGAAGTAGGATTGTTTATTTGCTCCTCTATAAAAGCAATTTTATCGTCAGCAATGAGGATATCCCTTACACCAAGATAGTTTGGGGCATAGACCTCTCCGTTTTTTATTAACTTTAGCATAGCTCTTCACTCCTAACTGTAAGTCAATATAAGCACATAAGAACTTTAAGTTTAGTATTAGTTGAAAGTAAACTAGGACAGGACGATTATATGTTTATTGTACAAAAATTAACCCAAAAGGTGTAAATTTCCCTTCTCCTTATATAAATTAACAATTCTTCAGTAGGTATGGTAAAATTCTTGGTAACAAAGCAATAATACAATAAAAAGTAGGTGTTATAGATTGTCCTCTGAAAAAGAAGTAAAGCTTTATTTTGTACGTCATGGTGAGACTCAATATAATATAGAAAAACGTATGCAAGGGTTTTGTGATTCCCCGCTTACTGAACGCGGAATCACTCAAGCTAAGTCTGTAGGAATGGGACTAGATGATATTGAATTTACTGCGGTGTATACTAGTGAAAGCCAACGGGTCATTGATACAGCCAAGTATGCAGTTGGTCACCGAAAGCTTCCAACTAAGACAGATCCACGCCTGAAAGAAATGAACTTTGGTGTTTTAGAATCACTATTAGAATCAGAAATCACCGAGCGGTACGGAAATATACTCCAACAATTATTTACCCTTAACGACCTAAATATGGCTGCACCAGAAGGAGAAAGCTACTCCCAGCTTTATACACGAACAACCTCAGTCGTTAAAGAAATCATCGACAAGCACAAAAATGAAGGCGGAAATATACTCGTTTTCTCACATGGAGTGACAATCGGCAACTATTTAATGCAATTAACAAAAATGAGTGATTATCCGCACCATGATAATTGCAGTGTTTCTGTAATAAAGTATAGCAACGGTGAATTTAGTGTAGAAACGATTGCAGATACTTCTTTTAGGGACAGGTATCAATAATATAAAAACACCTCTATACGAATGGTATAGAGGTGTTTAACTACTTTATTTTCCTTACTTCTACCACTCCTCCAAATCACCACTATCCCACATTTCATTAAATGTATCACTCATTGATGAAGCTAATTCCGAATCACTTACGGTTAAGAGGACTTCCTGGTTATCTTCTGCAGAGTCTTTTGTTTAGTTAAAGGATCCTGTTACGACGTTTTGGTTATCTGATATCGTTAGTTTTATATGCATTTTTTCATCTGTATTAATTTTTATCGGTATATTTAGGGCTTCTAAATCATCGAAAATTTCTTTACTATCTTTGTTTTCTGTATTTTCCCCATCCGCTATGATTCTAATAGAAACGCCTCTTTCTGCTGCTGCTGATATAGCTTCTACGATATTGTCATTGTCTAGGTTATAGATGATTTTACTCAAAAATCCAAGGTTTATAATAGGTAAAATGATAATAAGGACCCTTCCTAGTTTTTTATTCAATTGGCAAACCTCCTTTGACTACTATCTATTACACTTTACACGATCTAACTTAAATGAAACTTAAATGGATATTATTCAAAAAAAAAGATGATACATAGATTTGTATCATCTTTTGTAAACAGGATTTAAATAAAACGTACCGTAACAATACCTTCAATCAAGCCGATTTTTTCTTCTAACTGAGGAATAATATCACTCGTTACATTGTTATCAATATCGATCATTGTATAGGCATATTCCCCTCTACTTCTGTTCACCATATCTGCAATGTTTAAGTCATAGCTTGATAGAGCTGAGGTGATCTTTCCAACCATTCCAGGAATATTTTTGTGGAAAGCTGCTACACGTTGTTTACCTGAATATGGAAGAGTAGCGTTTGGAAAATTCACTGAGTTTTTAATATTTCCAGTCTCAAGAAAGTCCTTTATTTGGCGCCCCGCCATAATCGCACAATTTTCCTCAGATTCTGCTGTTGATGCACCAAGGTGTGGAACACAAATGGTGTTTTCCATTTTCAGTACATTTTCATTAGGGAAATCTGTGATGTATTGACCCACGATTCCTTCTTCAAGTGCAACTGCCAAATCTATTTCGTTCACTAGTTCTCCACGTGAGAAGTTTAGAATATGAACACCTGGTTTCATAATACTGAATGTAGCTTGATTAAACATTCCTTTTGTATCATCCGTTAACGGTGTGTGCACGGTAATATAATCAGCGTTTGCAAATAATTCTTCAATGGTTAAAGCACGTTGGACTGTACGTGATAAATTCCAAGCAGTATCAACAGAAATGAATGGGTCGAATCCAATTACATCCATGTCTAAAGCAATGGCATCGTTCGCTACAAGTGCTCCAATGGCACCTAATCCGATAACCCCTAAAGTTTTACCCTTAATCTCTTTACCTACAAATTGCTTTTTCCCAGCTTCCACAAGCTTTGGAACTTGGTCCCCTTCACCTTCTAAGGTCTTTGTCCATGACACACCAGCAAAAAGATTTCTTGATGAAGCCATTATTGTAGTTAAAACCATCTCTTTAACGGCATTTGCATTTGCTCCAGGTGTATTAAAAACAACAATTCCTTGCTCTGTGCATTTGTCGACAGGAATATTATTAACACCTGCTCCAGCTCTTGCAATTGCTTTTAAATTACTACCGAAATCCATTGAATGCATATTAAAGCTACGAGCAATGATCGCATCCGGATTTTCACAGTCATTGTCGACTGCAAAGTTATCCTTACGGAAGACTTTTAACCCGCTTTCTGCAATATTATTTAATGTTTTAATTTGGTTCACTTTTTTTAATGTAATTGGGCTCATATTGTTTCTCCTTTTTTATTATAAATTTGAACAAAAAGAGGCAAGGGTTATAACCCTTACCTCTGCCCAGGCGAACGGCTACGACACCATGTGCTCCCTCGCGGTTATCCGCGTTTCGCCAGTTACACATAGTCTTTTTATTTCTTATATTCTATCAATTTATTCACTAGCCATCAAGCATAAAAATTTTCTAATTTATACTTTTCTTACAAATCAAACTTTCTTTATTTCTGATGAGGTTTTCTGTATATCAATGCACTTAAATAAATAGCGTATAAGCGAAATACAAATAACCGGAGTTTTTCCGGTTAAATACAGAATGGAGCTTATTTTTAGGGTGTATAAGTGGAGAATTTCCGATTAAGCTGACCAAAATCCCTCATTTTCACGTTTTTTGAGTCAATAGACGGAATTTCTCCACTAGCGTTGCAAAAATATCCACAAGGATACAATGGATTTACTTTTTATGTNGTCTCAGTCCCAGTGTGGCCGATCACCCTCTCAGGTCGGCTACGCATCGTCGCCTTGGTGAGCCGTTACCTCACCAACTAGCTAATGCGCCGCGGGCCCATCTATGAGTGATAGCCGAAACCATCTTTTAGCTTTTCTACATGTGTAGAAAAGAATTATCCGGTATTAGCCCCGGTTTCCCGGAGTTATCCCAGTCTCATAGGCAGGTTGCCCACGTGTTACTCACCCGTCCGCCGCTAACAAGGAGGAAGCAAGCTTCCTCCTTGTCCGCTCGACTTGCATGTATTAGGCACGCCGCCAGCGTTCGTCCTGAGCCAGGATCAAACTCTCCAATAAAGAGTAAGATTAGCTCTTAAAAAGTTAAAACTTAGAATTAACGTTGACGTTTGTTGTTGTCTTGTTCAGTTTTCAAGGTTCAATTAAGCACTTGATCATCTTACTATATCTTTTCACCGTTGTCAACTTCTACGAAAAACTTTTTTCAAAAGTTAATTTCAAGTCGTTGTTGTCGGCTACATGTATTACTATATCATCTTGATTCGCAGAAGTCAACTTCTGTTTTCAAATATTTTTTAAACATCCTCATTAACTAATACACTAGTAATGAGGACGGATTCTTATCTTACAAAATACCTATAAATAATGCAAGAGTTTTTTATAAATAAAAACGACTGCTCCTTTAGGTCTTATTGATATATGGAAAAGTAAAACCCACCATTGAATAAGCGGAGTTTTTCCGGTTAGACGCAAAATGGAGCCCGTTTTCGGGGTAAATAAGGGGAGATTTTCCATTACCATTGCAAAAATATCCACAAGGATACAATGGATTTACTTTTTATGGATTTTATGTATAATTTTTACAGATGTATTTTTCGACTTTGAGCCAAAAAGTGAAGGGGGTTATATTTGAACCCAGTTATCCAAAAAATGGATGTTATTTTCTTTGTTTTTTATATTTTGCCATTGAACTAGTACTTACCCCCACCTGTTTTACAATTGCCACACCTGCATCATGAAGTTCAATTTCATTTGGCGGGTGATGGCTCTTTTGTCTTCCTTTAGATGTTCTTTGTGGTAACCGGTGTAACTCATTGAGAAAACTTTCCCATGTCCTTTCGGCATGGATGCGAAGAAGGGTGAGCACTTTCCAGGTGGTCTTCTTATTATTCTCAACTAACCTAACATATAAAGTGACACAGTACGCCGCCATAGCAAAGAAAATCTGGTTCCAGATTCCTTGAGGTTGGGTACTTTGTAGTTTAACTAGGCGTAGATGTTGTTTCATCCACTTAAAAAATAGTTCAATCATCCAACGGTGCCGGTACAATTCAGTTACTTCTTCAGCTTTCAAATCCCACCGATTGGTTACTACACGGTACTCTTTCCCTTCTTCATCCGTGAATTCCACAAGACGAAGGGGCTGTTCCATGGATCTAAAACTACTCCCCATGACGACTAAGGCGTCTAGCTTAACCCTACTGCCAGCGGGAACTTCATAGGATTTTATCATGTTCGCCTTATGCCCAGCTTGGATACGCATGGCGAATGGAATCCGGTTTTCCACCCAATGGTCCATTTTTTTGTAATCCACATAGCCACGGTCCATCACATG